>CAYXHC010000006.1:0-45146 GCA_964464905.1 uncultured Lachnospiraceae bacterium
CTACCTTGAAGTCCATATCGCCGTAGAAGTCCTCGAGACCCTGAATGTCGATCATTGTGTCCCAAGTGCCGTCCTCTGCAGTGATAAGACCGCAGGAGATACCTGCAACGGGAGCCTTGATCGGAACGCCCGCGTCCATAAGGGCGAGGGTAGAGCCGCAAACGGAGCCCTGAGAGGTGGAGCCGTTGGAGGAAACGACTTCGGATACTACACGGATAGCGTAGGGGAATTCCTCAACGCTGGGAAGAACGGGGATAAGGGAACGCTCAGCAAGTGCACCGTGACCGATCTCACGTCTGCCGGGAGTACGGGAAGCCTTTGCTTCGCCGGTGGAGTAGCCAGGCATATTGTAGTGGTGCATGTAGCGCTTGGTGGTCTGATCGTCGATACCGTCAAGTTCCTGAGCTTCGTCGATGGAACCGAGAGTACAGATGGAAAGCACCTGAGTCTGCCCGCGGGTGAAGAGACCGGAGCCGTGTACTCTGGGGAGTACTCCTACTTCGGACGCGAGAGGACGGATCTCGTCGAGGCGTCTGCCGTCTACGCGCTTACCGTCTTCGAGGAGCCAGCGGCGAACGATCTTCTTCTGAATCTTATAGATGATCTCTTCAAGCTGAGTTTCGATCTCGGGATACTCCTCGGAGAACTTTTCGATGATGGCGTCCTTAACGGGAACCATTCTTTCGTCTCTTACATTCTTATCGGGAGTATCGAGAGCAAACATAACGTCCTTTTCGCAGAAAGCGAAAATGGAATCGAACATTTCGTGGTCAAGCTCGCAGGAGGGGTATTCAAACTTAGGCTTGCCTACCTCTGCGATGATGTGGTTGATGAACTGAAGGAGCTTGCAGTTTTCTTCGTGACCGAGCATGATAGCGGTGAACATATTCGCATCGGAGATCTCCTGTGCGCCTGCTTCGATCATAACTACCTTTTCCGCACTGGATGCAACGGTAAGCTCAAGGGTGCTTACGCGGCGCTGTTCCTGAGTGGGGTTAACGACGGGAACGCCGTCTACCATACCGATGAAGCAGCCGGAGATAGGTCCGTTCCACGGAATATCGGAGATGGAAAGAGCGATGGATGCACCGATCATACCGGTGATCTCAGGACTGCAATCGGGGTCTACCGCCATAACGGTCATGGAAAGAACGATATCGTTGCGAAGGTCCTTGGGGAAAAGAGGACGGATGGGGCGGTCGATCACACGCGCGGTGAGGATAGCCTTCTCGGAAGGTCTGCCTTCGCGGCGGAGGAACGCGCCGGGAATCTTACCTGCAGCGTAAAGGCGCTCTTCGAAGTCAACGGAAAGGGGAAGGAAATCGATTCCGTCGCGGGGCTTCTCAGAAGCGGTCGCGCATGCAAGGATAGTGGTATCGCCATAGGAAATAAGGCAGGAGCCGTTTGCAAGGCCTGCTACCTTACCGACCTCAACCTTAAGAGGACGGCCTGCGTATTCGGTTTCAAATACTCTGTAGTTTTCAAACATTTTGGATTAACCTCCGTTTTTATTTTTATCAAAACGGGGAGCCGCGAAAGGGATAAACACTTAAATAAACGTGCGGTGGGATATTCCCTTTTCCGTGCGCTTAATTAAATGCTGATCCGTCTCACGCTCGCCCGACGGTTACATGAAACAGGGTTGCCGCTAATGCGGCAACCCGCCATGGTACAAAGTTCGTTCGGAATTACTTTCTGATGCCGAGCTTTTCGATGATCGCGCGGTAACGCTCGATGTCTACCTTCTGGAGGTAGCCGAGAAGGTTGCGTCTGTGACCAACCATCTTAAGGAGACCGCGACGGCTGTGGTGGTCCTTCTTGTTGACCTTGAGATGCTCGGTGAGAGAGTTGATTCTCCACGTGAGTATTGCGATCTGAACCTCGGGAGAACCGGTGTCACCTTCGTGAATAGCGTACTGTTCGATGATCGCCTGCTTGGTGTCCTTTGTAAGTGCCATTGTTTTCACCTCTGTGATGTGTTTATTTGCAATCGACTCAGCAAGCGGCGGGGTGAAACGTCTTTTGTCTCGGTGGGATCTCGTTATCAGATCCGGTCTCAAAAAGACTCTTTGTCCGCAGACCGTGCCGACAGCGAGGGTTATTATATCACGAAAAGAACGGTTTGTAAATACGGACTTTCAATAAAATCCGCGCCAATTCATGCACATTTTCCGACTTCAAAAAAAATTTACATTTAATTTCCCGCGCTTTTTACCGTTGCGCTCCTCCCGCCGTCTTTTTTGAAAAGCGAAAAAGCACCGCCCGCGACAAGAAAGCCACCGAGGAGCAGACGCAGCACCTTCGTCTCCGTTACCTCCGCAAGGGAGGCGCCGATCACAGCGCCGATTACGCCTCCTGCCGCAAGAATAGCAATGACCGCAGCATCGGTCCGCCGTCTGTACACGTGCACGGTAAGCGATGCCGCCGAAGCTGCTATGAAAAAAACAAGATTTGAAAGCTGTGCCGTTTTTTGCTCCACTTCACATATAAGCGTTAAATACAAAAGGAAAAGACCGCCACCGCCAACTCCCATTCCCGAAAGCACCGCCGTAAAAAAAGCCACAATAACGTCGATCACGTCTTATCTCCCTCCTTTTTTACAGCGTTCCCGCTCCGCGCAGGATCAAAGACGCTCCTGCCCAGATAACGAGCAGAGCAAATATCTTCCGCAGCCACGGCACGCTGATGCGATCCAGCAGATACGCGCCAATGATACCGCCGGAAACTGCGGGAACGATATGCCCCGGCTCTGCCGCCGTCAGCAGGTCGCCCGTCCTGAGATATATGAATGTCGAGACTGCCGACATAGGCAGCACCGACGCCACTGCCGACGCAAAAACGTCGCGGCTGTCTATTTCAACGCTGTCGCGGTAAAGACGCGACAGCGTGTACACGATGATTATACCGCCTCCGCAGCCTATAAGACCGTTCAGGATCCCCGCAAAAACTCCCGAAAAAAAGAGTACTGCCGCCTGCCAATATCCACGCTTTATCACCATAGGCACGCCTCGCATATCTACAATTAATTATTCATCCCTTGTATTTTGACTTAAAATCTGTTATTATATACATTGGTATCGTGTCGGATGGCACGTCTGCCCCGAAGATACATACGAATAAGCTCAACGCCGACAAAAGAAAGGCTCTATATAAAAAATAATGGCACAGAATAAAACACCCTTAAGCGAAAAGAAAAACAAAGGCACCGCCGTCGCCGCTGATAAAAAAGGATCGGCAAAAAAAACTGACAAGCCGGCAAGCGGGAAGTCAGCGCCGCGATCCTCCCAAAAAGCGGAGCGCGTCAAAAAGGAGCGTGATCCTCAGAGCGTCACGAATCAGATACTCCCCTTCGTTTTCGTTATTTGCGCAATACTCATCCTCCTCGTACTCCTTCTCGAATCAGACGGCTGGATCGTCCGTCCGCTAAAAGGCATCCTTCTCGGATTTTTCTCCGGTGCCGCATATATCATTCCCGTACTGTTCCTGCTTCTTGGCTTTTACTGGCAATCCGACGTTGTGACCAACAGGATTAAAATGAAGCTCTGGTGCGCGGGAATTTCCCTCGTGCTCTCTGCCATACTGATGCATCTCCTTCTGGGTGGCACGGCTGTTTTCAATGTCGTCGAGCTTTATAAAAGCGGCGTCGAATACGAAAGCGGCGGCATCATAGGCGGTCTGCTCGCTTCCCTTCTCATCAGGGCAACGGGGACGAGCAACGTGCTTGCATGGATCATAACGGTCTCCGCGCTCTTCATTTCGACTCTCCTTCTTTTCGGACTCACTCCACGCTCGGTACAGATATACTTTGCGTACAGAATGAAGGTGTACCGCGAAAAAAAACGTGCAGAAAGATCCATAAGATCTCTCACGCCCCTGCCCAAGCCTGCCGCAGAGCGCGTAAAGCAGCTTGATTCCTCCTCCGACGCTCCTGCAGTCGAAGAAGACGAAGAAGACTCACGCTCCCCAAAGTTCGATCCGGACGTCGATATGTCCGCCGACAAGAGAGCCTCCAAGAAAAAGAAAGCACAGCCCAAAGAAGAGCTTGATCAGGAAGCCGTTGACCAGAGGATTTTCGACGAGGTCATGCGCCGCACGCGCGAACGCTACGGAGAGCAGTCCTTCGACGAGCCTGATGCACTTGACGAGTCGGTTCCCGAATATGGCAAAACCGAAAAGACGACGGCAAAAACCGATGAAACAAAAGACATTAAAACACTTCCCGCCGTTTCCGATTCCCTTTCATCGACAGGAGAGATCGACCTTTCCAAGATATTCATAGATCCCGAAAAGATCGAGCTTTTACAGAATGCGGCAAAGTCCCCCGACAGCTCCGGCCTTATGGAGGCGGAGCGAGATATCATTTCCGTCCCCGAGGAAGCTGAAAACGAAGCTGCAGGGGAGCCGGAGGCTGACGTTCCCGTTTACGAATTTCCGCCGCTCTCTCTTCTTGCAGCCCCCGGCAAGCCGTCGGCTGCAGACCTCGACGAGCTGAAGAACAACGCTTCCAAGCTTGTTGACACACTCCGCAGCTTCAACGTCAAAACAAGAGTTTCTGATGTGTCCCGCGGCCCCACCATCACAAGATACGAGCTCACCCCCGAATCGGGCACGCGAGTTCGTTCCATATCCAATCTCTCCGACGATATCGCCCTCGGCCTCGCTGTTCCCAACATAAGGATCGAAGCTCCCATCCCCGGCAAGGCTGCAGTCGGGATCGAGGTTCCCAACAAAAAGCGTGAGAACGTTTATCTCCGCGCACTTCTCGAAAACGAAGCCTTTGAAACAGAAGAAAGCAGACTCACCTGCGCTCTGGGCGCAGACGTTGCAGGATCTCCCATTTACTGCGACATTGCGAAGATGCCCCACCTTCTCATTGCCGGCGCAACGGGCACGGGCAAATCCGTCTGCATAAACTCCATTATAATGAGTCTTCTTTATAAATCTACCCCTCAGGAGATCAGACTCATAATGATCGACCCGAAAAAGGTCGAGCTCACCATCTATAACGGTATCCCCCATCTGCACGTTCCCGTCGTCAGCGACGTGAAGAAGGCAGCAGGCACTCTCGCCTGGGCAGTTACCGAAATGGAGCGCCGCTACGAGCTTATTGAAAGCGTCGGCGTGCGTAACATAAAAAACTACAATAAAGTAACCTACAACGATCCTGAAAAAGAATATTTACCTCAGATGGTCATCATCATCGACGAATTTGCCGATCTGATGATGACGGTCAAAGACGACGTTGAGACCTCCGTCTGCCGCATCGCGCAGATGGGCCGCGCTGCAGGTATCCACCTCATCATCGGTACTCAGCGCCCCTCCGTTAACGTAGTTACCGGTCTTATCAAGGCGAATATTCCCTCAAGAATAGCTTTCACCATGTCCTCTCAGATCGACTCCCGTACAGTTATCGACGTTGCTGGCGCGGAAAAGCTTCTCGGCCGCGGTGATATGCTCTACATCCCCACAGGTTCTCTCAAACCTCAGCGCGTTCAGGGCGCATTCGTCAGTGACGCAGAGGTACAGAAGATAATAGATTTCCTCAAGGGGATCTGCCCCGATCCTCAGTACGACGCCGCCGCCATTGACGGCATCGAAGCCGCGGCTGCTCGCTGCGGTCGCGGCAACGACGGAGGCGAAGCACCCGTCGCCACCGATGACCCTATGCTCAGACAGGCTCTCGAGCTTGCCGTTGAAACGGGCAAGATATCAACGTCTCTTATTCAGCGCCGCCTCTCTCTCGGCTACGGCAGAGCGGCGAAGCTCATCGACACTATGGAGGCACGCGGGTTCGTCAGCGCACCCGATGGACAGCGACCGAGAGACGTGCTTATCACACGTCAGCAATTTCAGGAGCTCGTGCTTCACGACGAGCTTGGTTAAGCAAAGGAGAACACTATGAAAGCAGAGTATAAGAACTGCCCAAAATGTCATATAATCAATGCACCGACAGCTACACGCTGTGAGTGTGGATATCACTTTACTGAGGGAGAGATTGTCACCGACGGTGACGTGAAGCGACAGCTTCGCGCCACAAAAAGAAGACGCCTTCTTTACACTGTTCCCGTGGTGCTGTTTTTGATACTGTATTTTTCACTGTCCATAAAATTCGGGTTTCTTAAGGTGCTCGTTTATTCTGTGGGCTTCGTTATAGTGGCGCTTCTGCTTCTCAATATTACATCCAAAATCAAAAGCGCCCTTGATAAAAAGCGCCTCGGTGACTGATCATGGGATATTTCATTGCTATTGACGGCCTCGACGGCTCCGGAAAAAAAACACAGAGCGACCGACTCGCCGAATATTTAAGATCGCGGGGGATCACCGTCCGCGAGCTTGACTTCCCCGTTTACGAAAGCGACAGCTCCTATTTCGTCAAGATGTATCTCTCCGGTGAGCTCGGCAGAGATCCCAAAGACACAAACGCTTATGCAGCGTCTATGTTTTTCGCCGCCGACAGATACGTTTCCTACCGCCGCGACTGGCAGAAGGATTCCGTCGATCCCGACACTGTCATCATCGCGAACCGTTACACAACGGCAAACGCTATCCATCAGCTTTCAAAGCTTCCGAAAGAAGAGTGGGATAAGTTTCTCCCCTGGCTCTGGGATTTTGAATTCACGAAGCTCGGACTCCCCGAGCCGGATCTCGTTCTTTTCCTCGAGCTTCCGCCGGCTCTTTCCCTTTCAATGGTAGATTCCCGTTCAAACGAAACGGGGCGGGTAAAGGACATACACGAGCTGAACCGCGACCACATGTACAAAAGCTACGACGCAGGCGTTTACGCCTCCGGAAGCTTTGGCTGGAAGCGTATAAACTGCGCAAACGACGCCTCCGACGCAATGCGGACGAGAGACGACATTTTCAACGAAGTAAAAGGCTACGTTGACTCGCTTCTCGGTCTTGCCGAGAAATGATCCATTCACGAAAGGTTTATTGATTATGGTATATATGTTTCTTGCAACCGGATTTGAAGAAACTGAGGCAATCACCCCGCTCGATCTTCTCCGCCGCGCCGGCGTTGACGTAAAAACGGTCGCTGTCGGCACCGACGGCAACCTCGCCGTTACCGGCTCGCACGGCATTCCGATCGTTGCCGATCTTAACGAAACCGATATCTCAACTGACGGCATTGAAATGGTGATACTCCCCGGCGGACTTCCCGGAGCTGACAATCTTTTTTCCTCCGACGCCGTAAAAGCTGCTCTTGAAGCCGCTCACAAGGACGGAGCGTATCTTGCCGCCATTTGCGCCGCCCCCTATATTCTCGGTCAGCGCGGTTATCTTACCGAAAAAAATGCTACCTGCTATCCCGGATACGAGGATAAGCTCATCGGTGCCGTGAAAGCGGATGCTCCCGTCGTCGCAGACGGAAAGACCATCACGGGTGAAGCTATGGGCTCTGCCGTTGAATTCGGGCTTGCCCTCGTTACCGCACTTAAAGGAAAGGAGATCGCGGACAGAATTGCATCCGCTATTATCAGAAGATGAATTATATGAAAAATCAGAAAGCGGAGCTCAGGGAAAAGATCCTCCTGAAGCGCGCCGCCGTTACCCCCGAAGACCATCGCCGAATGAGTGACGAGATCTGCCGCCGCGCCTGCTCCCTCTCCGGCTTCAGACTGGCGGAAACCATCCTTCTTTACGCGCCCAAGGATATCGAGGTAGACGTTCTCCCAATCGCCAAAGCGGCGTGGGCAGAGGGAAAAACCGTTGCCTTCCCCAAATGCCACAGATCCCCCGAGGGCATTGCGTATATGACGTATCACATCGTTTACGATCTTTCCGAGCTGAAACCCGGTAAATACGGCATATACGAGCCGGACGACGATGCTCCCGTATACGACGCAAAGAACGACCCGCGCAGCTCTATCTGCTTCGCTCCCGCCCTCGCCTTCGATAAAAAAGGGTATCGTCTCGGCTACGGCGGAGGCTACTACGACAGATATTTCAACACCTACTGCGGCTCCGTTATCGGCGTCATCTTCTCGGAATTTATAATGCCTTCCCTTCCCCACGGGAAATACGACATCAAAGCGGGACTTCTCATAACCGAAAAAGGAGTGAAAGTCACGGTTGAAAACTAAAGGTCTCTCGGCGGCACCGGCTCTCGTTGCCGTCATATACATCCTACTTCTCGCGTCCGGACTTTTTAACATCTCCGATTCCGACGTAGATCCATACCTGTCGGTCATCATCATTGAGCTTCTCATTTTTGCCCTCCCCGCCCTTTTCTTCTGCCGTCTGCGTGGAAAAAATTACGGCTCGCGCATTAGAATGAGGCTTTTTGAACCCGGATGTATCCCGTTCATATTAACTGCCGCGATCACGCTGATGCTGGCATCCTGCGCCATCAAGCTTGGGATCTACGCGATCTTCGATTACAGCCTCGACGTTACAAACGTTTATAACTCGTACATTCCCTCCGAGAACGGCTCGTTTCTGTTTCCTGCCCTTGCGCTGGCTGTATTCCCCGCAATAACCGAAGAACTCGTGTTCCGCGGGATCGTTCTCGCCGAGTATGAGACCTGCGGTGTCGTTTCCGCCATCGGTTACAGCTCACTTCTTTTTGCTATGCTTCACTTCGACCTTAAGCTGTTCGCCGTTTATTTCGTGTCGGGCGTCATTCTTGCCCTTGCAGCGTACGTTTGCCGCTCCGTGGCGGCGCCGATGATAATACACGCTATAAATAACATATTCAGCATATTCTTCGAAGACTATATCTGGAACAGCATTCTTCAGCCGAGAAACATCGTTATTTTCTCATTCGTTATCGTTTCTCTCCTTATGCTTATGATCACGCTTCTTTTCGGAGAAGCAGGTCGAATATACAACACCTACGGACGTTACGGCGCAGACAGCTCCTACAGACCCGACAAAGAGGAGCGCACCTCCGCCGTTTACGCTGTTATGTCCGTGCCCTTTTCCGTATGCATCCTCATTTTCATATTCGCAGTGCTGCTCTGACCCCGTCGGAGCCGTCACCGCGAAACGGAGTTTTATTATGAACAACACCCCTACCCCGGAAAAAAATAATATCCCCGAAGAAAAACCTATCGGAGATATGCTCGCAGAGCCTGCAGAAACAACAGCACCCGAAGAAGGAGAAACTCAGTTGCACAACACCGTCAAGGAGCTTCTCCGTCAGTATGAAGAAGCGGAGGACGAGCCTGAGGAAGTGACAGTCAGCGAGTCTGCAGGCAGCCGTATAGTGTCCGGCACCATCATCGGTCTCGTCAAAGGTATCGTATATATCTGTGCCGTCACCGTTATCGGCGTATGTCTTGCGCTTTTTGCCATCATCCCCATCGCAAACGACGTTTTCGCTTTCGTCAAGGAGGAACGTATCGTTGACATCACCATCCCCGAACTTGCCACCCTCAACGACGTAACCGATATTCTTTACGAAAACGGAATAATCTCGTATCCCGGTATATTCAAGCTATACGCGGGCTTCACCGATGACAACGGACAATTTCTTGCAGGAGACTACACAATATCCACGAGTCTGAACTATACTCAGATTCTCGCCTCCTTTAAGGAAAGCTACGAGCGCGAGGTAATCTCCCTCACCTTCCCCGAAGGCATCACCACGGACGAGATAATAAACATTTTCGTGGAATCGGGCATAGGCACCCGTGAAGGATTCGTTTACGCCATCAACGAATACGACTGGAGCATTGACTACAGCTATTGGTTCATCGACGAGCTCAAGGAGAATGGCACGAGCGCTGATCGATTCTACCGTCTGGACGGTTATCTTTACCCCGACACCTACTATTTTTACACCACGTCCACTGAAGTTGAGGCGATCGCAAAGCTTCTCGACAACTTCAACGTGAAGTTCACGGAGACCTACCGCAACTATGCTGAGGGTCTCGGCTACACCGTTGACGAGATAATAACCCTCGCTTCAATGATTGAATGTGAGGCCATATACCTTTCGGAGTTTTCGATGGTATCATCGGTTTTCCACAACCGTCTTGACAACAAAGCTTATTATCCTTATCTCGACTCCGACGCCACGATAATGTACGCCATAATCCACGAGACCGGCGAACGTCCCGAAACGCTGACGAGCACGGATTTCGACTCCCCCTACAACACCTACAAAAACCGCGGACTACCTCCCGGTCCCATATCCAACCCCGGCTATAACGCCATCACTTACGCGCTTTACCCCAAGATCACCGACTACTATTACTTCGTTGCAAACGACGACGGATACTCCGTATTTTCCGAAACCTATCAGGATCACCTTATCGCCATACAGGCGGTTGCAGACGGCACCGCTGTATCTACGGTGCTTCAGGGAATGACCTCTGTAGGCGAGGAATACGAAGACGATGAGATCAACTGATATCGGAGACTGATCATGTTTTACACTACCGAAGAATATTTGAAGCTTCGTTTTGAACGCTACGGTAGGCAATGCGCATACGGCGCCGCCACGCTTGAAGAACACGAAAAATGGAAGATGGAAACGAAAAAACGGCTTGCATCCGTTATTGGTATCGACCGTGTCATCCCCGCTGAGGCTTCTCCCACCCTTCTCAGCAGCGTCCGTTTCGAAGCAAATGAAAACGGCGGCGGCTTCATCGCCGAAAAATGGCTTCTTGAAACAGAGCCCACCGTTTTTATGCCTTTCTATCTTCTCGTTCCCGACTCTCCAAACGGTGCCGCGATGATCAATCCTCACGGTCACGGAGGCGGCAAGGATCTGTATCTCGGTCTCGGCGAAATCAAGGCTCCCCTGCTTTCGGGAGCCCCCGAATCCTTTGGCGTGACACTTGCCAGACGCGGATATTTCGTTGCTGCACCTGATGCGAGAGGCGCCGGTGAGCGCCGTGAAAAGGGTCAGCAGAAGGAAGGGATGGAGGGAGCGTCCTCCCACAGAGAAATGCTGAATGCCGGGATATGCCTCGGGATTACCCCTATCGGCGGCATGATATGGGATATTATGAAGCTTATCGATTTTCTCACAACCGTTCCGGGCATTGATCCTTCCCGCATCGGATGCGGCGGAATGAGCGGAGGCGGCGCGCAGACTATCTACACCGCTGCTCTGGACGAAAGGATCGCTCTTGCGATCACAAGCGGATATTTCTACGGATTCCGCGACGCTCTTCTGCTCCAGCCTGCAAACTGCGGCTGCAACTACGCTCCGGGTCTCTACGAGGCTGTTGACATGGGTGATATCGGCGCGCTGATCGCTCCGCGTCCGTTCTACGTTGAATCGGGACGGAACGATCACTTGAACGGCGCGTCGGGCATCAATAACGTTTATTCTCAGGTCAAGATAACGAAAAAAGCTTACACTCTTTTCAATAAGGAAGAAAAGCTTCACCATTCCGTCCACGAGGGCGGTCACCAATGGGTGGGCGAGGGACTTTTTGAATTCATCGAAAAGAACCTTTGATGCACCTAAAATATTGCCAGGTATGAAGAATGTCCCCGACGTGAAAACTAACGTCGGGGATAGCTTTTTCTCCGGAAAGGAAACGGAATGTATGAGTTATTTTGAAAGCATTGCTCCCTGTGCGAGGGAGGAAATACCCGGGGGATTTCCCGAAGGACTTCTTTTAGCGTTTGCACAGGACACGGATGCCCTCGTCCGCTTTATGGATCTGACGATGGAGGCGCAAGACGATCTAATAAGGCGGGCGCGGTCCGTGAGGACAAAAAACGAGATGCGCCGCCTTGTTTCTTCTATCGAAAGTTCACCCACACTTATGTAAAACACAAATAATTTTCTCCGCAAAAGCAAAAACGGTGGAATCCGAGTGAAATAAATGGTATAATGACTTGACGGCATTCCCGTCAAGTCATTATACGTTTATAAGAGGTGCACGATGACCGAAAGGACTCTTTTCTGTAACGGCTGGAGCTTCCGCGAAGCCCCCCTTGGAACTGCATACGAAGATGCTGTAAGCGGCGATTTCACTCCCGTTGAGATCCCCCACGACTATATGATATACGACGTAAACGGTCTTTACCGCGACGGCGAAGGCTGGTACCGCCGTACCCTCTCCCTTGTCGAAGTCAAAGGCACGTACATACTGCGCTTTGAGGGCGTTTATATGAACTCCACCGTTTTTGTAAACGGCAAGGAAGCCTTCGAATGGAAATACGGCTACTCCACCTTTGAAGCAGACGTAACGCCTTTTCTCTCCGTTGGCGACAATGAGATCGTGGTGCGCTGTGTATACCAAGATCCCAACACCCGTTGGTACTCGGGCGCCGGCATATACCGCCGCGTCTGGCTCATAAACACGGGTGCTGACCGCATCCCCACCGACGGCGTATATATCACGGCAGAAAAGACCGACGACGGTTGGCAGGTCCTCGTTGACACCAACGTTATCGGAGAGGGTGAGGTCAAGTCCACCGTTCTCGATAAAGACGGAAACGCGCTCGGCACCGCCATTGGCAGAGCTGTTGCAATTCCCGTTTCCTCCCCCCGTCTCTGGGATCCGGAGGATCCGTATCTTCACACCGTCAGAACCGAACTTATAGTTGACGGCAAGGTTGCGGATATGGCAGAGAACACCTTCGGCTTCCGCACCATACGCTTTGACACCGAAAAGGGATTTTTCATCAACGGCAGAAACGTGAAGCTCCACGGTGTTTGCGAGCATCACGATAACGGTGCCCTCGGCACCGCTATCAATAAGGCTGCTCTTCGCCGCAAGATCGAAAAGCTCAAGACTATGGGCGTGAATTCCATCCGAACCTCTCACAATATGCCTGCAACGGAGCTATTGGAGCTTTCCGACGAAATGGGCATTCTCATAATCGACGAAGCCTTCGATATGTGGGAGCATCCCAAAACGAAATACGACTATGCAAACTTCTTCCCCACCTGGTACGAGCGCGACGTTGAATCCTGGATCACCCGCGACCGCAACCATCCCTGCGTTATTATGTGGAGCATCGGCAACGAGATCGGCGATACCACAAACGAACGCGGCCTTGAGGTGACGAAGATGCTTATCAGGGCTGTACGCCGCCACGACCCGAGACGTAACGCTGCCGTCACCATCGGCTCCAACCACATGAGAAGCGAATGGGCACAAAAGTGCGCGCTTGAGATCGACACCGTGGGTTACAACTACGCTGAAAAGCTCTACGACGCACACCACGAAAAATATCCTTCTTACTGTATCTACGGAAGCGAAACGTCCTCCACTCTCCAGAGCCGAGGCATCTATCACTTCCCTCACGAGGATAAGTCCGTCAGTCACGACGACCATCAGTGCTCCTCCATATTCAACTGCACCGCATCCTGGGCTTCCCCCAACACCGAATTCAATATCACACGCGACAGAGCGGCTGAATACTGCGCAGGTCAGTATCTCTGGACGGGATTTGACTATATCGGTGAGCCTACTCCATACGATACCAAAAACTCCTACTTCGGTCAGATCGACACCGCCGGCTTCCCCAAGGACTCTTACTACGCATACCGCGCAGAATGGACTGACGGCAACGTGGCTCCGATGATACATATCACTCCCTCCGTTTGGGACTATAGCGAGGGCGAGCTGATCGACGTGACCGTTCACACCAACGCCGCGCGTTCCAAGCTTTATTTTAACGGAGCTATCGTCGGCAGCTTCGACCACGATCACTCCGTAAACGGAATGAAGATCTCCGAATTCTATAAAGTGCCCTATGCAAAGGGAACACTTACCGCTATCGCATACGATAAAAACGGCAACGAAGTTGCCCGTGACGAGGTCAAGTCCTTCTCCGATCCTGCCGCCATCGTTCTTGAGCCTGAAAAGACCGTGATCGATGCGGACGGACGCGATCTTTGCTACGTTGCGATCTCCACCGTTGACAAGGACGGCAATTTCGTCGGCAACGCGCGCAACAGAATGAACGTGACCGTTTCCGGTGCTGGCAGACTCGTTGGTCTCGACAACGGAGACAGCACCGATTTCGAGCCCTATAAATGCACGTCCCGCCGTCTCTTTTCCGGCAGACTTATGGCTGTCGTTGCCGCAACCGACAAAGCAGGTGACGTAACGGTTACGGTTTCTTCGCCCGAGCTTCCCACAGCATCCGTCACCGTCTCCGCTATCCCGGCAGAGGTTCCCGCAGGCATCGAGGTCATCGACGAATGTGCCGTTTCTCCCGAAAATAACGAGATCCCACTGCGCAAGCTGGAGCTTTCCGTTATCGGCTCCAAGCTCCTAACGAAGGATGCTCCCTCCGCCCGTATCAGAGTCAAGGCGTACCCCGAAAACGCCACGTTTGACGGCTACGAATGCCTTGCATACGCACGCGGCGTCGTCACCGACAACGTGACTCTCGCCCGCGACAAGGATGGCGTTGCCATCACCGCCGTCGCAGACGGAGAATACCGCGTCCGCGTCTTCTCAAACAACGGCACCAAATACCCTTGTGTTTATTCCGAGATCGTATTCACCGCCGAAAACGTGGGCGAACCCGTGATCAACGCTTATAAGCAGATTGCCGCCGTTCTCGGCGCAGACGAAGCAACACCTCACACTCAGGAATCAGAGGGTGGGATACGCTTCTTCGATCAGGAGTGCCACGCTATCTTCCGCCGTATTGACTTTGGCAAAAACGGTGCTGATGGATTTGATATCTCACTTCTGAGAGTTCACACACCGAACACGCCTTTCCGGATATACGACGTTACTGACGGTAAAAACGAGCTGATCGGCGAGTTTTCATTCACTGAAAATATGGACTGGTGGGTATACTCCACAAACAGCTTCAAGCTCACAGCTCCCCTCACGGGAATCCGTGATATCAAGGTGGCGTTCCCGAAGGCTCTTGTATTCGGTGGCTTGAAATTCCACAAGATCAATCCTGCATACGTTGGAATCCCTGCCGGAAGCTGCGACGTTATCTACGGCGACGATTACGACCGCCGCGACGGTGCTGTTTACAGCATCGGTAATAACGTAACCGTTGGCTTCAAGGATCTTGACCTCGAAGACGGAGCCGCATCCGTTACCGTCAGGGCAAAAACGAGAAACGAGACAGACTCCATCCGTCTCGTTATCGGAGGCGAGGCTTACGCCGTCAACTTCAATAACGCAGACGAAGAGGTGACCGTTCCTGTTGCCGCATCCGGCGTAGTTGACACAGACCTCATCTTCCTCCCCGGCTGTAATTTCGACCTTTTCGAGATCAGATTCAATAAGTAATATACACGACGTCAAAGGGACGCTCCAAGCGTTCCCTTTGACGCCTTCAAATTTCATAAAAAGGAGCAAGCTTATGAAAAACGGACAGTATTTATACGACACGAACGGAAACCTCCTCCACGCTCACGGCGGATACATAATCCGTCACGGCGACTTTTGGTATTGGTACGGAGAAGACAGAACGGGAGACAATTACGTTTCCTGCTACCGTTCCGCCGACCTTCACACCTGGGAATTCCGTAACCACGTACTCACCACAAAGAGCAAAATGGAGTCCTACCGCGTCCGCACCGGTCTCAAGCTGACGGCAGACGTCGTGGACCTTATCTCGAAAAAGAAAAAGGTAAACGTCGAGCGTCCGAAGGTGCTTTATTGCGAAAAGACCGGCAAGTTCGTTATGTGGGCGCATTACGAAAACGGCAAGGATTATAACGATGCCGCAGCCTGCATCGCCACCTGCGACACTCCGGACGGCGACTTCACCTATCACGGTCACTTCAACCCCTACGGATATATGAGCCGCGACTGCACCCTTTTCCTTGACGACGACGGAACCGCATATTTTCTCTCGGCAGCACGTGACAACGCCGATCTGCACGTATACCGTCTGGCAGACGACTATATGAACGTCGATAAGCTCGTTAACATTCTCTTCCAGGGTGAATACAGAGAAGCTCCCGCCATATTCAAGAAAAACGGCAAATACTATATGCTCTCCTCCTTCTGTACAGGCTGGGCTCCCAATCAGGGCTGCTTCTCCGTTGCAGACTCAATGGACGGAAAATGGTCGCTTCTCGAAAACTTCGGAGACCACACCACATTTTATTCACAGCCATCATTTGTTTTACCCGTCGATGGCGAGTTTTACTACTTTGGCGACCGCTGGGGCGATCCCTTCACACGCCCCTTCGACTACTATAAGTCCACCTACGTAGTGCTTCCCATTCAGTTCACAGAGGATGAAAAGCCATACATTGAATGGAACGACAACGCTCCGATATAAAGCAAGCTCTCGCTTTCTTGAGAGGTAAATCATGAAGATCAGATCATCGGTCGTATTTTCCGTTCTCCTTTCCCTTCTTTTGCTTTTGCCCACGTTCACCGTTTTCGTTTCCGCTGAATCCTACGTCAGTCAGTCGGCGGCAGGAGAGAGGGTGATACGCGAGGGCGTGCCGGAAGAGTGGCAGAGCAAAAAGGGCTACGTTGGATTTTACAAAAAACACATTATGGTATACGGCATCCCCGTGTTGTCCACCGACGACGTGGAGGACTGGATACTTTACCGCGCCTACGACGTGCTTGAGGTATATCTGCGAAAGATATATTTTGAATATCCCGAGATAATCGCCACCATGATCAAAAATAAAGCCAACGTGATCGTGGTCGGTGCCAACGAATACAACATCGATCACCCCGACTGGACCGCTTCCCAGCAGGCACTGGGTGAGGCAGGTAAAACGGAACGCCGCGGAGGCGGCGGTCTTGTCACCACAGTCCTCGTTGATGACCTTGGAATACAGGATCCAAACGACTGGTTCTCTGATTTTTGCGGTCTCATTCACGAATTCAGTCACACCATGCTTTCCTACGGCATCGGCGACGCCGACAACGCCGGCGCACATCCCGACATTTACGAAAAGATCAATTCAGCGTACGAAGCCGCGTACCGCGAATACGTGAAAAACGGCAAGTACTCCGAATCCTCCTACGATATGAACAACTACCACGAATATTTCACGGGTCAGGTAGGACGTTGGTTCAATGCAAACGGAACGGATCTTAAGGTGAAGCACGCCGCAAGGAAGACGGAGCGCGAACAGCTGAAAGAATACGATCCTGCCATTTACGAGATCTGCGAAATGCTTTTCGGCGAATACGACGTTATCGTCCCTTGGGGCACGGGCACGGACAGCAAGCTTAACGAAAACGAAACGATCGTTGACTATTCTCCGCTGTACGAGGCATTCTCCTCCCTCTCCGCTCTCGACGGTGATATGTTTGAGTCCGGATACGATAGGCTTGAAGCGGCTCTTGCCTCAGCTCGGGACGCTCTTGCATCGGGCACCCTTGATGCCAAGGCAGTTGAAGCCGAACGCAACAAGCTTATGTCGGTGCTTTCGGAGCTCACCCCTGCGGAAGGAAACCTTGCGTATTTTGCTGCTCCCTCCACAACCTTCGTTTCCGAATGGGAATCCATCACCGCTGTGAACGACGGTAAATGGACGAAGAAGTCCGGTGACTCGTCGATCCCCCACTACGGCTCCTGGGGCAACAGAAGCGCCTCCGAAACGGTGACCTACACCTGGCCCGTTCCCGTTACGCTCTCCTCATCGGATCTTTACATCTGGACCGACAACTACACCACGAATTCCAACATCGCCATCCCCTCCTCATATTTATATGAGTATCTGGGCGAAGACGGTGAGTGGCACGAAGTCACGGGCGCCGACGATTACTCCGTTTTAAGAGAACGCGAGGGTGGCGGAAAGGCAAATATTGACGGCTTCAACCTGACGAACTTCGATAAGATCACCGCCACCGCATTCAGAGTAACGCTTTTCAAATCCTCCACAGCCGATTACGGCGTTGGTATCGTTGAGTGGCGCGTTTACGGCGAGTTTGCAAGTGTTGAAACGGACACTCCCGACGGCGACGCCCCCGTTGTGACGGATCCGGTCACCACCGATACCGACGACGGCGGCGAGGAGTCCGGCTGCGGTTCTGCTCTCAGTAACCTGACAATACTCATCGCATTCGCGGCTGCAGCGCCCGTCGCCGCCATCCGACACAAAACGAAAAGATCCAACTAACGAACACCGAAAAAGATTGCCGGCACGCAAAATGTGTCGGCAATTTTTATTCGCACCTCACCATCTCAACGGCTCGCTTCAATTGACACCGTCCTCTTTCGGCTGTATAATTAACTTAACAGTAAAAAATCGGGGTGTGACGATGAGAAAGTACGGTTCACGTCTCCATCTCGGCGGAAAGATCTCCGTTTTCGTTTTCGTCATCACCGCGATCCAGCCGTTTTTGGACGTTATTTCATATTTTTGCGCAGAGACTCGGGCGGATAATATTTCGCTTATACTTCGCGGTATACTCCTTGCAGTCATAACAGCGACGGGATTTTGGGTTTCCGAAAAAAAAGTTTATTACATCACAGCTTTGCTCCTGCTTTTGCATTTCACGCTGCACTTCTCTCTTGCCGGCGCAGTTACCGATCTCTCTCCATCAGAACTAATATCCGACGCAGCAAATCTCATAAGGATGTATTCCTTCCCCATAACGACAATCGCGTTGATCTCGCTTATGAAGCGTGACAGCCACGCCGCCCGCAGCGCGGAGAAGGGTGCGCTTTTCGCGCTTTTCATCATTATTTCGGTGGAAGTCCTTGCCGTTGTCACGCAGACGGATCCTCACTCTTATCCGAACAAAGGACTCGGTGTGCTAGGTTGGTTTTATTTTGCCAATTCTCAAAGCGCCATTCTCTCAATGCTTTATCCCATAGCGCTTCTTTCCACCGTCTGCGGACGGTATCGCAAGAACTTTGCATTTACTCTGATAGCAGGAGGATCCTCGCTTTATTTTCTCGCAACGCGACTCGCGTATTTCGCTCTCGTTTTCACGCTGTCATCGCTTGCGTTCACTTGTTTTTACCTTTGGAAAAGACAAGGCGCACTGTTGAAAAGGGAAGCCGTTACGCTCTCCCTCGCCCTTGTGCTTGCCGTTTCCGCTTCGTTTTTTTCGCCTATGGCGAAAAACCTTGCTCTGATAAGCCAAAATGCCAACCTCAAGCAGGAGCATATAGATTCACTTGCCGCAGAGGGTGGCACCCGAGCTGTGTACGACTGCTATCTTACCACGCTCGTTAGCAGATTTGGTTACGAGCGTACGTACAGCCTCTATAACAGTTCCACCGACGCTGACGACATTTGTGACGTAAGGCGAATGAAGATAGCCTACTGCCGACTCTTAACGGAGGATTCCCCTCTCTCGGCAATCGCCGGCCACCCCATAGAGGAGATGACGTACGACGGTAAAAATCATGATGTTGAAAACGATCTGCACGGCATCTTTTTTCTCACAGGCGCTGTCGGTCTGTGCCTACTTTTCTTATTTTTTCTTTATTGCGTTATCCCCGTACTGCGTTGCGCGCTTCAAGATGGGGTGAGATTCATATCTCTCCGTAACTCAGCGTATCTTTTATCGTTCCTTTTCGGGACTATGCACGCATATTTCACCGCAGGGGTGCTTCGCCGCCCTAATGCGAGCTTTTTCCTTGCACTTACGCTCGCTCTAATGTATTCCGCCGCTGAAACCAGAAAAAACGAAAGGCAGCATATATGATGAAAACCAAAACCGCTGAAACAATGCCGCTTGGCAAATATCTTCCGCACGCGGTCTATATATTGTTCGTCATTCAGCCGTTGATGGACGTTATCTCCTATTTCACAGCCAAGCTTGGTATCACAAACGCTTTCACGCTCGGTCTTCGTCTTTTCGTGTTCGCAGCAACCGTATTCGTAGGTTTTGCCGTTTCAAAGAAAAAGACCGTTTACTACGCCGTCGCGATCGCGGCTCTCATTATAGGCGCAGGGCACGTTTTTGCCGCTCTCCAATTCGGCTACGGCGACCCTGCAGGTGACCTGACAAACTACATCCGCGTGCTTCTTATGCCCTTCACCGCCCTTTCGCTCATATCGGCGATAAAGGCAAATGAGGATTGCTATGAAGCAATGAAAAAGGGCATCGTCACCGTGCTTTTCATCATAATCGCCGTGGAGCTTGCCGCCGCCGTAAGCGGCACAGAGCCACACACCTATGCTGACGGCGAGGGCTTTATCGGTTGGTTTTCAAACACCAATTCTCAAAGCGCCATACTCACCACCGTGTCACCCGTTGCAGTAGCATACGTTTTCGAGAAAAAGGGGCATAAAAGCCCCCACTTTATCATAACTCTCATCGCATCCTGTCTTGCGCTCTGCCTTTTCGGCACGCGGCTCTGCTATGCCGGTATGGCGGCAATGACGCTGGGGCTCGCTGCATCTATCGTTATCATCCGTCCCCGAAGCTGCCTTCGCGCACTGCCGTTTATTATCGCCGCCGTCTTCTTCATAGCCGCCGTCCCATTCTCTCCGATGGTGCGCCATCAATCAAAATACAATGATTTTCAATCGGAACGGCAGGAAAACGTTGATAATATCCTTTCACGCCCACCCGTGGCAGACACCTCCGATACAGCTGACACCGACAACGCCGAAACGGAACTCACAAAAAAAGAACTTATCGAAAAGCTGACACCCATTTACGAATTTTACGCCGCTGATTTCGTTGAGATCTTCGGTGTCGAAGCCACTATAGAAATGTTCGACTACACCACGGACATTTACAATATCACTGCAACGCGCCCGAAAAAACTCATATTTGCACAGCTCTTAATGGACAATTCTCCTCCGTCTTCACTGTTTTTTGGCGTTGAGCTTTCCAGATTCACCGTAAACGGCAACGTATACGACGTTGAAAACGATCTTCACGGTATCTATTATCTTTACGGCGCTTTGGGACTTGCCGCAATGTTTGCCTTTATCGGATATTTCATTTATCTTATAGCAGAAGCTCTTATCCGTGACAGACGGCGTTATTTCACCCTCGACGCCGCCTCTTGGGGCATTGCCCTCTTAATGTGTCTCGGGCATATTTACTGCACGGCAGGAGTGCTCCGCCGCCCGGGAGCATCCATATATCTTGCCGCTACCCTGGCGGCTGTTTATTATCTTACACGCCTTGCGAAAAAAGGCGGAACGGAGAGATAAAATATGAAGTTTTCCGTGATCGTTCCCGTTTATAATACGGCTGAATATCTGCCCTTTGCCATAGCATCCGTCCTTGCAAACGACACGTCCGAGGCGGAGATGATCATCGTTGACGATGGCTCCACCGACGGTATATCACCTGCGGTATGCGACGAATACGAAAAGAATTATCCCGATCTCGTCCGCGTTATCCATCAGGAAAACAAAGGACTCGGCGGCGCACGGAACCGTGGTCTTGAAAATGCCCGCGGCGACTACGTTATCTTCCTTGATTCCGACGATACCTTAGCCTCCGATACGCTTACGAAGCTTTCGCTCGTTATAAACGAAAGCTCCCCCGACGTGATCGTTTTCGGTCTCTCGTACCTCGGTAAGAACGGCGCTCTCGTTCCCGTAAAAGACATCCCCCTTCCAGTCGGCACGTTTTCGCCTTCAGAAGTTCCCTCAGTTCTGACAATATTGCCCAGCGCTTGTACGAAAGCCTGGCGGCGCGAGCTTTTCGCATCAGCTGACGTACTTTTCCCCTCACGCGCCATATACGAGGATCTGCGTACCACGCCAAAGCTCATAGTCTCAGCCAAAACTGCTGCATTTACCGACACTCGCCTATACAATTACAGACAGCGCGAAGACTCAATAATGAACTCTGCCTCCCTTTCGAGAGCCGGAGAGATGATCGACGCCTTTGACGATCTTTTGAAATGGTTCACCTGCCGCGGCGTCAGAGACACGTACGGTCGTGAGCTTGAAAAGCTCGCCATCGACCATCTTTACATAGCCGCTTCCGTCCGCGTGGCAAGACAAGATTCAAAATCTCCTATGCTCGTCGAATTCGCAAGCTATATGAAAAAGCATTTCCCCAACTTCGAAGCGAATCCGTATCTATCCACGCTCCCGATGCGACACAAGCTAATTTTTCGTCTTGTGAAGCACGAACACTTCCGTTTGATAAAGCTTCTCTTTGCCCTAAAAGGGTAAACCGCAGAAAGGAGACAAGAACTGTGCTGCTGAAAAATAACGGTGCCCCCTCCAAAGGGACGCTTTTGAAAAACACCGCAATGCTGATGATCCTACAGCTCTCCACGTACGTTCTCGCCATCGCCGCCGTGCCCTACGAGACCCGCGTGCTTGGTCCCGAGGTTTACGGCACCGTAGGCGTTATGACGGCGGTAACGGTATATTTCGCGCTCTTTATAGATTTCGGTTTCTTGATTTCGGCAGTTGCCGACGTTTCTGCCAAAAGAGACGATCCCGCCGCCCTCTCGCGCATATTCACGACTGTGACAGTGTGTAAGCTTATCCTTACCGCGCTTTCCGCTTTTCTTCTTTTCCTGTTATGCACGATCGTTCCGTCGTGGCGCGAAAACAGCGGTCTTTTGATCCTCTTTTTCACATCCGCGGCTCTCTCGTGCCTGCTCCCCGACTTTATCTACAGAGGCCTTGAAAAAATGACCGCCCTCACTTTACGCACCGTTTTCGTCCGAGGCTTTTTCACCGCCGCCATATTCGTTTTTCTCAGATCCCCCGAGGACATTTACGTTATCCCCATCCTGAACATTATAGGCAACTGCCTTGCACTTCTGTGGTCTTACCTTGATCTGCGCCGCTTTTCCGTCAAGCTCGTCAAGATCTCCCCCTGCTATGTAAAGGGTGCCTTCGCCCGTTCATTCAGCTTCTTTTTTTCACGGATGGCAACGACGGCATACACGGCTCTCAACACCGTTATACTGGATCTTATTGCCCGCGGAGGCGCTGCTACGGGATTTTACACATCCGCCGATAAACTTATCGTTACGGGAAAGAATCTGCTTTCCCCCATTTCCGACAGCCTCTATCCTTACATGGTCAAGACCCGCGATTACCGTCCTGCCAAAAGGCTTCTCTCCATCTCAACACCTGTCATTTTAGCGGCATCCGTTCCCGTCTATATTTATGCTCACGACCTTTGCCGATTCATTTTCGGTGCTGAATACGGCCCTGCCGGTGATATACTACGAGCTATGATGCCCGTTGCCGTCATTACTTTGCCGAATTACGTTTGCGGATTTCCCGTCCTCACCGCTATGGGCATTGCAAAATACGCAAACTATTCCGTCATTTTTGGCTCTGTCCTGCACACCGCTGCGCTTTTGATCCTTTGGCTTACGGACGGCATATCGACGCTTTCCCTTGCCGC
Organism: uncultured Lachnospiraceae bacterium; assembly: GCA_964464905.1. Taxonomy (GTDB): domain Bacteria; phylum Bacillota; class Clostridia; order Oscillospirales; family CAG-272; genus DTU064. The sequence goes on from CAYXHC010000006.1 coordinate 23,175, forward strand.
GCTCGTTTCGTTTACAGAAGCTGCCATTCTCATATTCCGTCTGACCGTCATAATCATACACCACGATCGCTTACACAAAAATAAGATTGTTGTGACCAGCATCATAAGAAAAGCTGCTGTCCGCGCTGCGTGGGTGATTTGCCGCCTCTTACCCATAAAGAGAAACAAAATAGCCTTTGTCAGCTTTGGAGGTAAAGGCTTCGGCGGCAATCCCAAAGCCATTGCGTTGGCGCTTCACGAAAAGCGTCCGGACCTTGATCTTGTGTGGCTCACAAGCGAGCGTGATCACGGACTCCCCGATTTCATCCGCCCGGTAAGGTTTGGCACCTTTGCCGCAGTACGCGAGCTGTCCACATCCAAGGTGTGGATAAACGACAGTCGCGGCGGCGAGCTTTATAAGAAAAAGGAGCAGTTTTATCTGCAGACCTGGCATGGCTTTGCACACAAAAAGATTGAAGCCGCTGCTGAAAAGAGTCTGCCTGAAAGCTATATCCTTCAGTGCAAACGCGACTCCTCCCACATCGACCTTATTGTTTCGGGAAGCCGTTTTATGACGAATATCTACCGCCGCGACTTTTGGTATTCGGGAGAGGTCGCCGAATACGGTACACCGCGTAACGATATTTTCTTTAACGATACCCCGGCGATACGGCCGAAGGTGCTTCGCTCGCTTTCCCTTCCCGATGATAGAAAGCTCTTGCTTTACGCCCCCACCTTCCGCCGTGACGGCTCCCCCGACGCTTACAAGCTCGACGTTTCACGCGTCTCTGATGCCTGTGCGCGCCGCTTCGGCGGCGATTGGACGGTACTCGTTCGCTTGCACCCGAATGTAGCGGACAAATCAGCGGATCTTTTCGCCTACGACGGGAAAACTACTGTTGACGTAACTTCCTATCCGGATATGCAGGAGCTTCTGGCTGCCGCCGATGTGCTTCTCACCGATTATTCTTCGTCGATGTTTGATTTTGCCTTAACCCAAAGACCCTGCTTCCGCTATGCCAGAGACCTTGAGGCATACCTTTCCGAACGCGGATTTTATTTTCCCGCAGAGTCGCTCCCGTTTCCGCTTGCCACCCACGAAGACGAGCTTGCGCTCGCCATCATCGGCTTCGACAGAGAAGCCTACTGCACATCGCTCAAGCGCTTCACCGATGAAAACGGCTTTTGCGAGGACGGCACCGCATCAAATCGTGCATCGGAAGCGATACTCTGCAGATTACGATGATCTTCCCTAACGATTCTTGCCGCTCAATGCGGATGAACGGAGAATATCCATTATGATTAAAGTTATCACATACGGCACCTTTGACCTGCTCCACTACGGTCACATAAATCTGCTGAAACGGGCAAAGTCCCTTGGCGACTATCTTATCGTTGCTCTTTCAACGGACGAATTCAACAAAAAAGAGAAAGGTAAGGAAAGCTATTTTACCTACGGAGAACGACTGGAGATGCTTTCTGCCATAAAGTACGTGGATATGGTCATCCCCGAGGAAAGCTGGGAACAAAAGCTCAGTGACGTGGATAAATACGATATTGACATATTCGTGATCGGTGACGATTGGATTGGAAAATTCGATCATCTCTCGGAAAAATGCCGAGTAGTCTATCTGCCGCGTACTCCCGAGATCTCCTCAAGCCGCATCAGAAAAGACCTGTCGTACGAATAAGAAAAACGCCCTCGGCATTTGTGCGCCGAGGGCGTTTTTCGTTTCGTTTATTTTCCAAGATACGCGAGCGCGTCCTCAATTATCGTCGCTTCATCAGCCATGACCAGCTCTGCGTAATCCATAACAGAGGTCAGCCTCCTGTTAAACGCCATTGCGCATTGAGGGGAGCCGGGATTGCCGTGAAAATCGGAGCCGCAGGTACGGTGAAGCCCATAGTGCTTGGCGAAAAATTCGCTGATCTCCGAATCCTTGGGAGTTTTGTTGACGGTACAATTATATACCTCCGCCGCGTCTGTGAGTCGCGGAAACAGCCGGATAAAGGGCACCCAAGGTGCCTCTCTGAAGGGATGTGCCTGAGAAAGGAATGCTCCCGCCTTACGTGCTCTTTCGCAGTATTCGTTTACGCTCCAGCGGCAAACGTCAGGATTTTGGAAAAGCCACTCTTTAGTAAGACCGTAGGTGAGTATTTCTGTGCCTCCATGGCAATACTCCCAACCGAAGAATACGTCAAGACCGATCTCGTCTCCGCGTTTTTTCGCATTTTCATAGCCCTTCATGAACCGTTCCACTCTCTCCTCCCAGGGAAGGTCGCGGGGAACGGCACAGTTACCGTTGAAGAAATGGTCTGTGATGATAACACCCGTGTAGCCGAGAGACTTATAATGATCCACAGCGTCGGCACCGGAGATCCTTGAGCAAGCGCTGCCCTCTGAGGTGTGCATATGTGCTTCGTATAAATATTTACTCTCCATACGGATCCTCCGAAAATTAAACATCCTTTTACTAAATGCTATTTTACATTTTTACAGCCACCGTGTCAAGTTCATATAATGACGAAAAAAGTATTTTAATCCAAGATAAAATATGATACAATAGTTAGGTAATATCACTCATCGGGGAAAAGGAGGCTAAAACGTGAAAAAAGCAGCGTCTTTGATCGCCATCATTTTTTTATTGACACTCATATCGACAGCGGCTCTTTGCGTTTTTGCCGAAACGGACATTTCCGATGAACGCCTTACCGTTGATAATATGTCCTCTCCCTTAACGTGGCGCGATCTCGGTGTCACGGTCGGAAACACGTCCATTTCAAAGGAAATGTACACCGACGAAAGCTCCACCTCCCCTCTTAGCGACGACGACAGCGGATACACCTCCGTCGTTCGTCAGGACGCCGCCTCCGGTGATATTGCCGCAATTAAACGAACCTTTGAAGAAAGCATCAATCTTTACGGTTACAGCGAGCTTTCCTTCGATATATTCGTTGCCATCCCCAACACGGGCGCATCGGGCGTTTCCTTCGCGCTCTCCGTCACCCTTTTTTCCGACAGCGATGAATACGTTTCGTCGTTCTCCGTAGGTCAGGGGCAATGGCAAACTATCACCGTCCCTCTCGACGCATGGAACAGATACACCAAGCTCACTGCCATAAGCATTTCAGTCTCGGTCGAGGTGATAGGAGAGCGTACAGTGTCCATATATTACGCCGTTGACAATATCGTTGCCTGCGGCGCCGCCGACACGAGCTTTGAGGATGCTTTTATGAGCCGCAGCTTCGACTACACCGGCGCTCACGTTACTATGAACGAATCAGCCGGAACCGTTACCTTCAGACACACCGCTTCCGCCTCCATCACGGGATTCGCAAATTTCGAGGACCGCAGCGCCCTGAAGGAGCATAACACGCTCCGCATCGTTCTCACTGCAGACCCCGCCGTTGAAATCAAGCTTCTCGTTTCCCATTCCGACGGAGAGGCATTTATTGGTGAATCAGTCACCGTATCCGCAGCCGCCCCGCGCGCTGTTTATCTTGAATTCCCCCGTGCCGCCACAGCTGAATCCTTTACCCTGCTGATCTCAAGCGAAAAGACGGGCACACTGACCCTTTACGGAATCGACACCTTGTATATGCCAAGCGAATACGTCGCTGACAGCCATACTGAAAGTCTCGGAAACCTTTCCGAATGTACCCTCGACGGCAACGGCGACATCAATCTTCGGGGCACCGTCACCACGGATACGGTCGTCACTCACTATAACGGAAAGCTTTCCGTTTACGCAGTTCCTTTCTACGAGGACGCTGACGAATACGTTGCCGGCTCCGAGCCTCTTGTGACCGTAGCGATGACGACGAGATTCAACATCACCGTTCCCGAAGCATCACTCCCCGACGGCGCTGCCGCTCACCGTTATGCTATAGCCATTGAGGAAAACGGTGAAAAGCTCATTATAGACGAGCCGCGTCTCCCCTCCTCGGACGGAGCGGGCGTGACAGTGCCGATCAGGGCAAAAAGCCTGAAAGGCATCGCACACGATAATCTCAAGGCAGGGCACTCAGCCGCATTGACGGAGATCGAAATCGATCTTTCACAGCTTTCTGGAAGTCCCTCTGCCGGCAGAATGTATTCTGCCTTTGGCAAACTCTATTATTTTAATTCGGAATATCTCAAAAATCTGGACGCCAAGATAAGGTCGCTCTCCCTTTCGGGAACCGACGTTTATCTTCGCTTGACCAAAACGGAAGTGACCGACGACGGCAAGACGGTGTACCGGGCCATCACCGCTGACAGCCGTGAGGATTTTGAGGATCTTTACGCTACCGTTGATTTTATCACTCAGCACTATTCGTCCGGCGACTACGGATACATCTGCGGTATGATAATCGGGCAAAGCTCGGAGGATCTGCGCCTTGATGCGTCCCCTGCTGCAGCAGCATCGTCTATGGTAAACGCCGCCGCCGTCGTATACGGCGCAGCAATGTCCAACATAAACGATTTCCGCGTGATGCTCCCCTTCGGGGATACCTTCGTTTCCACCCGTCTTGAAAACGGTGCCGGAGCAGAGCTTCTTTTACGTCTTACGGCACATTACGCAGAGGCTGCGGGACTCATTTCATACGGTATCATCTGGCAATCGGACGCTTTGAATTCCGATTCCACGTTGTCGTTGGGAATTGACGGCTCAAACGCCCTTAAGCAAAACCTTAACACACTCTCCGGAACGCTGCCGTCGTTTATCTTTACGGAATATTCCCCCACATCAAAGCACAGTGGCACCGCCGTCGAGCTTTTACGTAACTATCTTGAAGCCTACTATCTTACCTGCGATTCCATGTCCGTTTCGGGTTTTATATATAAACTCGACGTGCCCGTCAGAAACGAGATCTGGCTTACATTCATACGTTATTTCACTCTTGCAGATACGGATCAATATAAGACCGCCGAGGATTACGTTGCATCACAGTCCTCGGGCAGCGAGGTGTCATCAGTTTCCGACGGTGCCCAAAGCAGAGCTCATCCCTACTACTCTATCGAAATACCGCCTGCATATTCACCGACGGACGCTATCACCGGAAGCTACAAGCTCTTCGACTACACCAATTCATTTGATACGGGCGGATGGTTCGGGCTCGATCCCGCGAGCGAATGCTTCACCGTTAAGTCGGAAACGTCGCGCTTGCTCCGCGCCGTCGGCAGCGGAATAATGTATTCCTCCGCCGTATCCCCCCTCGATCTGTCAGTATCGCCCGTCATTTCCGTTGACTTATCCAACGCGGACGATGGTGAATACGAGCTGATCGTTTTCTCCGATGCAGGCAGCATTCGCACCGTGTTTCCCGCAGACGGCGCTGTCACGGTGTACGTTGATGTTTCGGAGCTCCCCGAGGCTAGTGCCGTGACGGGAATAATGCTGCTCTCAAAAGACGGTGTGAGCCGCGAAATATTCGTCAGATCCATCTCCGTCCACAGCTTGATTTTGACCGACGAGGAGCTGAACGCCCTCTATCTCTCTCCTGACCCTTCCGAAAACAAGCGTCAGGAGGAAACGAATATTATCGAGATCGTAGCCATTATTTTCTCCGCTATCGTACTTTCAGCAACCGCGTTTTCCTTGATAAAGCGTTTCGACAAGTAAGAAAAGCCTCCGTTTCGACATATCGAAACGGAGGCTTTTATCTCCATTATTCTACTTCGTCGTCAAGAGACGACTTTTGCACCGTTACATCCTGCACACCCTTTTCGTCGGAAGCAATAACGGTGAAGACGTACTTTTCATATTCAAGAATCTCGCCTGCCAGCGGGATCTGACCGAGAGTCTCGATCATCCAGCCGTTGAGGGTGGTGGACTCTCCGTCAAACTCTATCTTCAAAAGTCTTTCTATGCGAGAAAGCTCCGTCAATCCGCGAAGCTTATATCCGTCGTCAAGACGAATGATATCGTCTGATATCAATTCGTATTCGCCCAAAAGACACTTGATGAGATCACTCATGGTAACAATACCGTCGGTTCCGCCGAACTCATCAACGACAACGGCAAATCTCAGCTTTTCCTCCTTCATGTGACTGAATATATCACTTGCCTTTGCGTAGGAAGAAATAAAGCAAGGTTTGCTTACAGCCTCGTCAAGGACGCGCTCCTTCGTCACCTCGCCCCGGAGCGTCAGATACTTCTTGACGTCAAGCACGCCCAAAATATTGTCTGCGTTTTCAGCATAGATAGGGTAATAGTTGTGTACCTTTTCGCCGATAGTATCGCGCCAACAGTCAAGCTCGTCGTCGATATGAAGCATAGCCACCTCTTTACGGTGTACCATAGCCTCACTGACAGAAAGCTCACCGAATTCAAAGACGTTTTGAATAATATTGTTTTCCTCAGCGTCTATAACTCCGCGCTCGGCACCTATGTCCGCCATCATTCGTATCTCGTCCTCGGAAACGTTTTCCTCAGTCGAGGAAGGATCGATGCCCAAAAGACGTAAGATCCCGTTCGTGGAGATCGTGAGAAGCCATACAATGGGTGCGAATGCCTTGGAAATAAAGCTTACGGGACCGGAAAGCTTCAGCGCCATCGCCTCGGATTTTCCCATTGCAAGGCGTTTCGGTACAAGCTCACCGAAAACGAGCGTCACAAAGGAAAGTATCACCGTGATAAGAATGACCGCAACGGCGTCAAGGGTAGACTCGGAAACCGCGATCCCTGTTGACACCAGCCATTTCACGATGGGATCCGAAAAATTATCCGCCGCAAACGCACTTCCCAAAAAACCCGAAAGGGTTATGGCTACCTGTATGGTAGCGAGGAATCGCGCCGGCTCGCGGGTCAGCTTACGGAGGCGTTTTGCGCTGCGGTTCCCCTCGTCGCACATTCGCTCAAGCTTCGCCTCGCTGACAGAAAGCACCGCGATCTCAGCGCAGGCAAAAACGGCATTCAAAAAAATAAGTATTACTTGTAATATAAGCGGTTGCCACAAATTCATTTAATTTTCACTCCCAATTCTGTATCAATTATCATTCGTTTTGTATCAGGTGCTGTTAAAGCCTGAACACGAAAACCCATCGGGAGCGGTAAACCGCGTTACTGTACGGGTCGGGAGATGAATCGCCGGGACAACTGTCCGTATTCATTATATCGGGTCCTTTCTTTTGAGTTGGATGTACTGATTTTGAATTGTACCAAAAAATCGAATAAAAATCAACACAAATCCGTAAAACAACTTTTTAATTTAACAAAACGGAGCCTGCCGGCTCCGTTTTATCGCTTTAATCCTCTACCGAAAACTTCTTGCCGCAATGATTGCAGTAGAAGCTTTCCTCGTCTACTTCCTCGCCGCAAGCGTCGCAAAGAAGCTTATGCTTGGCAGATGCCAGAGTAAGACGGTAACCCTTGATCTCCTCAGTCAGCTCCGCAACGTCCGCCATAAGGTCGCTGATAGCCTCCGTTGTGTCGGCGCCCTCCATAACTGCCGTATAATAAAGACGACCGATCCCCTCGTAGGTGCAGGAAAGCTTCGTTTCCGCAAGGTAAAGCTTATATTTCACCTTCGCGGAATTTTTAAGCTCACCGGCTTTTTTCACGGTATAATTTGCCGCATCGGTCGCGGTCTTCGTAACATCATCCCAGAATCTCATATTTACCTCCGTTCTGACACTTATTCTGATTCTATATTACACCAAATGTATATTGATTGTCAAACCGAAAAATACGCCACAGATGTAAACATTAATAATATTCCGGAAAGCAGAGCATAATAATCACAGATTTCTTATCTCATCTTTCAGGAGGAACCGATGAATATATCAAGCAAGGACTACAAACGCTACGCTGACAAAACGGCCAAAAAGTCGCCCTCAGGAAAAAACTGCGTTCGCGCATTTCTTACCGGAGGTCTGATATGCACGGTTGCCGGTCTTCTCGCAGAGCTGTACGGCATTCTCGGCGCATCGAAGGAGGACTCAGGTACGCTTTCCTCGGTGACGCTCATTTTTCTGGCAGCACTTCTCACCGGCATTGGCGTTTTTGACAGTATTGCAAAATGGTCAGGGGCTGGCACTCTGGTGCCCATAACGGGTTTTGCCAATTCCGTCGTATCACCCGCCATCGACAATAAAGCCGAGGGCTGGGTACTTGGCGTTGGCGCGAAGATTTTCACCATCTCAGGTCCCGTGATCCTTTACGGCACTCTCGCAGGCGTGGTGTACGGGGTTATTTATTGGATAACAACTCTTATATGACAAAAAACGGTGCAGCCTTTTAGAGCTGCACCGTTATGTCGTTATTCTTTATTCTTATCGATAACGGGTGTGTCGCAGAATTCAACGACAGGCTCGCCCTTGAGTCCATCGCCTTCAAATACTACGATCTCGTTCTTTCCCTTCTTAAGCAGGGATGCGGGGATGTAGAGGGTCACCTGCGGACCGATCTCCCAATAGCGTCCGATATTGTAGCCGTTTACGAGAACGAAGCCCTTCTTGAAGTTATCGAGTCTCATAAAGGTATCCGCAGGATCGTCGATGTCGATACATCCGCGAAGGAACACGGATTTTTCCTCGGGAATCTCGTCCTTATATGTAACGAGATCGAGATTGTCCATAGGAAGCGTGTAAACGTCCCAACCGAAGTGGATCTTTCCGCCGAGGAGGCATCTGCCTGCGATTCCCTTCTTGCGCATCATCTTGGGGCCGAAGTTGCAGCGTCCCATATTCTCACAAAGAACGGTGAGAACGTCGCCGCGCTTCGCCGTGATCTTGGTTTCAAGGGAATCGTTTATGTAAAGAACGTCAACGAGTTCTCGGTTTACGTAGATCTGCGCTCTGTCGCCAAGACTCTCGAAGGAGAGCGTGGCGTTTTCGTAATCGCGGTTAAGCGTGGTGCGGTACGCGATGTAGCCGTAGCCCTGACCGTACTTTTCCATAGGCAGCGGAACGTCGGAACGAACGGGTGTGGACAGCTTATAGAGACTTTCGAAAATCCCTGCATATTCGGTAAGCATCAGTCTGCCGTACGCCTTCTTGCGTCTGTTACCGGGCACCTCGGGTAGCTCGCGGTCGATATGCTTTTTGATGACCTCGCGAACTGCGTAATACTTGGGTGTAACGTCGCCGCATTCGGAAAGGATAGCGTCGTAATCGTAGCTTGTAACGTCGGGAGCAAACTTTTCATAGTGGTTTGCACCGGAGGTGAAGCCAAAGTTGGTGCCGCCGATGAACATATACATATTCAGGTGGCCGCGTGTGAGCATATCGTCAACGACCTTGGCGTAATTTTCCGCCGAGGTCGTGTGATGCTCGGGATCTCCCCACGCATCGAACCAGCCGTTCCACATTTCCATGCAGACCTTGGGCACGTCGGGGAAAAGCTGATCGTGCGCTCTGAAATTCTCCTCCACTCGGCTTCCGAAATTAAGGGTGGGAAGGCAGCCGTCGATGTAACCGTCGAGCAGGTCGGTGACGCTCGTTCCATCGGAGGTGAAGAGAGGCACGTCTATGCCGCGGCGGATATATCCGTCGCGCAGATATTTGAGATATTCCTTATCGTCGCCGTAGTAGCCGTATTCGTTTTCACACTGAAGCATGATAACGGGTCCGCCGTTTGTGGAAAGATACGGTCTCACTTCTGCAAGAAGGTGATCGAGATAACGGTCGAAGTGCTTGATATACGCGGGATTGGAGCAGCGGATCTCAATATTCTCATCAGACTGTATCCACCAGGGAAGACCGCCGAATTCCCACTCAGCGCAGATATAGGGACCGGGTCTTACGATAACCATAAGTCCTGCCGCCTCTGCCGTTTTAATGAAGCTTGCGATATCGAGATTGCCTGTGAAATCGTATTCACCGGGCTTCTTTTCGTGCATATTCCACGCACAGTAGGTCTCAACACAGTTGCACCCCATGGCAACCATTTTTTCAAAAATATCTGCCCATGTGTCGGGCATATTACGGAAATAATGTACAGCGCCCGAAATAAGCTTTATGGGCTTCCCGTCTTTGACGAACTGATCTTTGATTATTTCAAATGTCATAACAAAACTGCCTTTCGGTTAGTTGTAGAATCAAGATAATTATACATCATAAGGTACGTCAAAGTCAACATGGGCAAACTCTTCTCACCCGTTCGGGTTTTTATGTTTTTCTATGGCGAACGCGGAGATTTTCTGTTATACTTATTATAATGAAATTATCGGAGGAACTCTTATGAAATCGCTCCTGCACTTATATAAGATCGGACACGGTCCGTCAAGCTCACATTCAATGGGTCCCGCCTACGCCGCAGAGGAATTCCGCCGTCGGATCGGAGATGCTTGCGACCGCATAGTTGTTATTCTTTACGGCTCACTTGCCAAAACGGGAAAGGGTCATCACACCGACTACGCCGTGCTCTCTGCCCTTGAAGGCATACCCACGAAGGTCGTCTTCGACGTTGACACTGACGATCTGCCGCATGAAAACACTCTCGACTTCACCGCGTACAGGGGCGAAGATGCCGTTCTCACAATGCGTGCCGTTTCCGTTGGCGGCGGAGACATTGAGATAGTGGGTGAGGCTCCCTCCGTGCCCTCGGACGTTTACCCCGAAAACAAGTTTTCCCTTATCGCAGACATTTGCAAGCACGAGACCATACGCCTTTCCGATTACGTTTACCGTCACGAGGGCGAGGAAATTAAGAAACACCTTCACTCCGTTTGGGAAACGATGAAGGCAGCGATCGCCCGTGGACTTGCCACCTCAGGTATCCTTGAGGGCGGTCTTGACGTTGAGCGCAAGGCGCAGCTTTTATATAATCAGCGCCACATCGACGAAAGCAAAACGACCCGCGAAAACAGACTCGTTTGCGCCTACGCCTTCGCCGTTGGCGAAGAAAATGCGGCAGGCGGCATCGTTGCCACCGCCCCAACCTGCGGTGCCGCAGGCGTTATGCCGGCAGCGCTGAAATATATGCAAGAGACGAAAGGCTTCACCGATGATGAGATAGTAAACGCACTTGCCGTTGGCGGTCTTGTTGGCAACATCGTGAAGACGAACGCCTCCATCAGTGGCGCTGAGTGTGGCTGTCAGGCTGAGATCGGTACTGCCACCGCCATGACGGCTGCCGCTCTTGCTGAACTTCACGGAATGGGAATCGATCAGATAGAATACGCCGCCGAGGTCGCGATGGAGCATCAACTCGGTCTCACCTGCGACCCCATCTGCGGTCTTGTGCAGATCCCCTGCATTGAGCGCTGTGCCGTTGCAGCTATGCGTTCGATCAACGCTCTCTCCCTTGCAAATTTCCTTTCCACGACGAGAAAGATATCCTTCGATCTGGTCGTTCACACGATGTATGAAACGGGACGCGACATGAAGCCTCTTTACCGCGAAACGGCAGAAGGCGGCCTTGCAAAGCACTATAAATAAAACATAACGATTCGACGATCCACCGAAGATCCCCGTCAGGGATCTTTATACCGTAGGAGGTAAAAATGATAAAGCAATTCCGCATGAGATTTCCCGAAGGCAAAATGAAGACCTTCACCATGAGCTACGACGACGGCGTTGAGCAGGACGTTCGTCTTATTGAGCTGATGCGAAAGCACGGCGTGCGCGGCACCTTCAATCTTTCCTCAGGCGAATATCCCCCTGAGGGACATCGCTGGCCCGAGGGACAGGTACACCGCCGCATGCCGCTTTCCGAATGTCAGAAGCTTTACCGCGGCGACGATGTCGAGGTGGCGATTCACGGCACTCACCATCCCTTCTGGGATTCACAGCCCTCCCCTGCCGCGATGTGGGACGTTATCAACGACCGCAGAGAGCTTGAAGCACAGTATGGCGGCATCATCCGCGGCGGCGCGTACCCCTTCGGCGCCTTTTCGGATACGGCGGTGGACATTCTCCGCCTTGCCGGCATAAAATACTGCCGCACCGTCATCTCCTCTCACAGCTTCGCTATGCCCCGCGATTGGCTGCGTCTTGAAGCTACCTGCCACCACAGAGACGCAGATCTTATGAAGCTTGCGGAAAGATTCATCTCCATAAACCGCCCCAACGCTGAGCCTATGATGTTTTATCTTTGGGGCCACGCATACGAATTCGAGAGCGCGGATAACTGGCACGTTATCGAGGCGCTGCTCGACGTGATTGGCGGCCGCGACGATATCTGGTATGCCACCAACATTGAGATCTGCGACTATACACACGCCTTCGGCGAGCTTATCTTCTCCGCTGACGGTTCCGTGGTCCATAACCCCACCGCCACCGATCTTTGGGGATTCGACGGTAACACCGTGGTTAATATCCCAAAAGGCGAGACCGTGCTCCTTTGAAAATGAAAAAGATCGTAACCTTTGATAGTCCCGTGTCGTCGATATCGGGAGTTGCCGAGGGCGGCGCCCGTGAAAAGCAGCTTCACCGCCTTGGCATCTACACTGCGGGCGACCTTGTGACTCACTACCCCCGCGGATACGAGGATAGAGGCGACGTTCGCCCCGTTGCCGACGAGTCCGACGGGATCCCCCATTCCTATATACTCACGGTTATAACTGCGCCGACGGTGACGACGCCGCGCCGCGGTATGACTGTACTGCGTTTCCGCGCTGCTGACGACAGCGGATCTGCCGAGGTGTGCTTTTTCAATCAGCATTATCTGAAACCCTCCTTCCCCGTTGGCTCACGCTTCCGATTCTACGGAAAAACGGTACGCGAGCGCGGCAGTGTCAAGCTTTATTCCCCCGCATTCGAAGCCTTCGGCTCGGAAATGCAGGATCTCGTTCCCGTTTACCGCACCACGGAGGGACTTTCGCAGAAGATGCTGGTTTCGCTAATTGGTAAAGCCACGGACGCCCTGCTCCCTTCGGTTCGTGACTATCTCCCAACGGAGATACGTCTGCGTCGGGAGCTTTCCACCCTTCGCTTCGCCTATGAAAACATCCACTCGCCCGCCGACAAGGATTCCCTTGAAAGAGCACGTCGCCGCCTGATATACGACGAATTTTTCTTCTTTGCCGCACGTCTGCGCCTTGCTCGCAAGGAAAGGGAGTCCGAATCCGCCGTCTCCTTTGAAAGAGTAGACTTAACTCCTTTCACAAGCATACTTGGCTACGAGCTCACAGGCGCCCAAAAGCGCGCCATATCCGAGATAGCCTCCGACCTTGAAAAAGGCACGTCACCCATGTGCCGTATCGTGGTGGGCGACGTTGGCTGCGGAAAGACAGCTGTTGCCGCCGCCGCTGCCTATATAACGGCGAAAAACTGCCGTCAGTGCGTGTTGATGGCGCCAACGGAAATACTTGCCCGTCAGCATTATGCGGATCTTTCAAAAATGCTGGGTGCCCTTGGACTTAACGTTTCTCTTCTTGTCGGCTCAATGAAAGCGGCTGAAAAACGCGCCACCCTCGCAGCAGCTGCCGGCAAGGGAGCCGCGCGTGCCGATCTTGTGATCGGCACTCACGCCCTTATTGAGGATAACGTGGCCTTCGACGCTCTCGGTCTCGTTATCACGGACGAACAGCACCGATTTGGCGCTATGCAGAGAGCAAAGCTTGCCGGAAAGGGCGGCGAGGGCACTCACACCCTCGTTATGAGCGCCACTCCCATCCCCCGCACGCTCTCCCTCGTTTTATACGGCGACCTTGACGTTTCCCTCATCGATGAAATGCCTCCGGGACGGCAAAGCGTTGACACCTTTGCCGTTGATGAAAGCTACCGCCCCCGTCTCAACGCCTTTATCAGAAAGCAGATCGATGAAGGGCATCAGGTATACGTTGTGTGTCCTGCCGTTGGCGGTGACGAGGAGGAAGAAGACCCCGACAGCGGCGCGTCTTTAATGAAAGCCGCAACGGAATACGCCCGTGAGCTTTCGGAAAACGTTTTCCCCGACATTCCCATCGGCTTCGTTCACGGTAAAATGAAGGGCGCTGAAAAGGATTCCGTTATGCGTGACTTCGCCGAGGGTAAGATAAAGATACTCGTTTCCACCACCGTTATTGAGGTTGGCGTTAACGTCCCCAATGCAACTCTTATGGTAGTGGAGGATGCGGAGTGTTTCGGACTCTCACAGCTCCATCAGCTTCGCGGACGAGTGGGCAGAGGAAATGCCAAATCATATTGCGTGCTCGTTTCAAAGTCCGTGACCGCGGAGGGCACCCCTGCCTACGAACGGCTTCTAACAATGAAAAAGGAGCACGACGGATTTAAGATAGCGGAGCGTGATCTCGCTCTGCGCGGTCCCGGTGATTTTTTGCCGAAAAACGGATCGGTCCGTCAAAGCGGGACACTTTCCTTCAAGCTTGCCGAGCTTGACGATGAGGACGGCATGACGTGGCTTCGCCGCGCTTTCGCCGATGCAGGTGAGCTTATCACCGCCGACCCCGAGCTTTCCCTTCCCGAGCATTCGGAGCTTCGCTCAAGGATCACCTCCTCGGAGGAGGACAGAAACACGATCTCGTAACGTGATCGTCACACAAAAAATAATAACCATTATGAAAAACAAAATTGTTACAGTTTGCGGCTCGCTCCAATTTTGGGATAAGATCGAAGAAATATCGGAGCTTTTGGAGCTTGAACGTGGATATACCGTGCTCGGCATCGTGCCCCACGTGATAAAAAGAGAGCTGACTCACGCTGAAAAAGCCCGCCTTGGCGAGCTTCATTTGAGGCGCATTGAGCTTTCAGATGCCATATTCGTTGTAAACGTGGGCGGATATATCGGTGACGCCGTAAAAAAAGAGATCGATTACGCCAAAAAGCTTGGCATTGAGATAATGTATCTCGAAACGCCAGCCCGAGGTGCGTGACGGCTATGTTAAAGATAATAGAGATCGAAGACGCTCTTCGCCTTCGCCCTTTTGACGGCAATTACGATTTCGCTTTTGAATGGTATCAAGACCGCGAAACGCTCCTTCTCGTTGACGGCGTTGCTGAGCCATATTCCCACGAGACCTTGACGAATATGTATAACTATCTTAACGGCAAAGGTGAGCTGTATTTCATCGAAGTCAACGAAAATGGCGAATGGAAGCCTATCGGTGACGTTACCTTTTGGCAAAACGATATACCCATCGTGATCGGTGAGCGTGAGTACCGTGGGAGAGGTATTGGCAAAAAGGTCGTGTCTGCCCTCGTGGAGCACGGCAGAACGATGGGATACGATAAACTGTACGTCGGTGAGATCTACGATTTCAACGTCGGCTCGCAAAAATGCTTTGAGAGCGTCGGCTTTCGGAGCTACGAAAAGACCGCGAAAGGCTCCCGATACGTTCTGGAACTGAAACGCGATAAAAATTGAAAATACCTATGGAAGAAAAGAAAAAAACAGAACAAAGCGTTATTCATTCCGTCCTTGAATCATACGGCTTGGATACGGCTTTCAGCGAACAAAAGGAATACATAAACTATAACGGTGAGTACGGAGACGGTCTTATAAAGATAATCCTGTCCGTTCTTCTCGAAAGCGGGAAGCGTGTCGTTATAAAGATCCTGCACGAACAGGACGATCTGCTCCGGGATCGTGCCAAGATAGAGAATCAAAGTGCTTTTTCGGAATTTATGCGTCAAAGCGGGATTAATACGCCGATGCGATACATGGCAAACGGAAGATACTGCAACGAATGCGTCTATAACGGGCTTCCCTGCAACGTGACCGTTGAGGATTGGTGCGGCGAGGAGATCAGGGAGATCAACACCGATATAGCCTACAAGATCGGCGAGCTGATGGCGAAAATGCACGTTTTGTCCTTGGAAAGCAAACGTGAGATCGGCTGCGGAACGCTTTTTTCGGCGGCATATTGGAACGACGTTGACGCTTTCCCACGATTCACTGAAATAAGCAAAAACGAGCATCTTGACTCTGCCACTTGCCAAGAGATCATCAGACTGCGAGACGAAAAGCTTGCCGCCATACGCGCCACATGGGAAAGTCTTCCCAAAGCCGCGGTCCAGGGTGATATTTCAATAAACAACCTCGTTTACGAAAACGGTGAGATAACCGTTTTCGACTATAATAACGCAGGAGATGAGGTGCTGGTCTCGGATCTCGTGCTTGAAGGTCTTTTGACCGCATACGAAATGGATCTCACCGAGGGTGCCGCCCCCGGCATCCGCGACGCGTTATTTCCCGCCTTTCTCTCCGGTTATCTTTCCGTGAGAAAGCTCAATGAAAATGAAGCAAGGGCAGCGTATCAAATCTATACGCTTTTCAATTCGATGTGGTTTTCAAAGGTAGTTTACAACGAAAACTCCCTTGAAAAATTGGTTGAGAAAGAAGATTATGCTGCGGCAGATCAGTTATTAGCACGAATACTTGCCGATATGACTGAGAAAGACGATGGCAGATTCACAGCGCGACACCCGTCACAAAGGAGGAACTGCGATGCTAAAGGTAACATTTGAACGCCCCGATGAGGTGGCGGACGATCTGTATAAATACGCCGTTATCGTTGCGCGGCACGATTACAAATTGATATTCTGCCGTCATCGCCTTCGCGACACCTGGGAGATCCCCGGAGGCCACCGCGAGGAGGGGGAAGCAATAGAAGAGACTGCACGCCGCGAGCTTTACGAGGAAACGGGAGCCACCGACGCGGTGCTTTCCCCCGTCACCGCTTACGCCGTCGTAAAAGACGGCGTGCCCACATACGGTATGCTCTTTTTCGCCGAGGTCAAGACTCTTTCCCCAATTCCCTTTTCATCGGAGATCGGAGAGATAGGAGAATTTGACCTGATCCCCCATAACCTCACCTACCCTGCTATACAGCCATCGCTTTTCCGTGCTGTACAAGGCTGGCTCAACGGTCAGTGCGGCAAGGGCGAGCTTTGGGACGTGCTTGACGAAAACCGCACACCCACAGGTCTTACGATACCGAGAGGAGAAACGCTTGCAAAAGGACAATATCACCTCGTAGTTCACGTCTGGATTAAAAACAGCCGCGGCGAATATCTCATAACGAAGCGCGCGCCGAGCAAAGGCTTCGCAAATATGTGGGAAACTACCGGAGGTTCCGCTGTGGCAGGAGACGATTCACTTGCCGCCGCGCTCCGCGAAACGAAGGAGGAAACGGGTCTCACCCTCTCACCGGAAAATGGCCGCATCATTATGACGTACAAGGGTCGCGACTATTTCACCGATGTATGGCTCTTCAAAGCCGACTTTCCGCTTTCGGACGTGATCCTGCAGGAGGGCGAGACCTGCGATGCAGATTATGCTTCTCCGAAAAAAATTCGGGAGCTGAACAAAAACGGCGCCTTCGTCCCCTTCCGATATCTCGACGAGCTTTTCGCCATCGACTGAAGCGAAAAATTCCTTTACCCCGCCGTTTCCCTGACGAAAACATCATAAAGCATCATAAAAGTCCGCATTCGGCACGACAAAACGTGCTCGATGCGGACTTTTATGCATTTGTATAACATTTCTTTTGCGTTTTAGTCGTTTGTATATATTGAGCCGTGCCGTCAGTTGTACGGCACGGCTACGGGGCGGATAACGCCGCATCCTATTTTTTCACCGGAATTTCCGGATGGCTGGGAGCGCATATCATCTGCTGCACCATGTATGACCACCGTCTTCCCCAGTATCTCATTAAGCGAGAAGCGATCTGTCAGCACCGAATACTTCCCTATTCCGCCCGCCGAAAGAACGGGAGGCAGATCCCCTGAATGCATCGGGTGCATCTCCCCGTCACGGCTGTAGTGACTTTCTGTGTTTTCAAAGTTTCCGCCGCCGCAGTCCCCTCCCCCATGGATATGAAATCCGAAAAACCCACTCCCGTTTTCGGGAAGCCCCATAATGTTTACCGCAACGACGACGCCATCCGCGTCCTCGTAAAATTCAACCCTTCCGTGGAGCCGCGGATGCTCCTCACTCCCCGTTATATACGCGATAGCCGCGGGAGACGTGTTCCTGCTCTTTTCCATAATGCCTCTCCTCCTTCATCACCACAGATCCGTCTCTTTTCAGTTTATGAGCGAAGGGCAAAAACGACAGCAAAAAAGCCGCCGACGGGAGGATGAAGTTTCCCCCGTCGGCGGTCTTTTTTCATTTCCAATAGTACCAGCTCGGTATAACTGTGTTCATTCCGTCGTACCAGGAAAGGATCTCCGCCCCCTGACGGAGGAACTTTTCCACTTCATCAGCTCCGAAGGGCACAGCCCAGGGAAGAGACGAAAGCGTGTTATTGGCGATGTAGAGCGCCAGAAGCTGCCAGAACCTTTCAGGTACGTCTCCGTCGAAGTATCCGTCTATCATGCCCGCGCCGAAGCAGGGGGCCTTCTGTCCGCACCACACGATTCTGTTGAACTCCTCCCAGGGGTCACCGTAGTCGTCACGGTCAAAGTCGATGACGTATAGCTCGTCGCTTTTTGAGATAAGCATATTCCCGATGTGATAGTCGCCGTGCTGATAGGTTTGGGGTCTACTCCCTATAAGATGGCGGTGTGACTTCACGTATTCCACGAAAACGTCGCCGTTTTCGTATTTATAGGGGCAAGCCTCGTACATCTTAACCTTGCGGTCTATCTTTGCGGAATATCTTTCCTCCCACGACGGAAGGGGTGTTCCGTTCACCGTTTCGGGCGCAGGGATGGAGTGTATCTTTTTCAGTATCCGCCCCGACTCGATACCGAATCGGTACTGTTCCTCCTTTGGCAGAGTGGGGATCACCACCTCTGCGTCCTCGCCCTCAATGAAGGTCTCAAGGGTGTAAACACCGCCGTCGAAGGTGCCAAACTCCACCGGCGTCGGCATTGGCACGTCAAACGCCAGAAGCTTCTTCATCGCCTCGTGAGCGTGTTTGCGTCTGTTATACCGTTCGGGCGGAGACTCGCGGAGAAGGTACGTCTCTCCGGACTCCGTTTTCACGCGGAATTTTTTATCGACCGACCATCCTTTGAGGATCGGCTCTTTTTTTATGAATCCTCGTTCGTATATCATAAGCGGTTATTCGTAAAATTACATTCTTACGACAGCGAAGGACATTGCAGGAAGTGTGATTCCCTCGGAAACGTCGCCCGTCACCTCGTAAGGCTTCACGTTTTCGGGAGCCTCGGGACTGTTATATGCGTTATATTCTTCATGGGAGAGCACCTCTGCGGTATACTGAGTTTTGCCACTGAAGGCTTCGTCAAGTGTGAGCTTGATATCCACAGCCTTATCGTTGCGGTTCACCACCTTCAGAATAACGGTGTCGCTCTCCTTCTTATATGTGAGCGAATAATAAATTCCCTCTTTCGCCGCAGCCTTTTCTTCTCCGTCCGTTTTAAGCGTTACATCGCCGAGATTCTCGCCGTAAAGCTTCTGCACGTAGTAGCTGGGGGATCCGAATGCAACCTTGTCGTCAAACCAGATCATGTCGGGCGCCCACTGGGAATAACCTACGCGGGAGAAAAGCGGCGCGTAGGAGGCAAGAACGACAACGTCGGAATTGCGCTCAATACCCGTGAGGAACGCCGCCTCGGCAACGGCGCCGTTCAGAGTGTTTCTCTCGAATGGACGCTCAACGTGGATGCGGGGATGCGCCGCGTACTCGCCGGAGAACACCTTGATCTTGCGGCTGTAGTCGTCGTAGAAATCAACGTGGTCGAAGAGCCAATCGGGTGCAACGTAATAATGCTCGTCAACGGCGTAGGCGAAGCCTGCCTCGTTTTCGTGGAGACGATAGAAATCCCACGCTTTAGTATACTTTTCGGAGGTAATGTCGGGACCTGCAGAGCCGATTATCATCACGTTCGGATCGTACTCGTGAACAGCCTTTTCAAAGATGCAGTATCTTTCGAAAAAGTCTGCCTTTTCCGTCTGCCACTGCTCGTTACCGATGCCAAGCATCTTCAGTCCGAAGGGTGCGGGATGTCCCATCTTCGCGCGGACGGCACCCCATTTGGTGCTCACGTCGCCGTTTGCAAATTCAAGAAGATCTACGGCATCCTGTACGAATTCACGGAACTCGGGGCTGTCGATGGTCACAAGTTCAACGGACTGATACTGGCAGGCAAGTCCCACGCTGAGAACGGGAAGCGGCTCAGCTCCGATCATTTCGCAAAGGAGGAAGTATTCGTAAAATCCGAGTCCGAGAGTCTGGTTATAGTGGGAGAATCTCGTTTCGAAATTGTTTTCGGGGCGAGTGCCGTGTACTGCCCAGCGGTTCCAGTTGTTCTTTCTGCGCCAAGGCTCAGTCAGCGTATCCTTATATCTGTATCTGTTCACGAGGGTGTTTCCTTCAATGATACATCCGCCGGGGAAACGCATAAATCCGGGGTGCATATCGCGGAGAAGCTCGTATAGATCTCGTCTGAAAACGCCTGCAACGGCATCGGACGGGAACATAGAAACGAAGTCGAATTCAACGATGCCCGCCTCGGAAAGCGTCAGCGCGAAAAGCGCGCCCTCAACGTCGTCCTCAGCCTCGAGGGTGAGATTGTACTTCTTGAAGAAATTGTACGTTTCTTCTTTATAGTCGGAGGAGGAGACCGTCGCCTTGCCGTAGGTCTTACCATCCTTCGTAACTGAAACAGTAAAGTCACCGTCGAAGCGGACGCATCTTGCAAAGAAGGTCATGTTATAGGTCTCCCCGCGGCGCAAAGTGATGCCGCTGTAGGCTTTATTTGAAAAACCAATGCCTTCGGCATTCGCTGTCACTCTCATATAGTGGGGATTTTCCTCTGCAAGAGGGCTTCCCATAACGAACCGAAGCTTTACGTCTGAATTTTCGGGATACGCCCCCCATCCGTAGCCACCGTCGTATTCAACGTAATAGTCACAATTAGTTCCGCCTGCACGGAGAAACTCAAATGAGCGATTCTCTATCATTTCGGCGTAAAGACCGCCATCTGCCGCATAGTTTATGTCCTCGAAAAAGAGACCTATCATGCGCGGATTGATTTCGTGTCCGATGTTTTTTCTTATGTTGATATTCACAGTTGTTCACCCTCCGTTTATAACGTTTTGGTCAGCTTATATTATAAATGGCGGTGAGGTAAATGTAAAGCCATTTTGCCGAATATGTATCCAAAATGACCGAACGCCGCCCCCCTCTTGAAATGAAAAAAGGAATCTGCTACGATAAAAACGCAAGGGCAAAACCGAAAGCTTTCATAACGCTCTTTCACACACCGTATCATTTGCAAAGGAGGTTCCATTATTTGAAATTCAGATTATTCATCGATAAAAGCCGCGAGGAAGAGGTCATCGTTTACGCTCACGAAGCATCAGCGCTGACAGCTGCAATGGAAAAGCTCGCACTGGGCGCCGAGCCGCCGGAACTCGTCGGATATTCGGGCAAGGAAGCGGTGCTGCTCTCCCCTAATGACGTTTTCTGCTTCGTTCTCGAAAGCGGCAAGCTCTACGCCGTCACGGAAAAGGAAAAACTGCAGATCCGTCAAAGGCTTTATCAGATCGAAGAGATGCTTCCGGCATACTTCGTTAAGATCAATCAGTCCTGCATTGCAAACATAAATAAGATCGAGCGATTCGACGCCTCTGTTTCGGGCACGATGACCGTTATCTTCAAAAACTCACACCGCGACTTCGTTTCAAGAAGAAGCTTGAAGCACGTTAAAGAAAGGATAGGTTTATAGCGTAAAAGTATCGCTATCCTATGCCAAAATGCACTGTTTCACGCTTAAAATCCTCGCAAGACGGGATAGAACCCGCTTTGCCGCACAAGTGCGGTTCCGAGGATTTCGATGTTTAGTTACGCCGCCGCAGGCGGCAGAATGGAGATTATTATGAACAAATATGTTAAGGATTTTTTCACGAGAGGACTTATGTTCAGCGGCTTGGGCCCTGTCACGGTAGGTATCGTATACGCCATTCTTGAAAGCACGTTAAAGAATTTCAGCCTCAGCGGCAAAGAAGTACTTTTAGCCGTTATTTCATCGTATCTTCTGGCATTCGTACAGGCAGGAGCGTCCGTATTCAATCAGATCGAACACTGGCCGCTGCCAAAGTCCCTTTTCTTCCATTTTCTCACACTCTACGCAGCGTACGTTCTTTGCTATGTCGTCAATGCCTGGATACCGCTGATGTGGGAAGTCATCCTCATCTTCACCGCTATCTT
>CAYXHC010000007.1:0-43868 GCA_964464905.1 uncultured Lachnospiraceae bacterium
GTTAGAGGTGCTATCGTTCTTCCTCACGGTACCGGTAAAAACGTTCGCGTTCTCGCGATCGCTAAGGACGCTAAGGCTGATGAAGCAAGAGCAGCAGGCGCTGACTTCGTTGGCGATCAGGATATGATCGAAAAGATCCAGAAGGAAAACTGGTTCGATTACGACGTTATCATCACCACACCCAATATGATGGGTCTTCTCGGCCGTCTCGGTCGTGTTCTCGGTCCTAAGGGACTTATGCCTAACCCCAAGTCCGGTACTGTTACCATGGACATTGGTCGTGCGATCCAGGAAGCTAAGGCTGGTAAGATCGAGTACCGTCTCGATAAGACCAACATTATCCACTGCCCCATCGGTAAGGCATCCTTCGGCACTGAAAAGCTCGGTGAGAACCTCTCCACTCTTATGGACGCTATCATCAAGGCTAAGCCGGCAGCTGCTAAGGGTCAGTACATCAGAAGCTGCGTTATCGCATCCACGATGGGCCCCGGCATCAAGATCAACTCTGCAAAGCTTGGTTAATCTTAACTGTAAACAAAAAAAGCATCGCGTAAGCGGTGCTTTTTTGTTGACTTAGCGTGAGTTTGATGATAGTATGAAATCTGAGATACGGAGATCCGTCACTGAAAGGAGTGTATGTTATGTTAACTAGATATATCTTTTTTGACGTTGGCTACACTCTTGTGAATGAGGACGAAGTATGGCGTATAAGATGTGAAGAGCAGGCGGAAACAGCAGAGGCAAAAGCTCTCGGGTTGGATGCTGAGGCTATATACCGCGAAATCGTTTTAGCAACACAGAGCTATTTGCCGCAATACAGAACGGTTGTGAAAAAGTATGGCTTCAATGAGGTTGCGCCCTACCGTCACGATGCGGAAACCCTTTATCCGGACGTGAAGTCAACGTTATCTCTTCTTTCGAAAAGATATTCGCTCGGAATAATAGCCAATCAAGCAGATGGTCTTGCCAAGAGGCTTCGTGAATGGGGAATAGACAAATTCTTTTCGATCGTTATATCATCATGGGACTGCGGAGTTATGAAACCGGACGTGAGAATATTCGAAGCTGCGCTTCTGAAAACCGGATGTATGCCGGAAGAGGCAGTTATGGTGGGAGACAGACTCGACAATGATGTTTTTCCTGCCAATCGACTCGGATTGAAAACCGTATGGATAAAAAACGGCTTTGGCGGCATGCAGGAGCCAATATCCGAAGAATATGAACCCAATTTTATGATCGGATCGCTCAACGAGCTTATAAATCTTGATTTTCGGAGTGTAGAGAAATGAATCAGAAGCGAATATCCGTTATTATTATCATCACTGGCGTTATTTTTATATTAACCGACATATTCGTGCTGCCGCTGATGCTGATATTGACGGATGCCGCCGGCGTTTTAGGAGGCTCCGTCGGTGTTATAGGTGGCGTGGGACTCTCCACGCTGATGCTGCTCGTAAAAGAAGCGCGCCACGGTATACTTCCGGTGCTTTCCGTCGTCGGTATATTGTGCATAGCCGTTGGTATCGCTGTTTTGATATTGAAAAAGAAATATGATATAGAAAAATAGCCGCGAGGGAATCTCCCTCGCGGCTTTACGTTTTGTGAAATTAATAGTTGGTTGCGAGAAGCTCAAAATAGCTCTGAGGATGAGCGCAAACGGGGCACATATCGGGAGCTGCCTTGCCTACTACGATGTGACCGCAGTTGGAGCACTGCCAGATCATTTCGTTGTCGCGGGAGAATACGAGACCGCCTTCCACGTTTTCGAGAAGCTTGAGGTAACGTGCTTCGTGTTCCTTTTCAATAGCGCCTACCATTTCGAACTTATCAGCGATATCGTCAAAGCCCTCTTCGCGTGCTACCTTTGCGAAGCCTGCGTACATATCGGTCCACTCATAGTTTTCACCTTCAGCAGCAGCCTTGAGATTTTCAGCAGTGGTGCCGATGCCGCCGAGAAGCTTGAACCACATCTTAGCGTGTTCTTTTTCGTTATTAGCTGTTTCTTCAAAGATCTTAGCGATCTGAACGTAACCGTCCTTCTTTGCCTTGGAAGCAAAATATGTGTATTTGTTGCGAGCTTGAGATTCACCTGCAAAAGCAGCAGCGAGATTAGCCTCGGTACGGGAACCCTTGAGTTCTGGAGCAACTGCTACAAACTTAGAACCGGGAACCTTGCAGATAGGACATACGAAGCCTTCCGGTATATCGCCTTCGTGGATGTAACCGCAAACGGGGCACTTGAACTTTTTCATGTTATTTAATCCTTTCTAATTAACATTTGTTTGAGAATAGGAATGATTCTTAAATCTAATAATATTATATCATCAGTTTTCGTAATTGTCAATAGTGAAATAATTATTTTTCACATAAATAATGAAATATCATAGTGGAATAGGCGAGAAGAGCTTTTCCGCCGCCTCTTTTATGACAGCGCGCTCCGAGAAGGGAGTATGCTCGCCGAAAAGTAGCTGAAAATCCTCGTGTCCCTTGCCTGCGAGCAGTATGATATCGCCGGGAGCAGCGTGTTCAACGGCATAAAAAATAGCGTCTCGCCTGTCGGGGATAGCAACGTAGGGGGTGTTCTTTTCGCCAAAGCCTTCGAGGATATCCTTTATAATGTCTAAAGGATCTTCAAAATCGGGATCGTCTGCTGTAAGTATGCACAGATCTGCGAGATCCGATACAGCGCTGCCGATAGGGGCACGTCTGGTATATGTGCGTCCGCCGACGCTGCCAACCAAAACGATGAGCCTTTCGGGTGCGTATTCTCGAAGCACGGAAAGGGCAGAGCGTAGTGAAAGCTCGTTGTGAGCAAAGTCAACTATGAAAGTGGCATAAGGAAGCGCGTCAACGACCTCAAAGCGTCCGATGGGTGAATACTTTGAAAGCGAAGCTGTGATTCCTTCAAAAGAGACGTGATAGTGACGGCAAACGGCAATAGCGAGAAGAGCGTTATAAACGCTGAAGGTGCCGGGTGAGCGCAGCCTTACGGAATGTTCGACGTCGTCGGTTCTGCAGATGAAATCGATGCCAAGCGCACCGTCGGAACGCCATTTATTCGGTGTGTGACCGTAATAATCGGCGGAGCTATCCTTCATTGAAACTGAAGATGCAAGGGATGTTGCGCCTTTGATCATAAAGACAGCGTTCTCGTCATCTTTATTATATACGATATAGTCGCATCCGTATTCCGAAAAAAGCCGAGCTTTTGACATACGGTAGTGATCGAAATCGGGATGCTCGTATGGGCCTATATGGTCAGGAGAAAGGTTCGTATACACGCAGGTGTCAAACTTTATGCCGTACACACGGTCGCGGAATATCGCCTGAGACGATACCTCCATTACCACTGTGGTCACGTCTACTGAGCGCATCTGGCGGAAGTGAGAGTGAAGATCCGTGGATTCGGGAGTAGTACGAAGGGAAGACGTGCGGTGACCGTCGAAAATGATGCCTGCGGAGCCGATGTATCCGGTCTTGATGCCCGCATCGTTGAGTATCTTATGTATAAGGAGAGCCGTTGTCGTCTTGCCTTTTGTGCCAGTGACGCCGATGATGCGCAGCTCGTCAGCGGGACGGGAATAAAACTCAGCGGAAACGAGAGGCAAAGCAAGACTGGTGTTATCCGCCATAATAACGGCGGCATCGTCGGGAAGCTCGTCGATCTGTCGCTCGCAGAGAAAGGCGCGGCAACCGCGGTTGTAAGCGTCAATGGCGTATTTATGTCCGTCGGAGATGCTTCCGTTGATACAAACGAAAAGCGTACCCTCGGCGGCAATGCGTGAATCGTATGATATACGGTCGATGTTCATATCCCCGAAGCCTTCGGGAAGTTGATAGCAAAGGTCAGAAAAAAGCTGTGCTAAAAGCATAGGGTGTCTCCAATCAGAGTCAATGGGAGGGGGAAGTCAGCGAACGTAAATAGCTTAGTTTTTATACGCTGACATAAACGCATCTGTAAAGCCGGTGGGGGTATGTCCACAGGCGGTGACGGCGGCGTAAGTGAGAGTTTCAAGGGAATCCACGAGCCGCGGATCGTTTTCGGGGGCTACAAGAGGAAGCTCGGTGCAGCCGAGAATAAGAGCGTCGCAGCCGAGGGCGAACATCTCGTTTGCGATTTTTGCAAATACGGCATCGCCGCCGTCTCTGCCCGCTTTTACGTAATCATAAATAACGGAAGTGACGAGAGCCTGTACTCTTTCGTCGGGGGTGACGCAATCGATACCCAGGTCGGAAAGGGCGCGGTCGTATGCACCTGTTTTCACGGTGGCTTCAGTTGCGAGGATGCCCACCCTCGAAAAGCCTCGATTTTTGCAGTGGCGCGCCGTTTCAAGTACGATGTTGAGCACGGGAATGCTTACGGCTTCTGCTATATCGCTGTGAAAGTAATGGGCTGTGTTGCAGGGGATGGCGATGATATCTGCTCCTGCTGCTTCGAGCTTTTTTGCATCCTCACACATAGAAGGAGCAGGGGATATTTCACTTTTGCCGAGAATATAATCAGTCCGGTCGGGAGTTGAGGCACGGCTTGTGAGAAACAGATCTAAATGTTCACTGTCCTTGCCTGCAAAAGTGTGGCTCGTTATAAGCTCGTAGAAATGGACCGTTGCCATAGGTCCCATTCCGCCGAGAATACCAAGTGTCTTTTTTTCGTTAGTCAAGGGGCAACGCCTCCTTTTCCTTTATTGTTTTTAAGAATTGATCTTGTACTTTTTGAATTGTCGCGCCTGCATCACCAGCACGCATCCAAGACGGAGCGGACGTGAGAGAAGATCGCGCATATAGCGAAGGGAGGATGCTTCCTTGCCGTGGCGTTTCAGTCCCTTCGCCTTTTTTACGAGGGCAAGGTCTTTTGTGTATTTGTAAACCACGCCTGCGGGAATGTTGTGCCAGAAGACGCTTTCCTTTACCTCGCAGTATGGAAGCTCGTTTTCGTTTACGAGATCCTCAACCGCGACCTCCGCAATATTTGCGCCTGCGGCCGTGCAGTAATAATTACTTCTGCCCTGACGGAGATTCATATCGAAAGCAAGATATCTGCCACTCGCGGGGTCGTATTTTACGTCGAAATTGCAAAATCCCGTGTAACCCTCGGCTTCGAGCATTTCAACGAGGGGGGCAGTTACTGTGGGAGCATAATCGGTAATGATGGCGGCGTGATTGCCGATGCCCTTGGGAGTGTGCTCTTCTAAAAGAACATGACCGAGACAAACTGTCTTTACCTTTGCGTTTCGGTCAGAATATGTGGTGATAACGCGCATTCCGTCGTCACCGCCCTCAATACGCTCCTGAATGATAACACGGCGGTCGTAACCTGAGCTAAAAATATCGGATACGATCTTTTCCGCATCTTTTTGATCCTTCGCAAAATACACCTTTCTCATACCGTCGAAGGGGTGGTGCCAATAGGTGGCAGAGGAAGATGGCTTGATAACGATGGGGAAGGCGAAGCCTTCGCGGGTCAGGTCGTCGGGAAGTGCGTCAGCATTACCGATAATGAGAGTGTTCGGGTAGGGGATGCCATATTTATCGCACATTTCGTAAAAGTCAGCTTTGTCGGCGAAAAGATCGCGGCAACGTGCGGAGGTATAGGGCACGCGATAGTTTTCGGGGATTTTTCCATCGTCAGCAAGATCGATTATGAGAGAAACGTAATCGTCGGTGCAGCCGAAAAGCACGAGAGTGTCGTAGCGGTGACGGCTGCCAAACGCCTTGAGCGTTTCAGTGAGGCGCTCCTTGTCGTCGATGTCGGCGATGATGTGAGGTTCGATAATGGCGGAATATTTGGTTGCTGAAACGGCGTATCTGCCGAAAACGTGACTTTTCACACCGTACTTTTCGTGAAAGGCACGGGCAATATTGTAGGCGTTAAGGTCTCCGCCCAAAAGAACGGGTATGATGTTCGCCATACTCTTATGCTCCTTTATATTTCGGTTTTCTTATAATTGATGAAAAACTCGCGGTACCAGGTAAGGAAGGTAAACACTACCCAGATCTTGCGTTGGTTGTTTGCTTTGCCTGCCTTATGGTCGTCGAGAAGCTTCATAAGTCCGTCTTTATTAAAGAACTCAGCCGCATAATCTGCGGTGAAATATTCTTTAACGATATTATAATATTTATCCTCACGGAGCCACATTCTGATCGGCACGGGGAAACCCTTTTTGGGGCGAGTCGCCCATTCATCGGGAAGCTTGCGGTTTGCGGCAATGCGGAGACAGTATTTTGTATCAACGTCGTTCACGCGGTAGCGTGCGGGTACGCGGCGAGCCGCATCCATTATGATGCGGTCGAGGTAAGGCACACGAAGCTCGATCGAATGTGCCATCGACATTTTGTCTGCTTTTAAGAGAATGTCGCCGGGGAGCCAGAGACAAAGGTCGAGATACTGCTTTTTCGTCAGCTCATCCTTATCCTTTACCTTTTCGTAGATCTTTGCCGTTATCTCGTGAGGCGCAGGACCGTTTTTGTATCCGTCAGCAAGGATCGCAACTGCTTCTTTTTCGGAGAAGACCTGAGCCTGACCGATGAAGTAGTCCTCAGGTAAGCCGGCACCCTTGATGATGAAGTCGTGGCCTTTGAAATAGGGGAGCTTCTTCGCAACGGAGGACGCAGCGCGGCGGATGAAAAGGGGAAGCTTTTTGTATTTTTTCAAGGCAGGTGTTTCGTCGTACCATTCGTATCCGCCCCATATCTCGTCGGCGCCCTCGCCCGAGAGGGTAACGGTAACGTACTTGCGCGTCAGCTTTGATAAGAACCAAAGCGGTACGGACGAGGGATTCGCCTGAGGCTCGTCCATGTGGTACTGTATCTTGGGGAATGCCTCAAAGCATTCGTCTGCGGAGATCATTTCCGCGTGATGCTCAACTCCGAGTATCTCGGATAAGCGCATCGCTTCGTTTGTTTCGTTGAATTTATCATAGTCGAATCCAACGGAGAAGGTGTGGCGGGGCATAAGATTTGCAGTGATATAGCTGGAATCAACGCCGCCGGAAAGGAAGGAGCCAACGGGCACGTCGGAAATCTTGTGTGCCTTCACAGACTCTTCAACCATCGTTTCGATTTCGGAAACGTAGTCGTCGAAGGAACGGCTTTCATCTGCATCGAAATCAATGTTCCAATAGCGTTTTTTCGTAAGCTTTCCGTCCTTGAATGTCAGCGTGTGCGCCGGAGGGAGCTTATAGATCCCACTGAAGAAAGTCTCCTCCATAGAGGAATACTGGAAGGAAAGGTAAGCGCGGAGAGAATCGGGATTAACGTCCGGGTTCACGTCAGGATGCTCGAGGAGCGATTTTATTTCGCTTCCGAACACAAGGTCACCACCCTCAGTGAGGGTGTAATAAAAGGGTTTGATGCCGAAAAAGTCACGGGCACAGAAAAGGGATGCTGATTCGCTGTCCCAGATAGCAAAGGCGAACATACCGCGCAGACGGGGAACGATGTCTTCGCCGTATTCCTCGTAGCCGTGGATAACGACCTCGGTGTCGCAACGGGTCTTGAAAACGTGACCCTTCGTTATAAGCTCCTCGCGGATAGACTCGAAATTGTATATCTCACCGTTAAAAACGATGGTGTATCTGCCATCCTCGTTGTGCATAGGCTGTGCTCCGTCGGCAAGATCGATGATGGAAAGGCGTCTGAAGCCAAGGGTGATACCGTCGCCGCAGTAAAAACCGCCGTCGTCGGGACCGCGGTGAACGATACGGTCCATCATAGCGTTTATCAACTTTTCATTGTTACGGGTCGCACCCGAAAATCCAATAAAACCGCACATAATAAGCTCCGTTCTTATATCAAAATAGATCGTGTTTTTCGTCAGGGCGCGAGGAATGGATCCATTGCGCAAAAGATATTGATAGATATCACGTGGGCGTATAAGCGTGATATAAAGTGCTTCCGCTCAGTGAATATAATTATCCATAATACCAGTTAATTATATCACATTTTGCTTGAAAAATAAATACTGTAGCTGCAAAAAAATGCGAATGCAGCTCTATTGCTGCATCCGCATTTATGCTTTGGTGTCTTGGCTTCAGTTTTTCTTTTTCGTTTCGGCGCGGTATCTGTTTGGCGTGGTGCCGATTATCTTTTTGAACGTATTTGAAAAATGTTGGGTGTTCGAGTAGTGGAGCATTTCAGAGATGGATTTGATGGGCAGATCTGTAGTGGCAAGAAGCGAGGCTGCAATATCGGCTCTGCGCTTTATGGCATACTGCATTGGAGTCATATTGAAATTTGACTTGAATACCCGTATCGCGTGCATTTTCGTGATGCCGAAATGATTTTTTACCGTGTCGAGCGATATGTCGGAATAGATCGAGTTGTCGATATAGGTGCGTATCATTTCAGCTTCGGATGATTTTGAAAACACATGGATATCAGGCACCTTAACTTCTGAATAATACAAATCGGAAATAAAATCAAAGAAATAGGAGCAAAGAGCCTTGGTGTCATTTTCGGTGATCACGCTATTTTCGTTAAGCTTATTTACGAACTTGATAACGGTGTCATAAACGTTTGCTCTACGTATGGCAACGGTGGGAATGGAAAACGCCGACGCGAGAGCGTCGGGAAGCGTTCCGCCACACGCGAACCAATAGCCGTGTGTGTTGACGAAGAGATTTGCTTCAAGCTCGGAGGTGGCTGCAGAATTTATGATAAAGGCGTCTTCCTTAGTAAGACGGAAGATTGTGCCGCAGGCGGCAAGCTCCGCTTTACCTTCGGAGATGAATCCGAAAACGAAGGTGTTATCCGTAAGCGGGATATGCAGAGGCGTACAGTCGGATGAAAATTGCCCCGAGGCGATGACATTGAATATAAGTCTTTTATCTTCCTTTGTCGGTACGAATGCATTGGACGATTTGATATTTACGCTCATTTGTTACCTCCGTTTCTGCGGATATCTGAACCTGCGCATTGATATCTTGCAATAATTTGCTTTGAAAAGTGTTATTTTATTTTACTTTTTTCGACGGGAAATGTCAATGAGCTATGGTGAAAATTGTCAGCACGCGAAGATTGTTAACAATTGACGACAAATAAAAATATTTTGTGAACATTATGTTTTGCCACGGGTGAACGGTTGACTTTGAAAACTCAGTAGGATATCATTAATAAAGTTAGGCTTGCTTTTGAGTAACCTTGAAAATAATAAAAAGCATAATGAAAGGACAAAATAATGGATTACAGCGGATTCAAAAAATATTTTTCACCCAAAAACAGCCTCTGGCAGATCATTGGCGGCGTTATAATGGTGCTTGGCGTGCCGTTTTTCTTTATCGGACGCGGCGGCTCTATGATGGCGGTCGTTTTCATTGCCATCGGTGCCTGCATCTTCATTTTCTCTAAGGATTCCCGTCCCAGCGATGCCGATATCGACAACGCTATACAGACGAAGATCAAGGTAGTCGATGAGCTTGCAAAGCAGGGGATCGACATACGTGAAAGACAGATTAAAGCATTTCCTCCCGTTGCTTTCGATGAATTTGATTATTCCGGATATGCCAAGGGGGACGAGAACTTTGTGGTACAACGCGGCAGCGACGGTAGATACCGTTCAAATCGCTATTCAGCGGCTGAAATAATCTTCACGCAGGAAAAGCTTCACCTCTTTATGTATCAGTTCTGTATCACCGAAGAAAACGAAGAGAAGAAGTACTACGATGCGAAGTATACTGATCTGAAAAACGCGACAATCGAGCATCGTTCCGATATATTCGTGATCGATAAGGGCACAAAGAAGGAAAAAGAAGTTACTATCGCGTACGACTCTATCGTTATCAGAGATAATGACGATTCTATCGTTTTCGAAATGCCCGTTCACGACGGTGCAGATGTTGATAAGACCGTTGAAACTGTCAACAGACTTATCACGGCAAAAAAAGAAGGTACAGCGGAATTCAAATGAAGTGAATAAAAATACCCCCGAAGGCTGAAAATGCTTTCGGGGGTGATTTTTTGAACATAAAGCGATTGCTTGAATTGACGGGTACGTTTCTTTTCGGCGGCATTGTGTACGGAGCCGTTGAGACCTTGTGGCGCGGATATACACATCCAACTATGCTTTTGGCTGGAGGTCTTTCTTTTTCGGTCATATACCTGATAGAAGGAATGAATCCACGCCTGAGTCTTTGGCAAAGAATGGCGTCAGGCTCCGCTGTGATAACGCTGACGGAGCTTTTGTTCGGCGTGGTGTTCAATCTGATGCTTGGCCTTGAGGTGTGGGATTACAGCGGGTACCCTTTTAATCTTTGGGGGCAGATATGCGCTCTCTACAGCTTGCTTTGGGCGATGATCTCCGTTCCTGCGTTTGCACTGTGCCGTATTGTACGCGGCGCCTTGGGAGACATTTCCGTTTATTCTGCTTCAGCCTCTGAGTCGTCTTCAGCAGCTTCGGCTTCTTCGCCGTAATACGGATCGATCATATACTGCTTGATCTTCGGATATGCAACGTATGATTCGATCAGCATAAGTGTTGCGGGTACGATAACGAAGGGGAGAATGATGCCAAGAGGGATGTACGTTCCGAAAAGGAGATAGTTGAAAGCGAGAACGATGACGAAGCCGAAAAGACCGGCAATGTTTCGCTTAATGCCGAGAAAGGCAAAAATGAGCGAGTTTTTGAGCATCTTCATAAACGACAGGTCGAAGGTTATGAGGATGTGATACATATAGAAACGCATCATAAAATATACGACGAACATCATAAGAGACATAAAGAACATGATGTACATCATAGTAGAGGTAAGGTTGCCCCAGAAATACACGACGTCGTATCCGAGGAGGAGAAGAGCAAGGAGATCCAGCATACCGAGAAGCAGACCGGACTTGAAATTGCGCTTGATGGCATACCGGAAATCGCCCCAAAGGAAGATGGGTTCACCCTTCACGATGTTGCGGCAGATATACGTTACGCCGACGTTAACGGGGCCGAACGTGAATAGGAGGAGTGCTGTGAGACCCAAAAAGATAAGGGTCACGTAAGTGTTTGCCGTGATGGGCACCTGCATTCCGAAGATACCGTAAAGCGCCGCAAACACCGGAGTTTCCTTCATCATTTCAGCACCGTAAAGGGGCGCGAATACTTGATAATAGGGAGCTGACGATTCTACTCCGAAATATCCGGCTTTGTATATGAAATAAAAGAAGATGGGAAAGTTACCAAACACCATAAGCAGATTGATGCTTAAAAGACGGGATGCATTTCTCCAGAAGAGCTTGAAGAAATTCATAAACGTGGGATTGTCGATAACGGGCGGCTCGGATTTTTCAACCCCCCTGCCATCAAGGGAATACATACCGAACCAGTTGAACTTCTTTTTGTTTTTTTCGGACATTTTCTATGCCTTTCTTTTTTATTCTTGACTTTTTATAAAATGAAAGCGCCGACGGCGAGCAAAACGAATCGGACGAAAACGCTTGCGCCGTGGGCAAATATGAGCTTTAATATATGGTGAAAATATAAATGCTTTCGCGGCTCGCCGCTTTTTCTTACGATGCCGTTTCCAACGGAAACGGTA
Organism: uncultured Lachnospiraceae bacterium; assembly: GCA_964464905.1. Classification (GTDB taxonomy): domain Bacteria; phylum Bacillota; class Clostridia; order Oscillospirales; family CAG-272; genus DTU064. Next base: position 11,517 of record CAYXHC010000007.1, read on the forward strand.
CTGCCCGCTGCTGATATTGATGCGGCGGCGTCAATGGTAAAAGCAATGGCGGCGGCACATTTCCCGTAAAGCGAAGCATCCGATAAAAGAACGATGCCGGTTCCGAGAGAGTGTGTGAGCGTGTATAAAAATGAAAGCACGGACGTCGAGGGGCGGTATATCACCGTAAGCGGCGTGAGAAGCATAAGACCTAAATAGATCATGGACGGATCCGAAAGGGCAATAGCCTCTTTGAACACCGCCTGAAGCGACGCCGCCGTTGATGTGAATCGCAGAGCGTATTCACCGGCGGAAGCGCCAAGCATAGTTATAAGGAAGGACTTCGTTGATTCTGCCGTGAGAAGCAACGCCGTTATGGCGAACGCTGCGATAGGGGGGAATATAACGGCAGAGGCTAGGCTACACGTATCGCCTCCGTAGTCCTTTATATGTATCTCTGCCGTGGGTGGCTCGGTTTCTTTTTCGCTTTGCGATGAAAGCTCCGGTGCTTCTTCCGCCGTGATGCCGGAAAGATCATCCTTCAAAATATCCAAGGCGCTTCCTCCTTAACTAACGTAGTGACGGTTAAGTATATGGGAGGTGGTCAGGATATATTACAGACATCATATATAATATTATCACAAAACGAATATGTTGACAACATAAGATGAAGAAAATTAATCTTTTGTTCTTATCTCTACTTGAAAATAAACGGTATTATAGCTATAATGTTCACGTGAATTACGCGAGAAAATAAGGGGTGACTATGAATAAAAGCGTAATCAAACGAATATTTTCCGATATTCCAACCCTTTGTACGGATCGTTTGATCCTTCGTCGTATGGAAAGAAGGGACGCCGTAGATATGTTCGAATATTCAAGGGATCCTGAGGTGACGAAATATCTTTTGTGGGATCCTCATCCAAATGTGAAATATACGGAACATTATCTCGGATATCTTCAGGGAAGATATCGCGACGGTCTTTTTTACGATTGGGCGGTGGTACTGCGCGAAAACGGGAAAATGATAGGAACCTGCGGCTTTACGAGATTTTTCGACGAAAACGATTCCGCTGAATGCGGATACGTTCTGAATCCGCGATATTGGGGGCAGGGCATCGCTCATGAGGCGCTGTCTGCCGTGATGAAATTCGGATTTATGACGCTTGGACTTCACAGGATCGAGTGTAAGTATATGCTTGGAAATGACAGAAGCCGCCGTGTAATGGAAAAGTCGGGAATGTCATTTGAGGGACTTATGCGCGAATCCATCCTCGTGCGAAATGAATATAAGACTGTTGGTGTGTGTGCCATACTGCAAAATGAATATCTGAATATGATGCGCATAAAGGCGAATAAACGGTGAAAACGGTAAAGACGGCTCGGATGAACAGAATGTGGGAGAGCGTTACAACAGCGCCATATCGCACGTGACGATTACATTTGAGTCTTTGTTTATAACGAAACGAAGATTGTTAATAGGAAGGTATGGACAAATGGAATACCCGATATCGCTTTACTGCGATACAGAAGTACTCGGCGTGAAAACGTTGGATCTGTGTCGCGGAAACGATGATTACAGAAAAGTACATATTGTGGACGACGGACATCGTAAGCTTGTCATAAAATATTTATCCAACACCTTCAGCGATAAGCGCAGGATTGAAGGTTGGTTCAGGCTAATGGATGAATACCGTAAAACAGGTCTTTACTGTCCCGCTATTGTACCGAATATCAACGGTGAATTACTTCATTGTGACACCATTGACGGACGTGATTACTACACGTATGCCGAAGAATACTCAATCTATGAAACTGCCGAACACATCGGTAAAGAAAAATACAAAGATGCGCAAGGCCACGATTGCTTCACTCCCGACGTTATGCGTTCTCTTGGTAAGATCGCATCTGCGAGATTGGATATTTTGGATTGGGCTTCTGCATATTGCTTGCTTGAGCCGTTTTGCGCGCCAGATACCACTGACGAGGCAACCGAATGTGCGGTTGCTTTTGTTGATTATATTCGTGAGAATATTCCTGCCTATTTGCCACGGGCAGAGATGCTTTTGGAGTTGTACTATAAACGTCAGGGAGAATTGAGAGCTGTATACTCGTCGCTGCCGACATCCTGCTTTCAGGCTGATTTGAACGACAGTAATCTGCTGCTCGATGAAAATAATAATTTTGTTGGGATAATTGATTTTAATTTGTGCGGAAGAGAACCCGTCCTTAATTACGCTATCCGAGAGGCGTTATGGGGTGTTTCGGATAACAGACTGTTCGGTGAGAAGGACAGAAGGTTATATTTCTATGATAAGGAACTTGACGAGCTTCGAATAAAGCTGTTTTTGGAAAACGTCGGATATATTCAGGAAAACTACGAGTTTGACGATATTGAAAGGGAAGCGTTTCCCATTCTGTTCCGTTATATGAATTCGTTTTGGTGGTTCCATTTGGATGAGATCAAAATGATAAAAGATGATGAAAGCAAAATAGGCAAGCTCTTTGATTGGTTAGAGTGTCAAATGACACGTGATGATATACGCCTGCCATAAGTAAGGCCGTGTGTTTCATTTGGGATGCATAAACAAACAGGAGATTACAGAACAGTTGACCGCAGCACCGTTGATCGGTGCTGCGGTTTGCGCTTTTCGGTTATATCACGTCCGTGCGGGCGCAGTTTTTTACTGTCTGTGATTCAGATACATATCCGAAAGAGTGACGAATTCGTATCCGCGTTCGAGAAGCTCAGGAATGATGATCTCAAGCGCCTCTGCTGTGTGCGACTCACCAAAGATATAATCGTGCATCAGTATAACATCACCGTCGGTTACTTTGGAAAGCACTTCGCTTGCTATCTCGCCGCTTCCCCGATGACACCAATCGTGCGTATCAACGGACCACATGGCGATAATAAGATCCCTCTTTTCTGCAGCGGAGATGACGTTTGCATCATATATTCCTCCGGGCGGGCGCAGAAAATGCGGTTCGTATTCCGCGGCACCGAAAATAGCATCGTTTGCGAGCGATATCTCTTTTTCGATTGTCTCAATGGGAGAATTCGTCATATATTCGTGCGAAAAGGTGTGATTTCCCACCTCGTGACCGCTATTTATAACACGTGCTGCCACATCGGGATAAAGCCGTACGTTTTTGCCTATCATAAAGAACGTGGCCTTCACGTTGTATTTTTGAAGGATGGCAAGTATTTCGTCGGTCTTTTCTTCATCGGGACCGTCGTCAAAGGTGAGGGCGATCACGCCCACGCCGCTGCCGCGGTATACGTCGCCGCAGTCTCTCTTGTATGCAGTGACGGTAACCGTTAGTATAAGGACTGACGCCAGCGACAATAGGGCGAATATCTTCATTCTGCTTTGCATTTGTTCGTAAGCTCGTGGAGGGTGCCGAAGCGGTAGCCATCTCCTTTTAGTGTGTCGATAACGTTGCCAAGGATGTCGGCGTTGGTTTTTGACGTTGGATGAAGAAGAAGCACGGCGCCGTTGTGTATGTTATCGAGGATGGTGGCAGTTGCTTTTTCGGGAGAGGGCTGCTTGTCATTATCCCAGTCGGCGTATGCAAAACTCCAGAATACTGTCTTATATCCGAGCTCACTTGCGTGCTTCAGATTGCAAAGACTGAACTTCCCCTCTGGCGGACGATAATACATTGCCATATCGTCTCCTGTGAGGGCACGGTACTTTTCATTGAGTGCGGAAAGCTCACATTCGAATTCTGCTTTGTCGCCAACTGTTGACATATCCTTGTGCCTGCAGGTGTGATTGCACACGAGATGTCCCTCGTCGCGCATACGAAGCACAAGGTCGGGGAAGCGTTCGATCATATTGTCAAGAATGAAAAAAGCGCCCTGCACGTCCTTTTCCTTCATCGTGTCGAGTATGCGGGCGACGTTCCCGTTTTCGTAGCCTGCGTCGAAGGTGAGATAAACGACCTTTTCGTCGGCGCGCGCTTTGTCTACGTAATAACCGTCGAAATCCTCAATAAAGGCCATATCTTCTTCAAGCTGAGGCTGAGAATGATCTTTGGTTCGCATAACGTACCAGCTGTGAGGACACATATCGTCCGCTGCAGCGTCAGCGCTGACGGAGAGTGTCACCAGCGATATGATAGCCATTGCCGCCGTCAACGCGGAAACGGCGAATTTGTTTCTGTATTGCATATATTATAGTCCTTTGCTTTTGATAATCATATTTTTTGCTGCGGGATGAAAGAATAAACGATGAAAATAAATGAAAAAGCATTAACTCAACTTTTGAGTTAATGCTTTTTGATCATTTGCCGGTGTCAATGGTAAAGTTGCATCTGCTCTCGATATTAAATGCTGTGAAATACGCTTCTTCCATAGGTATCCATCTTTCTCGGAATGCATCTGCGGAACCGGGCGAACGCTTCACGATCCGTCGAAGCTGTTCTTCGCCTGGGAGTGTGAGGAAAACGGAAATATCCTCTTTGACGGTGAGCTTCGGATGCATAGAATATGAGCCTTCAATAACAAGAACCGACGACTCGGGAATGGCAACGGTGCCGTCGAGAGCCTGCTTTTGACAGTTGAAAACGTTATAATGGAAAGCGTCACCGTCGATTATTTTCGTTAGTTCGGAGTTGAGCCTGCCGAAATCGGTGTTTTCGCCGTTTTCACGCTCTCCGTCCCAAGGCAGGTAAAAATCGTCGGTGTGAATGACGCCGCAACCGTAAACTGAGGCGATAAGACCTGCAAGTGTGGACTTGCCGGAGCCGCATCTGCCGTCTATCTTGATAAGCACCTTTCCTTTTTCGGAAAGAAGCTTGTCGATCGCAGTAAAAACACCGAGCAGCAAAGCGAAATCTGTGTGTATCACTCGGTAGGCGGGGCGGTACGCGGAATTATAATATAAGGAATGATGAACGGCGTGAACGCCCTCGGAAAGATACTTTTCAACGTACCGCGTATAATCGAAGCGGCTGAAGGGCGCGTATTTTTCGTCTATGAGAGTGTATACCTCGTATAGCTTTGATTCAAAGCTTGCCACGGTGCCGCGGAACATTTCAGCGCTTTTGGCAAAGATGGCGGCAAGAGTTTTTGCCGAAAGCCCTTCGGGGATGGAAGCGAGATTCACTCGGCAGGCACTGCCGCCGAGATATTCCACAGCGGGGATGGAGGTGTCGCGTGGCGTGTCGGAAATCTCTGCTTCAAGACGTGCGCGGGCATAACTTTCATCTGTGATGAGATGACCGCCGCCGTATTCGCTCTGGAATATAAGCTTTACCGCATCCTGAGGCGTCATTTTTCTGTATTTGATAAAGTGATATTTAAGCGCTTCGTAAAGTGACGTTTTCACCGATGCAGCTCCTCTTTATTTACCGTAAATTGATGCTGAGTTCATAAGAATACCGTTTTTTCGGATCTCTATAATGCCATAGAAGCCGTCCTTTGCGGCACCGGGATTGAAAAGTCTCACGGCAGGGAGTCCGTTTTCCGGAGGTATATATTTTTCGTATGGCTCGTGTGTGTGCCCGAAAACGACGATATCGCATCCCGACCGTCGGGTGTAGGGAACGAGACCGTAAGGCGACGCTTTTACACTTTGCCTATGTCCGTGCAAGAGCAGTATCTTTATTCCGTCTGCGTTTATGATCTCCTCGTTCGGAAGCTCCGTGCCTTCGCCGTAAATCCCCCATCCGTCGCAGTTTCCGCGCACGGCGCGAAAGGCAACGTCAGAATATGATGAGTTCAGCAGCATAAATGACGATGCACCGTCTCCTGCGTGAAGCGCATAATCGGTTGTTTTATGATGAATATCTAACGCACGGCGGAGCGTGTCGTCCCGTCCGTGGGAATCGGAGAATATCAAAAGCTTCAAGGCAGACCCCTTTCATTTACTGTTAGTACGTTTTTTCAGCGCGTTGCATATACTGTCTTCAGACGCCGCAAACGACGCGGCAGCGAAGAAAAGTGAGGTGCAGTTTATGAAGATAGATAAGGCAACGGTCGATAAGCTGTTGAAGCAGAACGATGATCAGCTCTGGCGCACGGTGCAGATGATAGCAACGGGCAGCGGTGTTAATCTTATGGGAGTGAAGCGTCCCGCTGACCTGTCGAAGCTGCGAAATGCTCTTTCCGTTATGACGGACGGTGATATAAAGCGTGCCACCGAGATCATCGAATCCTACAAAAGGAACGGGAAATGAACACGGCTGAAGGAAAGCAAGGCTTTGGAAGTCTTCTCGGCCCTGTGACGGAGCTATTGAAAAATCCTGCCGTTATCGAAGGCGCCATTGCCGGTATATCTGCCATATCGGCGGCTCGGAGAGTGAAAAATCCGAGACCGTCGGGAGGCGGATTTGATATGAGCTCAATTGTAGAGATGCTTCCGCAGATACTGCCGCTTATCTCGATGTTTTCATCGAACGGCGGCAGTGCATCTCAATCGGGCGGTGCTGCTGACGTTAGTGCGGATAGTGAGGACACACTTTCCGTTTTGGCGACGCCGGAAAGTGAAGACGGTATCTTCGGCGAGGCGGCTGAAGCAGCCGCGCCCGGCAACGTTTATAACGGCACAGAGCAGGATAAACGTGAAAATCTGCTTTTGGCGTTGCGTCCTTTTTTGTCTGAATCCCGCGTTGCGGCGGCAGATGCGATAATACAAGTCAACCGCATATCGGGACTGCTTGGCTCCTGAAAGCGGCGAGGGGAGGTGGAATATGTATATCGGCGCTCGCGGGGATGGCGGAAAGTCTCGTGAGAGGGTCAATCTGCCCGAAAAATACAGCGGAAACGCATTCACCGACGATGGTGTGCTCCGTGTGACTGATGAGGAAGCGCTGAAAAGGGCAGAGGAAGCCTTCAAGCGCGGCTACGTGTTTGAGAAAACGGACGATGCTGCGGCGGCAACGGAAGAAACCGGAGCATCTGAGAAGACGGATCATGTTGCCACGGAAGCTGTACATATTAGCGAAGCAGCAGAGACGGTACCAAACGCTGACGTGCCTGCGTCTGCGGTATCTATACGGTCGGGCGGCGTGCTTTCAGGCATATTCAACGGGATCACGATGGAGCACATCGTTTTGTTGGCGGCAATACTCATTTTGTGGGATAGCCGTGCTGACGATGAGCTGTTACTGTTTTTGTTGATCCTCTTTTTCTGTTAGTTCGGGATAAATCACCGATTCTGAAACGGAAGAAAGGATGAATCTTGCCGCCGCATCGGTCTTGAGATGCGAGGGATAATAATCGTGAGAGTTAAACGAAACGGTGAATGTCACGACGCCGTTTTCGCTTGAGCATTCATATGAAAAGGAATAACCCGATATTCGGGAAAGAGACTCTGTGTAAAGCACGTCGAGGGCGCGTACGCCGAAATCGGCGGCGCGCTCGTATCTTTTGCCGTTACTGCAGGGAGCTGACACGGTTATGGTCACTTTGTCTCCTGCGTCGCGGGCTGATATGTGAACATGACCTGCAGAAACGTGTGCGGCAACAGAGGTGACCGCACACATAAGCAGATAAAAGCCGTAGGGCTCAGCGAAAATAAAACTGTTTTCGTCAAGTGACGGGTCTGGAGTGAATATTACGTCGCCGTTTACGTAAAGGAGGCGCGGTAAGACCGTGTCTAAAAAGTTTTCGGTGAGTAATTTCGCCCCGAAAAATTCTCGTATACGTTTTGAACCGAAAACACATCCATTTGCGGAAAGCGTGTCGTAGAGCTCCGTGAAACGGCGCTTGTTTTGAAATCCGAAGCCTTTTGACAGCGCTGTGAAAGCCTTGGCGATATCATCGTAATCGACGGAATCCTCGATCTTGAGTTGCCTGCCTGAAAGATATAGTGTGCGCACGCCTTCCGTACGTTCTTTTGTAAGGTCGAAAAAGATCGATTCACAGCCAAGTGCATCTGTCAAAACGAATGAGAGCGCTTTTTCGGATAAAAGGACGCGGTAACGTTCGGCTGCTTCATCAGTGAAGCAGCTTTCGATATTTCTGCCGGGAGTGAGAGCGGCGCATATATTATGCGCCGCTTCGGTTACTGTCAGTATTTTACCCTTTGTGTCTGTGATGATAAGCGGCGTAGAATCTTTGATATTGATCATAATTTTATTCTTCGTCGGTATTTTCGGTGTCTGTTTCTTCGCCGTCTGTTTCGGTCTCTTCGGCGTCAGGCAGATCCGGACCGTATCCGCCCTCAGGTGCCGAGACAATATAATAGTCGTAAGCGCCTTTGAAATATAAGGCCTCCGTGGCTTCGCTCAAAAGGTATGTGTTTTCGCCGTTTATGATGAAGCGCAGTCCGTAAAGAGATATACTTCCTTTGATCTCGGTGGCGATGTTGATTATGTCGTTATATATGGCTGTGAAGACGACCGACTCCGTGGACTCGATCTCATCTCCGTTTTCATCCGTCAATATAACGGACTCCTCCGTGACTGTGTAGGACCAATCAAGACGTGAAGTGTCAACTGCGAAAAACGACGTTACGGCAGAAAGCTTTTCAAGATAAGCGGCGGTAACGTCCACGGAATAAACGTCAGGCGTGAAGGAAAGTCCCGGCTTGATGGCGGGAGCCGAGGTCTTCAGCTTTTCTATGAAATAAAGAATGCTGTCGCAGTCGTCGCTCGTGGCGAGACTGAATCCGGAAATGAGAACTTCATCCGCACCGAGGTTGTGTGCCTCTGCAACGATGGCATTGTCAAACAGAAACGCTGCCTCGGCAAGTACGGGATCGGTTATCTCTGTTGATGTGAGCTTATAATAAACGGTCACGGTTGGCGTTAAGCCGTAGTTTTCTCCCGTTTCGCGCACCGTTTTTATGACGTTGGCAAGATCGGGCAGATTGGTATCTGCGGGAAGCTGAGACAGAGCTGCTGCTGCAGGCGAATAATAGAGCAGAGAATTGTCCTTTGTTATCGGTATGGTCACGGCGTCGTAGCCGGAAGCAAGGATATCGGTGATTCGTCGGATAAGGTCTTCTTCATTGGTGATGGCGGAAATATCAAGGCAGCCCGCGCGGACGTTTCCTTCCGCCGGCTCGATCATGGAAATTCCTCCGCTGGCTGGAGTTGACTGTTCCGTTTTCGTTTCAACATTGGTGTCGCTTGATTCTTTCCCCTCGTCTACTTTGGATTTGAGATGATTTCCGAGCATAACGGTGCCGACGATTACGGCTAAGATGAAGAGTGTGAGGAAAAGAACGGTAGCATTCAATTTAGGCTTCGGGGTGTATTTGCTGTGTCTGCGCGGGACGTGCCTGCGCTTGAAGTTTACGGGTCTTCTGTAGCTGTTCATGTTCTTCTCCTTCCGCTATGATTTTTAGCTTTGTTTGATGGGGTCAAGATCAGCCCGTGATATCCTCAACTGAGAGAGATTTGAGAAAATCAGTTTCGGTAACGGTGAGCTTAGCCATTTCGGACTCCACGGCAGCCTGATATCTCCAGGCAAGATAGGATTCCAAAAGGTCATCGTAATTTTCGGAAATGTACCCGGGATCGAGCTCACAGCGCAGAATTATGTGATATCCGATGTAGGATTCAACGATACCACTCATCTCGCCTACCTCGAGAGCAAAGGCGGCTTTTTCGAATTCTTCAATAAGCTCGTTGTGTGTGAAATAGTAGCCGGTGGGGTTCACGATCATCTCGGGGTCCTCTCCGTATTCGGCAACGAGAGTGTCGAAATCGATGCCGAGGCTTGCGGCGTTAAGGGCGTTTCTTGCGCGCTCGTAGTTTGCGGCGGGATCCTCTCCCTCGTCATTCTTTATGAGGATCTGCTTAGCATGGCAAAATTCATTTTCGTCGGTAATAGCGTTCATAACAGATTCGCTGTCCGTTTTTATGACACCGTTATAAATAAGCTCGTCGCTGAGCAGAGTGTCACATTCGAGGCGGGTGAGCAGGAAACGGAAAACGCTGTCGGTCATATTGGCGGCTGCAAGATTTTCAATGTATCCGTCAACACCGCCAAAATCGTTTTCTATGTAATAATTGACAGATTCGTTTATGGTCTTTTTCATATCCTTGCTGTCGTAATCGATGCCGTAGGCCTTGCAAAGATCAAAGGTGGCATAGCAGCGGAGAAGGGCGTTTGAGGTCTTTTCACGGATCTCGTCGTATACCGCATCCTTATCAACGTCGTCGCGGCTCCAGTATTCTGCGTCGCCTCCGTCGTATTCATATTTATAATTCAAAAAGAAGTAGCGGTACTGCTCGTAGGGAACCAGATGGTCGCCGATGTAGAGCGCTGTTTTCTTTTCTTCATCAGTGCTTTCGGGAATGTCATATCCATCTCCGCAGGAGACGGCGGATAGAACAAGCATAAATATGGCGGCGAAAAGGGCGATAACACGTATTTTTATAAGCTTCATTTTTTTGATAAAGGCCTTTCTTTGCCCAATGGCAATACTATATCAACTTAATATTATATAATGCAATTATGTCCGTATTATGAACGAACCGTGAGGCGCTCGGCGTTGCGGTACGATTATGCGACTACTCGCTAAAATATTTGCCGCGCCTTGCAAAAGAAGCGCCATTGTGCTATACTGTGGTTTGTGTAATTATGCTGATCGAAGGTGGCGCTTATGGCATTTGAAAAGGAAAAAGTCATACTCAGCAAAATAATCGACGAATTTAAGCTGGGTGTTGCGTATATGCCCGAGGACGGAAACGAACGAGAGATCATCATTGCAGAGGTGAATAGACCCGGTCTTGCTTTCTCCGGCTATTTTGAGCGGTTTGAGCCTGCCCGTATTCAGCTTGTGGGTATAGTTGAGGATGCGTATCTGAAGGACATGGATCCTGACAGAAGAAGATCTATTTTTATTGAGTTTTTCAGCCGTAACCCCGTGGCAGTCATATTGACGAGCGGACTTGTTCCCGGTGATGATATGCTGGAGATCGCGTCGTATTACGAAGTGCCGCTTCTTTTGACCGAACAGCTTACGAGCCCGTTTATAGCTGCGCTTATTGCACATCTCAATATTCTGTTGGCTCCGCGTATCACAATGCACGGCGTTCTCGTTGAAGTATACGGAGAAGGTGTGCTAATTCTCGGTGACAGCGGTATCGGTAAGAGCGAAACGGCTATCGAGCTCGTTAAACGCGGACATCGTCTCATTGCAGACGACGCCGTCGTCATTAAAAAGGTCTCCGCTGTTTCTCTCGTGGGAAGCTCACCGGAGCTTATCCAGTATTACGTTGAGCTTCGCGGTATCGGTATCGTTGACGTGCGGCGTATATTCGGTATGGGTGCCGTTAAGCAAACGGAAAAGATCAATATGATCATCAAGCTCGAAAACTGGGTGCAGGGCAAAGCCTACGACAGATTTGGTCTTGAAAAGGAATTTACGAATATCCTCGGTATCGACGTGCCTACGACTACGGTGCCCGTTCGTCCAGGCCGAAATCTTGCCATCATTATAGAGATCGCAGCAATGAACAACCGCCAGAAGAAGATGGGATACAATACACCTGAGGAATTCAACAAAAAGCTTATGGAGCTTTACGGAGTTGATCCTGAGATCGGCAGCATCAAAGGCTGATAACAAAACACAGAGTAGGCGTACGCGCGTAAAGTGCTCGGAGGACGGGGAGTTGCCTTCGGGACGAAGATATGATCGCGGTGCGTTCGCCGCATCCCGCTGTTGCATAAGAGAATTATTATATCTCCGATTGCAATAACGAAAGCGAGCAGTTGGAGGTATATTAATGTCAAAAAACAAAAATAACACGACAAAAGTAACGGCGCTTGCAATGCTGACCGCCGTTTCGGTGGTGCTTGGGATCCTTTGCAAGAATCTATTCACCGTTGCCGTATACTACAGATTTACCCTTGAAAATCTCGGCGTGATATTTGCCGGAATATTCTTCGGACCTGCGCCAGGAGCCATAGTTGCCTTCGCAGCAGATACGATAAGCTGTCTTTTGTCAACGAATCCAGTTATTAATCCCATAATATCTTTGGGATCCATAACCGTCGGGTTCGTTTCCGGCGCCGTAAGCCGTTACGTTTTCCGAGACAGACACGACACTGCTGCCATCACGGTATCTGCCGTATCGGCGCACATCGTCGGTCAGGTCATAATAAAATCCATAGGTAAGATGATCTATTACGGAATGCCTTGGTACGGCATTTTTATCGGACTCGGCTGCAGTGCCGTTGCCGTGATCGTTGAGATCGCGGCAATACGCGCGATCTATAATAATCCTCAGATATATAAGTTTATAAACAGGAACAAATGAGATGACATATACTGAAGCTTTGGAATATATACACTCTGTTGAGTGGCGCGGAAGCAGACCCGGACTTTCGCGTATAAGAGAGCTTTGCGGTCTCATGGGAGACCCTCAGGATTCTCTTCGCTTCGTTCACGTTGGCGGAACAAACGGAAAAGGGTCCGTTTGCACAATGCTTTCCTCCGTGCTGACGGAAGCAGGCTATAAAACCGGACTTTTCACATCGCCCTACGTTAAGGAGTTCAACGAACGCATCCGCGTGAACGGCAAGAACATCAGCAACGACGAGCTTGCGGAGGCGACCGAGTTCGTTCGCGGTTTTGCGGAAACGATGGAGGACAAACCCACGGAATTTGAGCTTATCACAGCTATTGCCTTTGAGCATTTCAAAAGGATCGGGTGTGATATCGTTATACTTGAGGTGGGCCTCGGCGGACGCCTTGATTCCACCAATATCATAAAGACACCGGTGCTTTCCGTTATAACGGAAATATCACTCGATCACACAGCCATTCTCGGTGACACCGTTGAGGCGATCGCAAAAGAGAAGGCAGGTATTGTAAAGAGCGGAGTTCCCGTCGTCTTCGCAGGAACGGATCCCATCGCAGAAAGAGTGATACGGGAAGCTGCCGAAAAAAGCGTATCCCCTTACTCCCGTCCGGAATATGCCACGCTCCGAGTTGCATCTACGTCTGTGGGGGGCAGTTTCTTCAATTTTGGAGGCAAGCAGGGATATAAAATAATGCTTTCGGGACTTTATCAGCCTCGCAACGCGGCGGCTGTGATACATATCGTTGACGTTTTACGCAAGGAAGGCTTCACCATAAAGGAAGACGCCCTCCGTCACGGACTTTCCCGCGCCACCTGGCCTGCGCGCTTTGAAACTCTTCGCCGTTTGCCCACCGTCATATACGACGGTGGTCATAATCCCGGAGGCGTGAAGGCTGCATTTGACAGCATCCGCGCTTATTTCCCTGATAAGAAGATCACGGTGCTGACGGGTATAATGGCTGATAAGGAATATAAGGATACTGTCAGAATCTCCGCACCGTATATTTCCCGTGCTTTTACCGTTACTCCTGCCGTGCCGAGAGCGCTTTCTGCCGTAAAGTACGCGGAGGAATATCAGGCGCTTGGAATTGACGCGCTGGCTTGCGAATCCATTGATCGCGGAGTTGCTATGGCTATTGCCGACTGCTGCAACGAAGAACGTCCTCTTTTCATATTCGGCTCTCTTTATATGTATGCCGATATATTGGCAGCAATTGATCGTATACTGCCGCAGACGAGGGGGCAGTCATGAGAATAATGCTGAAAAAGGTTCTGCCGTTTTTGCTCCTGATCGCTTTTACCCTGTGTTCTACCGCTTGTAACGCCGAGGAGGGAAGTGCCTATTACACGCTGATGACACTGCTTGGCTTCGATATGAATGATTACGAGCATGAGGTTGGCATAAGATTTCCCGGAGTGAACGATCCGATATATAAAACAGTCTCCGATATGGTGTCGATCCTCGTGTACGACAGCGTTCATATAACACCCTTTGAATCGACGAGAGAGGCGGCATCCGGTAACAGCGACGCGATACTGAACTATATGCTGAAGACCAGCTATTCCGCATACAGCGGAAATTCTGCGCTTCTGGAGGAGGCGGAGAAGGTGTATCCCCAGTATCATATCACGACACTTATCCCCAAAGCGGATTATGAAAGCTACGTTTATCGCTATTTTGGCGGTGACACGAGCGTACAGCACGCAAGCACCGTAAGATTTACTTATCTTACGAAGCTCGGCGCGTATACCACCACGGGTCAGGCGATATCTCCCGCTATCACCGTGGACGTGACGAAGGTGGTGGAGACATCACATACCTATCGTGTGAATTTCACACTTTCAAGTGAGACGGAAAGTGTTGATTATTTTTCGATGGTGATGAAGCGTGATGACGGTACGCTTTATATGCGATTTGTCCGCGAGGTTACGGATGAGGCTGAAACGAAAACGGAATAATAAAGGCTTTTCGAATCTTACGCAGGAAGATTCGAAAAGCCTTTTCTTATTAATCGAAAATGCTTTCGATTATCTCGATTATGCGGAATTTTATAACGTAGCGAGCGTCGCTGCTTTCGGTGATGATCTTATATTGTGACGGAGTAAAGCCTACCGCAATAAAATTATCCTCCTCGTCCTCTGCCGTTACCGTGGCAGGGGCTGTACAGAGACGGGGGAAAAGAACGCACCACCAGTTTGCGCCCTCCGCCTCGCCAAGCATTATCCGAAGGGAAGTGTATTTTCCCGAGGGAAGGGAAGCAAAGCCGTATGTGCGGCGTGGATATGCCTCCTCCGTAAGGGTGACGGTCACTGCGTCGTCGGCGCCGTAATCACAGACCGCTTCCTTGGCGGCCGCTTCTATGTCGGAGAGGGACTCTCTTATGAGTGCCTCCGCTTCCGTCTTGTTCTTTGCTTCTGCAACGATGGAATCTACAAAGGAAAGCACGCTGTCGCGGACGTGGAGCTTCAATGCCTGATCCTCAGCTTCGTCTGAGCTTGCAAGTATGTGCAAACGTATCACATTGTCGTAAATGGAAAGGTCAGTACCGGTTGGCAGTATGTTCAGAAGGGGGGTGATCACAAGGATGGCACAGCATAAATTTAAGATCTTTTTCATCATTATTTCTCCGCATTTATGAATTCTCATATAAAATATTGCCGAAAAACGATATGAATATTCAAAAAAGTGCAAATCGGTTGACAAACATAGCGCCGCGGTGATAGAATAAATCATTATTACGATTATTTGTTTACCTATGCCGTCATTAACGGCGAAAGAGAGATCGATATGAGTCTTTACGTTCCCGAAGGATACAGATCCCTTCTTACAATGCGTCAGACACAGGTGGCTATCAAGAAGGTCAAGGATTTTTTTGAGCGCGACCTTGCGATACAATTGAATCTTACCCGAGTTTCTGCTCCCGTTTTCGTTGATTCCGAAAGCGGTCTCAACGATACGCTGAACGGACACGAGCGTCCGGTTTCCTTTGACCTGCTCTCCGGCGGAGAGATGGAGATAGTACACTCCCTTGCGAAGTGGAAGCGTCAGGCTCTTGCAGATTATAAGTTCTCCGTAGGAGAAGGTCTTTACACGGATATGAACGCCATTCGCCGCGATGAGGAAACGGACAATATCCATTCCATTTTCGTTGACCAGTGGGACTGGGAGCGCATTATCAAGCACGAGGAACGCACGCTCGAAACGCTGAAGCGTTTCGTCCGCCGTATCTACCGTTCGCTCAGGCACACGGAAAACTACATAGTTGACGACTACGAATTCATTGACAGACTTCTTCCCGACGAGATAACCTTCCTCACTGCGGAGGAACTTCTCGAAAAGTACCCCGGCAAGACTGCAAAGGAAAGAGAATACGCCGCCGTGCGTGAATACGGTGCCGTTTTTATCATCGGTATCGGTGACAAGCTTTCTTCCGGTGAGCCTCACGACGGCAGAGCCCCCGACTACGACGACTGGACGCTCAACGGAGATATTCTCGTTTATTATCCCGTTCTCGATATCGCTCTCGAGCTTTCGAGCATGGGCATCAGAGTAGACGAAGACGCTCTCCTTCGTCAGCTTAAGGAACGCGGATGCGAGGAGCGTCTCTCGCTTCCTTTCCACAGCGCACTTATTAGAGGCGAGCTTCCGTACACCATTGGCGGCGGGATAGGACAGAGTCGTATGTGTATGTTCTTCCTCCGCAAGGCTCATATCGGCGAGGTACAGTCTTCTTATTGGCCTCTGAGTGTTCGTGAGGAATGTGCAAAGCGGGGCATAAATCTGCTTTGATACACAAAAAAACGTAAATATAGCGTAAAAAACGGGTCTTAGCCGTAAAATCTGATTGACACGGAGCAAGACTTGTGATAGACTACTTCTAAAGGCACAGACGGAGAGTTCGCTTGAGATGAAAGTCTCACAGAGAGCGTGCGGTTGGTGAAAGCGCGCGGCGAGTAAGTCTTGCGATGTCGCTCCTGAGCCGATACGCCGAAAAAAGTAAGCGTATACGTGATGCCGCGTTAAGGTAAAAGGCTTTTTTGAGTCTGAGAGGCGCTCCCATAGGGTGCAATTTGAGTGGTACCGCGGATATTAAATATCCGTCTCAAGGAATTCTTTGAGACGGATTTTTGTTTTGTAATAATTTTTCAGGAGACCTTATATGAACAATCAGGTAAGAGAGATTGCCGAGCGTATACGCGCTCTGCGAGAAATACTTGACATATCGATAGAGGAGATGGCAGCGGCTACCGACGTTACGGTAGAGCAGTATGCGACGTACGAATCGGGAGAGACCGATATGAGTATCGCGTTTACGTATAACTGCGCAAAGCGTCTCGGTGTTGAAGTCACCGATATCCTTCAGGGTAACAGTCCAACGCTTTCATCCTTCACCATCACGCGCGCCGGAAAAGGACTTTCCACCAACAAGCGTGATAATTTCGATTACAGACACTTAGCTCCCCTTTTTAAGAATAAGAAGGTTGAACCCTTCCTTGTGACCGCGTATTACAAGGAAGATGAACAGAATAAACCCCTCCACCTGAACTATCATAACGGTCAGGAAGTCGATATCATCAAGAGTGGTTATCTGAAGATGCAGGTTGGCGATCACGTTGAGATCGCTTGCGCAGGCGACGTCCTTTACTACGACAGCTCCACGCCTCACGGCATGATCGCAACGGGAGGCATGGACTGCGAGTTTTACGCAATAGTTATCAACGGCGACGAAAAGCAGGGAAGCTATATGGATTCTCACACCATGTCCGTTATCGCGCATCAGGCGGCAGCGGAAGAGGTCGCAGCTCCCGAAAAGCGCCGTGACGAGCCAACACGTCTCGGTGTCGCCGATAAGTACGTCACCACGGGCGTTGACGAGGACGGTGTATTCAACCGCATCAAGTTCCATAATGTATCAAACTTCAACTTTGCATACGATATCGTTGACGAGATCGCACGTCTTGCGCCCCAGAAGCTTGCTATGCTTCATATAGACAGGGATAAGACCGAACGACGCTTCACCTTCCGTGAGATCAGCCGCATGTCAAACCGTGCCGCAAACTATTTCCGTTCCCTCGGGATCGCACGCGGCGACAGAGTTATGCTGGTGCTCAAGCGTCACTGGCAATTCTGGATCTCTATGATGGCTCTCAATAAGATCGGCGCTATCGCGATCCCTGCGACAAATCAGCTCCTCACGAAGGACTTCGACTACCGCTTCAATGCGGCGGGCGTTTCCGCTGTTATCTCCACACCCGATGATAATGTTCCCGAAGCTATCGAAGCGGCTCTTCCCACGTCTCCCACCGTTAAGCTGAAGCTTATCATCGGCGGCGAGCGTGAAGGCTGGAGAGATTTTGATACCGAGATCGCTATGTATTCGAGCCATCTTGACAGAGTTGACGTTGGCGGCGACGATCCCTTGCTTATGTATTTCACCTCCGGTACAACGGGATATCCCAAGATCGCGGTACACAACCACAAGTACCCCCTCGGTCATTATCCCACCGCACGTTATTGGCATAACGTAGATCCCAACGGTCTGCACCTCACAATCTCCGATACGGGATGGGCGAAGGCTATGTGGGGCAAGCTCTACGGTCAGTGGATGGCAGAGGGCGCGCTCTTCGTTTACAACTTCGACAGATTCGACGCAGCAGATATCCTGCCTCTTTTTGCTAAGTACGGCATCACCACCTTCTGTGCACCTCCCACGATGTATCGCTTTATGATCAAGGAGGATCTCGGCAAATACGATCTTTCTTCCATCAAGCACGCGTCTATTGCAGGTGAAGCACTCAACCCCGAGGTTTACGAGCAGTTCCGCCGTCACACGGGCGTTTCCCTTATGGAGGCGTTCGGACAGACGGAGACCACCGTCGTTCTCGGTAACTTCGACGGCATGAAGCCGAAACCCGGCTCAATGGGTAAGCCCTCTCCCCTTTACGACGTTAAGCTTGTCGATTCCGAAGGCAACGAGGTTGCCACCGGTGAAACGGGTGAGATATGTATAAACACCGCAAACGGCACACCCTGCGGCCTCTTCTGCGGCTACTATAATAACGAAGAAAGCACCGCCGCCGTTTGGCACGACGGACTTTACCACACCGGCGACACCGCTTGGCGCGATGAGGACGGCTACTTCCACTATGTCGGCAGAGTTGACGACCTTATCAAGTCCTCCGGCTACCGCATCGGGCCCTTCGAGATCGAAAGCGTTATTATGGAGCTTCCTTATATCCTTGAGGTTGCCGTTACGGCAGTACCTCACGAGATCCGCGGTCAGGTCGTAAAGGCGAATATCGTTCTCACAAAGGGAACCACTCCCAGCGACGAGCTTGTGCGTGAGATCCAGAACTACGTAAAATCCCGCACCGCACCCTATAAGTATCCTCGCGTCGTCGAGTTTATGGACGCGCTGCCCAAGACCGTCAGCGGTAAGATCAAGCGCAAGGAGCTTCGCGAAAAAGGCTGATAGCGTAAGATACTTTGAAACTGTATAAACAAAAAAAGGAGGAAGCTTTTCGAAAGCTTCCTCCGATTTTTTATTTTAAGCAGTTATTCTTTTTTTACGTATAACTAGAATATATACAATGGCTGTAACGGCGACGGCTATGATAGCAGCTGAGGCAACAACAGCTTCCCACGGGAAGGCAGGCTCAGTCAACGTGTAAGACAGCAAGCCGGTGAGCCTTCCGGGAATACCGGTTTCAGGCTTGATGCGGTTTATATCAACGTATCTGCCTTCAGCGTCGCCTTTTTCGCAGTATATGGAGCACTTATTCTTTCCCGAAAGCTGAATGGCGCCTGCAGTTCCTGCTGTGTCGAGGGACACGAAATACGTCATTTTTCCGTTGGCGGTGGGGACGGTATAAAAATCATCGTTTACGAGGATCGCCATCGTTTCAATGCCGTAGGAGCCTTTTTCGTCAATTATAGCGAGCTTTTCCTCAAAGGGGATATCGCCAACATTTTCGTAGCCTTCAAAATCAAAATTTTTATCAAACGTTACTTCAATAACGATATCCTCAACGTATACGAGAAGGATCCACATATAACGCTTTTCGCTGAGTATACTGAGGATCTCGTCGTTGGACTTGGCATCGAGTATATCACCGGCGAAAAGATACTTCTTATACATTTTTGAAAAGTCGATATCGTCGGCTGTGATCAAAGGGAGAGATTCTTTTTTTGTGAAAAGCTTTTCGCGGTTTTCGTCTTCAATGACCTGATTTACATGAACGACTATATCATCTGTAAGCGCAAGTATCTCGTTTTTATAAATGTCCTTGTCGAAGCTTTCGATATTGGGCTCAGCGGCGAAAACGGGGCAGAGAAGGGAAAGCACAACTAACATCATGACTGCGATGGAAATGAAGCGTTTCATAGTATTCCTCCTATAATAGTTACTAAATATTTATTCTGTGATTCGTGAGATGCTAACGGTGCGTGTCCAATGGAGTGTTATATTATCACTATACACGCAAGTACCATTTAGTAGCTCGGACAAGTTTAGATAAGGGCGAGGACGCAATGCCCCTATGTCAGGGTCTATTGCTTTGACTTCACCCGTTGTATCACTGTAATGGTAAATTATCATAGTATGGCCTGTGTTTTGGCCTGAAACATCTAACACAGCAATAATAGGATATTTATTTGAAAGCTTTAGAATAACACCTTCTTCGCGTAAAGCCGCACCTTTGCTTGGCGTGATCTTATTGTTTGATATATATTTTACAGCATAATATATATCCATATAATCGCCACCAAACAGTTGATAATTGGTTCCTAAGTTGGGAATGTTGCATGTGCAGTATCGAATTTCTGATGAATCGCATGTGCAATATAAGTCATTGTTGTTATCGCAATTACAGTTGATGGATGAATCGCTTTCGCAAGGGCAATCATCAACGAAGTTGTTCACTATATAATTGACAGTGCTAGTTTGACTTACAGATGACGTAACCTTTGTTTTAGCAAGCATTTCTGCACATGCTACCCAACACCATGCTTCGTACTTTTCCTCAATTCGATCTACATATTGGTAGTATGCCGTAGCCGAAATGGGGAGTGCTATAACAAATGAAATCAAAAATGTGAGAATGATGATAAATGTGATTCTTTTTATATTTGCTCCTTCCGAATAATGTAATTGAAATGCGTGCAACGGATGGCAAAGGGTGACCTACCAATAATAGGTTATCATAAATGCGGCAAGCTGTCAACGGGTAAAATCATAAATACGGTAAAAAATACCTATAATGTTCCGTGGTGATACAAAATTGCTGTTACAAGAAAAATAATCCGCAAGGATCACCCGTTAATACGATAAAAATGTGTTGCCTTATGCAATACCAAGCGTCTTGACACATCAGCCGGCATAAGATATACTTAACTATATAATCTACACATGGAGACACACAATGAAGAACGAAAAAATCGGCGGATATCTTGCCGTTTACCCCGTTTTATACGAGCCCGATATGGGCGTTGAGCACGCGCAGTATCCTTCAAAGGAATATATGGACACGTACCGCACCGACGTGCTTTATTACGCTATCTCACGGGACGGTGAGCGCTTTTCCGCGCTCAACAACAACAAAGCCGTTATGTCACCTAAGGGGTGTCGGCAGCTTGGCTCTCCCACGCTTTTCCGCCGCATGGACGGAGGCTATTGCCTTTTGGCAACGGTGAATAACGACTCCCCCGAGGTAATGTTCTTTGATTCCGAAGACCTTCTTTATTATTCCGACGGACGGAAAGTGTCGATCAACGATATGGGCATCGCCGTGAAGGATCCCACTGTGAAGGTGGAGGACGGGGAATACCGCATATACTGGGAGGGCGGAGACGGCAGATCGTACGTTTCTGCATCGAAGGAGCTTGTGGAGTTTTCCGCTCCCGTAGTGACGGAATATGAAAAAACGGCAGAGGACGCATCTCTGCCTGAATATGCAAACGCAGCGGAAGCATCTGTGTTCCCGCTGACTGCAGATGAATACGACCGGGTGATCAAAAAATACGGCAGGCTTTATAGCGTTGGCGTATCCGTTCCCGACGTTAGCGTTAAGCTCGGAGAGAAGATAGCGCTTCCCGGAAAAGTCAGCGTTAAATACAGCGACGACTCCGAAACACCTATGAACGTGCGGTGGGACACTTCCGAGCTCGATATTGATGCGCTCCCTGCAGGCGAATATGTTATAAACGGCAAAATCGCCTCTACCGCGGACTATAACAGTCCGTTGGCTGAGTACCGTGCCGATCCGTACGCCGTGTACGACGAGGAAAACGGCGTTTACTATTTCACCGCCTCTAATATGAACGAGCGCTCTGCCGCAGGCGGAGGCGCTTACGAGAACATAATCATCCGCCGCGCGAAGGATATAAACGGCATCACGGATGCTGAGGAATTCGTTATCTGGCGCGACAGCACTCTCCCGGACGGAACGAAGGTGACGGGTATGTACTGGGCGCCCGAGATCCACAAGATGGGCAGCAAGTGGCGCGTGATCGCACTGGCGACCGTAACCGAACCCGGCAAAGATCGCGGTGAGTGGAAGCAGTGCATTTTCACCTGCAACGGCGATGATCTGACGGATGCGGATGCGTGGGAATACACCGGCTATATCCACGACGCAACGAACGGAGAGGCTGTGGGCGCTTTCGACACCACGTACTTTGAGCATAAGGGCAAAAGCTATTACGTCACTCCCAAGGCGGCGTGCATCTGGATAACGACGGTGGATCCCGAAGATCCCCTTTATCCCACATCTCCCTTAGTGAAGATATCCTCTGCGGACAGAGCCTTTGAAACTAACATTGGACCCGGCAAAGCAGGGTGGGGCAATGTGAAGGGACTCGTCGGTCAGGCGATACAGGAGGCGTCCTCCGTGCTCGTCCACGGCGACAGGATATTCATCGTTTACGCAGGCTGTACTATCGATATGATGTACTGCTGTTGCGTACTACACGCACACGTTGACGCCGATCTTTTGGATCCTGAAAGCTGGCATAAATATCCCTATCCTATCCTTGCGACTCAGGACCTTACGAAAACGGTGAAAAAAGCGGATTATACCAAGGCTGACGGCACCACGAACGTGACGGGGCACGGCGATCACGGTCTTTTGCCGGAGGCTGTCGGCGAATACGAGGGAATATTTGGCCCCGGACACAATTCCTTTACAGTTGACGAAAGCGGCAATCCCGTTATTATCTATCACGCAAGAGATTGGTCCGATGCATATCCCGGTGCCGTTGGCTCGGAGAAGTACGGTCTTTCCGATCCGGGACGCCACGCATATGCGAGTCCGGTTATATTCAATAATGAAGGGTTCCCCGTGTGTGGTCTCACACCGGAGGAATATCTTGCCGAAAACTTTAGATCGGTAAAGCTCAAGCTGACCGTAACGGAATAAATAAGTCAAAAGCCTTCCGATTGGGGAAGGCTTTTGTTATGGACGGATCACGGAAGCAGCGCGTAACGCAGGCGGAGTTAACGTTTATAAAACAGAAAAAAAGATCCCGCGGGGTCTTTTTTTATCGTTATTGCACAGTGTGGCTGGATAATTAAGTGAAAAATTTGTTGACAAAAGACGAGAGATGCCTTATAATGGAATCGCGGGGGGGGGCTGCTAAATAGAAAAATGAATGTTATCTGCATCATTCTAATGACAGCAATACTATTAATCTATAGCACAAATGGTGAGTATCAATACAACTAAAGTGATCAAATCGCATAGGAGGTGACGCATTGAAAGCGATATGCAACATTTTCACGGGACTTTATGATGTGTTTATATACAATAAAAAGCTATTTATATTGATGATCTTAGGTATTATATCAAGCAACCTTATCTTGATATATGGCTACGGAAACTACACCTCCTATGCGAACGATACTGTTAACGGAGATTGGATGTACGAATATTCTGCGAGTAATGCGTCGTTGGAGTATAGCTTATCTGACATTGAAGAAATCGACTTTGACAGCGACAGTATTTACACTTATTCGGTGAGTCAGCTTTTCGCTGACAACATGACCCCCGAATTCATCGAAGAAACCTTTATAACGTCACCGTCGGGAAATCGAACGGGCGTTATGTCCCCCATAGGCCCGAGCGGAAGCATCGATTATTGGGTCACGGCGTATAAAAATGATGCGAACAATCTTGTGACGGCGGCAGGCTCCACGGAGTTCAGCGGAGATATGTACGAGGCGATCCTGCCGCACACGGACATAACGATGAAGCTGCTATATGACACGGAAAGCAAATCCTTCGGAACGCTTACCATGGCGGGGGAGACGTTCAAGATAATAGGGTTGTCAACGGAAGCGAGCAGTATCGTGATTCCGTATGTAGCGTTTGAGGAATTAGAGTTTATTCCGGAATACGTAACGTATTATACCGACAAGATTTTATCACGTGAGGAGAGTAACGCGCTACATGAAGACGTGTTGGATGCTTACGCATCTGACAGTCTCGGTAAGCCGTACGGCATGTATGAAAATGCACAGAAGGAATACCTTACGTGGGTCGTACTCATTTTTATAGCGTACCTTGTATCTATGCTCGCATTTATCTTTTATATGCAATACTTTATGGAAAGACGGAAGCGCGCTTTTGCTATTTACAAGGTTTGCGGTGCATCAAAGGGTAATCTGCTGTTAAGTCTGTTTTTGCAGAATATAACGCTCGTCTTGCTGTGCTTTTTTGCAGCGCTTCTTTTGAATGTGTCCTTTAACGGAGCATTCGACGTTATTGAAAGCGTTCAATACTCTAGGAAGGACATTCTTTATATGCTTGCAACGGTCATAGTAGCAGCGTTTATGTTAACGGTGCCATCTGCCAACCGCTTATCGCGTCTCTCGGCGGCGGAGCTTTACCGCGAAGCGGCATAAGGAGGGAAGCCAATGCGAAAATTTCTAAAGCTTACTTTTGATTTTATTAATAGCGCCAAGCTGAAAATTCTGCTGCTTGCGCTGATTTTCACGCTGACGCTGTGTGCGCTGGCGTTTATGTGCGGTAGGCTTATGTATACCGAGGAAAAATATGAAAAGCTTGTCGTTGCCGACATCGAAAATATGCTGTATTTCAGCGTCACGGTGCCGCAATCGGACAATGTTTCTCAAATGGAGGAAAGCCTGCGCGAGATAAAGGAAAGTATACTTGCAACGGACGGAGTCGTGAGTATTCTGGAACGGCAGCCGGTTTTTCGTCATTCGGACCCTCCAGAGCTCGAGTGGGAAGGCAGCCCCTGGTTTTACGCATTGAGGATAACCGAGGAACTGTACGAAAAATTTGAGCCTGTAATAGCGGTGGGCAAAGGCTTTGACTATTCGTCCCCGGATTTTGAAATGATAGTCACCGGTCCCGCGCAAACCAAATGGCAAGAAGATTTGTTTCAAGTTGGCACCGGAATAAGCTTCTCTTATGGATGGGACGGTAAATCCTTTGCGCGGGATGAAAACGGCAACACCATTTCCCAGTATTTCGACATAATCGGCATAGCCGAGCCGGGGCAGTTCTATCCCACGATGGAATCTGCCGATCAGATACTTACCCAGGTTAACGTGATTCTTATAAAGGACAACGAATATACGCACGAGCGCCTCGACGGGACTTTCCCCGAAAGCATCCCTCCGACGAACGAATGTAGCGGACTTGTTGAGCTCAAGGCGGGAATCAGCGCTGAGGGAAAGCAAGCGGTGATCGAGGCGATTCAGAAGTTCGGTTCCAACGACGAGGGCGATGATCTCCTTTCCAAAATAAAGAGTGACATCAACAGCGATATGTCTCTGTATCTTCCTGTTGCGGCGACTGCGGTGGTTTTCTGTGTGGCAGTGCTCATTTTTCTGGCATCGCGCTCCATACGCAGATATGCAGATAATTACGCTATCTGGCGCATGACGGGCTCAACTAAGAAGCGTGCGTTTTTCGTTACGTTTGCGGCGTTTTTCCTCGTTATCGCCGTTTCCCTGGCGTCGGCGTCGGCGATAGTTTTCTATACTGCATCGTCTGAGTCTCTGGCGCCGCACTTTGTGCAGAGCGTTATCGGAACTGAGGCTTATCTCGTTATGGCCATGCTTGCAGCCGCCATCGTTATTTCCGCCGCCGTCGTTTCTGCCCTGTGCGTCAAAAACTATTTGTCAGTGAAGGAGCCTTCACCAGTGAAAACAAACAGTCTTCAAAAATCGTAAATATATAAGGAGTTAGATCATGTCACTTATCAGAATAGAAAAGCTTGATAAAACCTATCCTGTGGGAAAGGGTAAATTCGCCGCTCTCAAAAAGATTGATCTTACCGTTGAGCACGGCGAGGTCGTTGCGATCATGGGGAAATCTGGCTCCGGTAAAACGACGCTGCTTAACGTGATAGGAACGCTCGATGATTTTGACAGCGGACGTTATTATTACGACGGTCTTGACGTGAAAGCAATGAATGACGGTGCAAAATCAAAGCTTCGCGCATCACGAATAGGATTCATCCATCAGGAATTTCTTTTGATGAACAAAAAGACGGCAGCGCAAAACGTGGCGGTTCCGCTCTACTTCGGAAAAACGCCGTATACGGAAATCAAGAGCCGTGTCGCGGATGCGCTCGAAGCGGTGGGAGTAGCCGATCAGGCAAAGAAAAAGATCACCGATATGTCGGGCGGACAGAAGCAGCGCGTTGCAATCGCCCGAGCACTCGTTATCGAGCCGTCGCTGATACTTGCCGACGAGCCGACGGGAGCGCTTGACCGTAAAACCGCGGACGAGATCATTGAAACTCTCTTGAAGCTCAATCGCGAACGCGGAATAACGGTCGTTATTGTTACACACGACGCTGAGGTGGCTGCCGCTTGCGGCAGAGTCGTCAATATCGTTGACGGTGAAATACGGTAATTGACACGAATCCACACCGTATGAATTGGAGAATATAATGCGAAAATTTATTAAACTCACTTTTGATTTTTTCGGAAGTATTAAATTGAATGCCGTCGTTCTCGCAATAATATGTACGCTTATGTGGTGTGCCCTGGCGTTTATGTACGGCAGATACATATATTACGGTGACAGATATGAAAAACTTGAAAGCGCCAATATTGAAGATGATCTGTATTTCAGCGTCGTTTTATCATCAGCATCAGATGTTGATAAGGTGCGTGAAAGTATACTTGCCATAGATGGCGTTGTGAATATCATTGAACGTCCCGAATCGATCAAATATAATGGTAAGGACTCATCTTCATCTACGGAGATAACGTTTCAAGCGATCAGGATCACCGAGGAACTATATGAAAAATTTGAGCCCATAATAAAAAAAGGCAAGGGGTTTGACTACTCATCACCGGAAATTGAAATGATAATCACGGAGCAGGGGGAAGACGAATGGCAGGAAATAGGCTCGGAGATCTCTGTAAATTTGGGTGTTGATGAAAACGGTAACGCAATTTCCGAAACCGTCAGTATCGTTGGTATAGCTGATCAAAATCAGTTTTATCCCGTAATGTCAGGCGGCGGAACGGAGGTAACGGCAGATTTGATTCTCTCTCAAACAAGCTTCTTTTTAATAAAGGAAAGCGAACAAACAAAAGATCTGCTTGACAAAATGTTCCCTCAGGGGAATAAATCCATTGCGGTATATTCCGGACTTGTGGAGCTCGAAGACGATATCACAGAAGCAAAAAAACAAGCAGTGATCGAGTCTATAAGCAAATTCTGTCCCGTTAATGAGGGGACCGACATACTATTCGCAAGTGAAAAACGAATGAACGAGGATATGTCGTCATATCTTCCGATCGCATTGTTTTTTGTTGTGTTCTTCGTTGCAACGCTCGTTTGTCTTACGGTTCTGTCCATATACAAATACGCAGATGAATACGCTGTTTGGCGTGTGGTGGGCGCTTCGAAACGAGATGCGCTGGCAATAACTTTTACGACGTTTGCTTTAATCATTGTCGCGTCTGTTTTGATCTCACTCATCATTATATCCGGAGTAACGTCATCAACATTTTTTATTACTTATCTTGAGGAAACTATCATAGGAAAAGAAACGTACGCCGCAATGGCGTCACTCGCTGCGCTCACACTTATGATAGTTGCTCTTATATCTTATTCGTCAGTTAAGGTAGATAACCTGCGTCTGTTAAAAAGTAAATATAAAGAGTGAGCAACGAGGAAGTTACGTATTCCTATGTCGAAAAAGAAATTGTTTGACGCTTAATATCCTCGCAAAACGATATAAAAAGCGTTTTGCGAGGATATTTTCTAGTATATTCGTGTCACTATATTGGCGGAAAGGCGGATAAATGAAAAGACTGCGATATATTTACAGCAACTTTGCAGATCTGTTCCGGAGGGAACGAGTTTTGTTTTTGATACTCTTGACCGGACTTCTCTTCAGCAATCTGATGATGATCTATGCCTACGGTAATTTTATTTCATACAGAAATGCTTCGCTGACGGGTGTATCCTCGATTTCGTATCCCGTTGGTAACGTTGATTATACACGCGGACAATCGGATGACGGCACGTACCCTTTAGTAATGAGCGCGGACGAAATAGAGGAGGTTGATCTATCGGAATACGGAGTCGTAAGCTATTCGGTTGCCTTTGCTGAAAATGATCCCGATAGAGCAATGGAAAATTATTATATTTCAAAGAACGGTGCAGCAATCGTGTCGTTTGCGAAGGGGGAATACCTTTCCGTCGGAGCGGAAAGATATGATTCCCCGAAGGTTACGGCATATAAGGGAAATATGTCATTTTCGTCAACGAGCGTAAAGGAGGCTATTCTTCCGTGTACTGCCGCGACGATGGCGCTTGAATATGACGAAGCCACAGCATCTTACGGAACTTGCATTATAAACGGCACAGAATTCCGCATAATCGGAATAAGCACGGAAACCACGGTGATTTATATTCCGTATGGAGTATTCAAGTCGGAGTTCAAACCGATGGACGTTATCTATTATACAGAAAACCTGCTTTCTCACAAAAAAAGCGATGCATTACGGGACCGTATTGACGAGATATTTTGTGAATACGGGGATTATGGTGCGAACTATGTAGATCCCTATTCAGTCTATGACAGCGTAGAAAGTTCATATGGCATCGTGGTGTTTGGCGTATTCCTGCTCTATTCTGTCTCTCTCATTTCACTGGCATTTTATATGCAGTATTTCGTGAAGCGCGGTTACCGGAGCAATGCTATTGCACTCCTTTGCGGTGCCTCAAAGGGGAGACTATCGCTTGATATCCTGATACAGAACATATCCCTTGCGTTCGTGACCTTTGCAGCAGCATTTACAGTCAACGTGCTTTTACCCGAATCGGTCAACCTTGTGCCGGTTTCGCAGCTTTTGCCGAAAGATATTATATATATGATTATGACAGTTGCAGGCGCGACAACGCTGATGTCATTACCTGCGCTTTATATGGTGTTGAATATGTCGGCAAAAGATGCTTTTGGTAAAGTAGCATAGAAGGGGGGATGAAATATGACTTTCAAAAAAATCACCCACCTTATAAAAAATCAGATTATGAGTGTTAAAATGAGCCTTTTGGCGATATTGCTTCTTTCTGTGCTCGAGCTTGCCGTATTATGCATTTTTATCGGTAAATGCGATTATTTCGGACGAACGTACGATATGCTGAAAAACTCCGGATACGCTGACGGTGATATATATTTCAGCGTTATTTCTACGAACAATAGAGAAGAGTTGATCAATACTGTTAAAGCGTTGCCTTCCGTATCTGACATTACTTTAGACTTGCCTTCGTATTCGTGGATCAATAGCTCGGACGGAAAAGATAAAATACCTTTTCGGCTCGTAGACGAGAACTATATCGAACATTTTCCTATAAGACTTAGGACGGGAAAGGGGTTCGATTATTCATCTGATGAAATAGAATGTATTATTATGAGTGAATCCGAATTCATTGATGATAACAAAGCGGTCGGAGATATTCTTACACTAGATTTTTATCTTAGTTCGGATGAAAAGGTGACGGTGCCGATGAAGATCGTTGGATATACGGATTATGATTACGAGTCGATTTCTTTTGTGGGCGGTGGAACGACAGTTTCGGCATCGGATATATTCGGCACGGAGTCGCCGTCATTCCTAGTGAAGGATTGCGAAGCAATAAGAGAGGCGGTTGGCGATTATTTTGACAGATCGGACAGACGAGTACACTCTGTAATGATGTTTGTTGAAATTAAAGAAAGCTTCGATCCTTCTGATATATCGTTGCTTTCAAGTTACGGGGACCTTTCTGAGTATGGTGAAATACTAAGTAAAACCGAAGCGGAATATCGAGAACTTCTTCACACCTATTTGCCGATGCTGATCTTCATTTCTGCGTTTTTGGCAGTCAATACCGTTGGGCTTTTGGTACTGGCGATACAGAATATGCGAAAGGAAGAAGGAGTCTATTACCTTATAGGGGCGCGGCGTGTGAACATATTATTGATACTGACGGTTCCTTTTGTATTAGCTGTGGTGTTGGCAGTTATAATTGCAGTAACGGTCGGAGGGGTGATAACGTCAGCAACGACACTTCCCGTGGTGATGAGGTCTCTTTTGACAGAGGTTACGTTTGGAAAGCGAACGATAGCAGCGGTGATCGTATTTGCGATTGTTGAAACATTGGTTGTTTTCGGAACAGTGATACTATCTCTTAAAAACAGCACTCCGCGAATGTTGATCGACAGAAATGCTGACTAAAAAGGGGGAAAACTATGTCATTTATAGAAATCAAGAAAATGAATAAATACTATCCGGTCGGCAAGGATAAATTTCATGCTCTGAAAGATATTGACCTTACAGTGGAGGCGGGGGAGGTGCTTGCCATAATGGGCAAATCCGGATCCGGAAAGTCAACATTGCTTAATATCATTGGTACAATAGACGATTATGCCAGCGGTAGTTATTTATATAAAGGCAGAGATATAAGCAAAATGAGCGACAAGGATAAAGCCGCGCTTCGTTCGTCTGAAATAGGCTTTGTCAATCAGGAGTTTTTGTTACTAAATCAAAAAACGGCGATAGAAAACGTGTCGATGCCGCTCTATTTTAATGAGACGCAGTACCGTGATATAGAATCACACTCTTTAGCAGCACTAGAAGCGGTGGGAGTAGCCGATCAGGCAAAGAAAAAGATCACCGATATGTCGGGCGGACAGAAGCAGCGCGTTGCAATCGCCCGAGCACTCGTTATCGAGCCGTCGCTGATACTTGCCGACGAGCCGACGGGAGCGCTTGACCGTAAAACCGCGGACGAGATCATTGAAACTCTCTTGAAGCTCAATCGCGATTACGGCATAACGGTCGTTATTGTTACACACGACGCTGAGGTGGCTGCCGCTTGCAGCAGAGTCGTCAATATCGTTGACGGTGAAATACGGTAATTCAACCGAAAAACAAAAAAGAACGGTCGTTGACCGTTCTTTTTTGTTGTGGATATCTTTATGATAATAAATATTTTTATTTGTTGTTTGAATTGTTGAATTTGAAAGTGCCTGCAATTTTTCGTTGCTGGTTGATGTTATAATTCCTAACAAATTCAACATCCTCTCTCCATTTGGTACATGCATTTTCAAAAATCAAATTGTTTTTATTACGATATTCCAAAAACTCTAAAAATGAGATGATTTCGGGTTTGGTTAATGTATTTGTTTGAATTGCATGCGTTAATATTGCGTGACGTTCTCTGGTAGTTAGATTGTCTTTGCTGCTCACATTATATCCCAAGATGTGCAATAAAGATTCTTCACGCCAAGTTGAATAGTCAGTTTGTGTGTTTTCGTTACGGCTAGCCAACATCAAGCGAACGAACGGCAGTCCATAGCGACGCGCGAAATCGCAATATTGTTTGGAATTTATATAATATTTGTCACACCGAGAGCAATATTGTACATTAATTTGACAAGGGACCTTTGAATTTGTTGTTGGAATAAATGCTGTTACTGCTTCTATACTCTTTGGATGATCTACACAAGGCATTTTCATTGCATATATCCATATATCGGCTAGGTGATCGTTGTTTGAAAAATAATGGTTATGCTTTCTTATTCTCTTAAACATAGAACTGTCCGAATAATAGCATATCAAACATAGTTCGTCGTTATAAGTAATCCACGGTTTATTATTAATTATACTTGAAATAACTGTTTTGCTTATTGATCTGTTTTTCCAATATATGTGTTGAGAAGAATTTTGTTGAGATACATTTTCAACTATTCCGAGCGTAATGATATTTCCACTTAAGCTAAGAAGAATAATAATGATTCCTTCGTTACTATCGGATTCTGCAGAAAGAGATATCGATTTGGGAGTTATACAATATGATTTATTAAGAATTTGTTTCTGTTGCTCGATATTTAGCGATTCAAATCCCGTAATGTTTATTGAAGACAGAATATCTTTATTTATTACTGGTGGAGATAACGAGCTTGTGGCTGAAGTAGAAATAGGGGTTGCATTTACGGCTCCGAGTTGTTTTGCAAAATCTTCAGCTTGCTGTGTGAGTATTGTATACCAACAAATTTTGTTTGGATTCCAATGCCAGTGATACAGTTTAAGTTGTTGACGTATAGAAAGGAGGGGGACTTTGTTGAAGTATAATTCAATGGTTTGTGAGGATTTTTCAACTATATAATATGAATCTGCCATATCTCTTCCTCGAAATAGTTATTTTATTATTGTGACCCATAAACATTATAATATTTTTTTATTAAAAATACAACAGATGCTTTCGGTGGCGGGACTTATGAACCCGAGTTTTGCGGTTACGATTGTGCGGAGCGTTTGTGTAGTTTGCGCAAAACTTGTCAAGTGTGTGCGAACAACGAAAAAAAGAAGTAATGGCGAAAGCCATTACTTCTTTTTTATGCACTTGAGCAATCCAAATCCGAACCAGAAGCCTCCTCTGAGACCTCATTTTTTACATCATCAAAAGTGATAGTTTTGGTACCCTCTTTATAGTTGAAGGTAATTAGCATTTTGTCGTCGTACAGGAATATCGCATTGATGAACACGTCGATCAGCATCTGACGATGCTCTTTCTTTGCCATATCCAGCTTGCGGAAGCGGTGGAGCCAGAAACGCATAAATT
>CAYXHC010000008.1:0-43781 GCA_964464905.1 uncultured Lachnospiraceae bacterium
TACCTTTCTTCTGCGGTGATTGGTGTAAATCCGGGGAACAGCGGCGAAGTGCATTTGATAGACAATGTGTTCTTTGACTGCTGGGACATCGGTCAGCTGGTATATTATGAGTATTATGACAATGACAAGACGGCTGCGGAATTCCGCGGAAACACCTATCTAACGGCTGTTTTGGCCCGTGCTGCGGATATTAATCATGATTACGCTACCGACGATGGGATTGCTGGAGACAAAAGATGGCTGTTAACCGATAAGAATCTGCAGAAAAAATTGGCAGAATACCTCGGCGAAACCGAAGCAAAGGTCATCACCAAACGCTTGGCATTTGTTTCACCGGAATAATCAAGGGGCGCCCATTTATGAGAATTTGCTGTAATTGCGATTTTACTGAAGAATGGATCGACAAGGAAGATATCGAAAAAATCGTAAACAGTAAAAAAGCAAAGCGATATTGATCTATATGCGATGAACAGTCAAAAACGCACCGCATAGTACATCGCTATAAAGCGTAATAACATTAAAAGCCAAGCTGCAAAATACAGCTTGGCTTTTATGCTTTCTGAATGCCACCCGCTATCGGGCATTTTTCTTTTTAGCTTACGTTCAACTCTTATCACGTTCGATAAGCTGCTTTATCGCCTCAACAGCGGTAACGATGGCACGTTCGGTATCGTGATTATCGGGCTCGTTATAGCCTAAAAGCTTTCGTTCCTGATTCCATACCACCGAAAGCACCGTGCCCGTTCTCACTCCGAGAGCAGCTGCTACCGTGAATGTTGCCGCAGATTCCATTTCGCTTGCGAGAACACCGAGGCGCTTCCACGCCTCCCACTTCGCCAAAAGCTCGCCCGAAACGGGGCTTCTTTCGGGCGAGTGCTGCCCGTAGAAGGAGTCCTTACACTGAACTACGCCAACGTGTCGTTTGAATCCGAGACGGTCTGCGGCTTCTGCCAGCGCCGTCGTAACGTCAAAATCCGCCGTAGCAGGATATTCGATCGGAGCATATTCCCTGCTCGTACCTTCCTGACGGACGGCGCTCATTGCGATAACAACGTCGTTTGACATGACTTTCGTGTTTATACCGCCGCAGGTACCGACGCGGATAAACGTGTGAGCGCTGAGAGCCGCGGCTTCCTCCATAGCGATAGAGGCGGAGGGACCGCCTATTCCCGTTGACATAACGGAAACAGGAACACCGGAAAGCTTACCCGTGTAGGTAGTATACTCGCGGTTTTGCGCCACGAGTACGGGATCGTCAAAATACTTTGCGATCTTTGCGCATCGTCCGGGGTCGCCGGGGATTATGACGTATCCGCCGATGTCCCCCTTCCTACAAGCTATGTGATATGCCTTTTCGTCCATAGTACACCGTTCCTTTCACTCTGCTATCCTACCGTCTTTTATGGTGACAGCTCTTCCGCAAGCTTCGGCGACTTCGCTGTCGTGTGTGATTATTACCACGGTTTTGCCGACTTCGTTCAGCTTTTTGAAGATATTCATTATCATTTCCGTGTTCTTTGTATCAAGGTTACCCGTCGGCTCGTCCGCCAAAAGAATGGGATTATCGTTGACGACCGCCCGTGCTATAGCAACGCGCTGACGTTCGCCTCCCGACATATTCGCAACGCATTTCTTTGCCTGACTGTCCATACCGACGAGCGAGAGCGCCGCTATTGCACGCGACTTCATCTCGCGGAACGGAGTTTTATTAAAAAGCATCGGTGTCATTACGTTATATAGCGCGGTTTCGTGATTGATGAGCGAAAAATCCTGCATAACAAAGCCCGTGAAGCGGTTACGCACAGCCGCAAGACCGGCCTGATTGAGTCTGCCGACATCAATATCGCCGAGCATATATTCGCCCTCATCAAAGGTGTCAAGACACCCGATAATATTAAGCAGCGTTGACTTACCCGCACCGCTCTGTCCGCAGATCGCCACCATTTCGCCCTCTTTGATGTGAAGATCAACACCGCGAAGCGCGTAAAATACGTTTTCGTCAATGATGTATTTTCTCGTTATATTTTTCAGCTTTATCATATCTGCCTCCTGTAGAATTCGAGCGGCGAATACTTCCGATACAGCACCACGGGAATTAACGTAACTATCAGAACGACGAGCAGCATATATAAAAGTGCTATCCACGAACACGAAGCGTCGAGCATATAGTCAACGGCGGAGTAGCTATCTTCACGCAGAAGGTTCGGAAAGAACGATACGGATAAAATGTTAAACACCGTCGGAAACGAAAACGAAGCCGCCACCGTCGCCGAAATTGTGAAAATGCTTCGGCGTGTCGAGCAGCCAACGAGAAAATACCGTGAGCTTTCGTTCATACTCCGTTTTACGGTTATCGCGGAAATGCAGATAATATTTATCGTGGCAATAATAAGCATAAACATCGGAAGCGGAAGCGCGTTTTTGATCCATTCGTCTATCTTTACGTTTGAATCTTCGATTATCTTTTCATATCCGACGAGCTTGCCACGGCTCATAAGATAATCGGTGATCTCCGTTACGGTTGCCGCGTCCGCGCCGTCGCGGAATCTGACGAAAAAGCAGACGGTATCGTTGATCTGACGGTCGGCGGAAATTTTTTCGGTAACGTGTTCCGTTGCAAAGATTCCGCTTTCGCGCAGCGAGTAAAGGTGATCCGCAGAGACGTTTGAGTTTGAGCCCGAATTAAAATCGGGAATGTTTGAAGGATCCTCTATCTTCCCTACGACGAGCGCATCACCGCCGTCGGTAAGCGTAACCGTATCACCGACGTTTATTCCGCGCCACTTATTCCCAGCCAAGACGACCTCCGCTGACTCTGCCGATGCGTCAAGCCACCTGCCCTCGTCAACGGGAAGTGCGAAGCTTTCGATCATCCCGCTGCCGTAAATGTAGACGTTATCAAATTCCGCACCGTCAACGGTTCCGCCATAATGCCGATACGTTATCACTTCGACTGCTTCACCGTATACCGAAAGCTCGTCGTAAATGCTGCTTTCCTCCGTCGGGTCTCCGTCTATCCATATATCTGCCGCCATCGGCATAAAATAGAGCGCATCGTCAAGTCCCGACTCGGCAAAACGGTCTCTGTTATATGATGTGTATCGGTACTGACCGTATAGCGTCAGTATGCCGAACATTGACACGGTTATAAAAACAACAGTAAGCAAGATCGGAGCTATGTTGTGGCGTATGTATCTGTACGCCACGGTTAAAAATTTCATCTAATCCGCCCCCTTAACTGTTATTTCAGCGTGCGTCTGATGCTTTCGAGCGTTGAGCCTTTCCTCCTCACATTGATATATACCGTTATGACTGCATAAACGGCGGCAAGCGAGATGAACGATATCATCGCGTAATCGCTCGCTTTATAAAAGAATTCGTCGTTTGCGATAAGTGTGACAAAAATGCTGTCATAAAACGCGGCGTGAAACGCCACGGCAATGACTGTAGACACGCATAATATCACGAATGCGGAGAGCGACAACGACAAAAGGATCGTCTTCCGCTTCGCTCCGACAAGCTCGTATATCGCGTATTCCCTTGCGTTTTCTTCGCTTATATAAACGAACATATACACAAACGAAACAATGCTCAAAAGAAAGATCAGGAACGTCAGCATATAATCCTTCATGCCTTGTGATCCAAGCTCCGTTTCCGTCTTTTCCGTAACGTACCCATCATGGATGGCGTCTGATATGATCTTTTCTGCATAGTCAACGTCACGATACGGCACGTCAACGGCAAAGCCTACAGGCGCAAATCCGCAATTTTCAAAGGTTTCGACGCTGACATAATAATATGCGCTTACCGTCGTGCCGACAACGCGCAATTCACATCCGTTGAGCGTTATCACGTCACCGACCTTGAACGACGCAAAATCATCGGGCACGATGACGGTCTCCGGCTCTGACAAATCTTCTGCATCGCCCGTCGTCGTTTTATTCGTTGTGACCGCATCCGATGCACATATCAAATATCCGTCAACGCCTACTCCCGTTGATGCTGTCATTTCTGTCGAAGACGACGCATCGACGGGCACGTAATAGTAAATGCTTGCGTCATCAAGCTCGCCGAGCTTTGATGAAACATCATCAACACTCAAAAGCTCGCCCGAATCGTATGACATAAAGAATTCAGGCACGCCGTCAGACAGATTTGATGCCGCAACTGCGCCGTATGTATAGATGAACATAAGGTTGCACGCGAGTGTGCCTATGAATAAGAGGACACACATAAACGTGTTTCTCCGCAACAGCGCGCGGAGCATATTGAATGTGAAATATAAGGTTTTCATTCATCAATATCTGCGAGAACTTCGTTTTCCCAGATCAGATGATCCGTTCCGTCGCCATCGCGGTAATATATTCTGCCGACAAGTCCGCCTTCGTTTATAGGTTTGCCGTACAAATACGTTCCGTCTGAATAAAACTTCATATCATAAGGCTCCACTTGATGCGGAAGCAGCACATAATATCCGTCAGAAATAAAAATGCGACGGAACAAAGACACCTCAAGTGCGATATAATATGATTCATACACCGTTCCTGTCGCTTCATCCACAACATCGCACTCGGAAACGTATCCCGAAAACTGATCTGCACCGTCGGGATACCATGCCGCAAAACACACACCGCTGTCGCCATTATATCCGACATGAAGCTTTTCTTCAATATATGAATAATCTATCGGAACTTTTATCAGATTAAGCGCCACGATAACGGCAATAAGACACGCCACAACCGAAATAATAACGATATGCTTTTTAGTCAGCTTGATCTTCAGCTTTTTCTTTTCCCTTTGCGGCTTTTCTTTTTTCGGTACTTGAAAAAATTCATCCGATAGCTGCAGTCGTTGGTTTTCCATAGGGCGCTCCTTTTCAGTATTTTTGTTAATAAATCAGCATCAAAGTGATGCAATATATTCGCCGAGAATATTAATCTCCGGGATAGACGGTATGCCGCCGCGCTTTTCCGTTGAAAGGGATGCTGCGGCAGAGGCAAACACGGCAATATCCGAGATCTCCGATTCCGTAAGTGCTGAAGGATGCTTTCCGATGGCTATGATGCGCGACACTGCGGAACCGCCGAATATGTCGCCGGCACCGGTGGTGTCGATAGTATTTGCGGGAGGCGCGGGCACTTTCACAGACGCGGTGCCGTTTGAAAGATATGCGCCGTTGGCTCCGAGAGTGACCATAGCTAAGGAAACGCCGTAATCGTCGATAAGCTTTTGAGCAGCCTTTTCGGGTGTAATATCGCCAAAAAGAAACTCTACCTCGTCGTCGCTTATTTTTACCACATCCGCTTTGCCGAGGCCCCACAGCATTGCGTCTTTTGCATCGTCAAGAGACTGCCATAAGGGACGGCGCAGATTAGGGTCGAATGTGACAAGGCATCCCTGCTCTTTTGAATATTCAACCGCCCACATTGCCGCCGTGCGCGCAGGCTCGTCGGTAAAGCTCAATGTTCCGAAGTGGAACACCTTAGAATCTTTAATTTTCGCCTTGTCGATTTCGTCTCGGAAAAGACAGGTATCAGCACCCGGCTTTCTTGCAAAGGAAAAAGATCTGTCCCCGTTT
The DNA here is from genome assembly GCA_964464905.1 of uncultured Lachnospiraceae bacterium. GTDB lineage: Bacteria > Bacillota > Clostridia > Oscillospirales > CAG-272 > DTU064. The sequence continues at coordinate 5,579 of CAYXHC010000008.1, forward strand.
TCATCAAGTGTAACGAAAGCAAGAGTCGTGAAGTGATCGGGGTCAACAATAACTCCCGACACGTCGATGCCTGCGTTTTTAAGAGTTCCTACCAGAAGTTCACCAAAGGCATCGTTGCCCACTTTACCCAAAAACGCCGTTTTACAGCCGTATTTCGTCAGGGCGGAAAGGAAATTTGCAGGTGCGCCGCCCGGGTTTGCCGCCATTGTGGGATAGCCGTCGGCAGCGGTGGCAACCGTTGCAAAGTCTATCAAGACTTCGCCTATTGCCGTTACGTCGTATTTGCAGTTCTGTTTCATAATGCTCACCGTTATTTTGCCTTTGGATATTCGTTACAAAGGAGACGATAGGGCGGCTCATCCTCCTCTATCGCAGGGAATCTGCCAACAGGCTCGTAGAATCTGTTGTCGGTGTTATCATCGTTACATTCGCTGACCTCACCAAGAAGAACGTTGCCGCTTCCCTTTTCCACCTCAAAATCGTGGTACATATACTGCTGGATAGCGATGCTTTCGCCGGGGGTGAGGCGTACCTGCGTGCCTGCAGGCACGACGACCGTTCTGCCGTCGAGATGAACGGTCACGTCACCCTCGCGGTCAAGATCCTCGTCGGGAGTGGAATTATATACGCGGATAAGCACGTTTCCGCCGCCGCGGTTAATGATATCCTCCATCTTGGACCAATGAAAATGCATCGGCGAATACTGACCTTCCTTTATGTAAAGGAGCTTTTCGGCATAGGTCTTTTTATATTTGTCTTTCATTTTGAGATTGCCGTTACGGATAGTGAAAAGCGAAAAGCCAATGCGGTCAAAGTCACCCGTTCCGTAGTCGGTTATATCCCAGCCGAGCATATTGTCGCGTATCTCATCGTAGTCGTGTCCGCAGCTTTCCCACGCTTCGGGTGTAAAATCAGCGAAGGGAGGAAGCGCGAAGCGGTATTCCTTCACCATACTTTCCATCTCGCGGAGAGCCGCGTTTATTTCACTTCTTTTCACTTTTGTTGTTCCTCCGTTTTTATATTTTGTATTCACGGTACGTCTCACCGCCGGCAAGATCCTTCCAGTACAGTACGTTACCGTCGAGCATCATATATCCGTTTGGTGAATCCTCTTTAGGGATAGACACCGAGCCGGGATTAATATAAAGCCAGTCGCCGTGATCGCGGCAGGCAGGCACGTGTGTGTGTCCGTTCAAGAGAATATCTCCCACCGTATGAGGAGGAGGAGTGTCTTCTCCAAAGTGATGACCGTGAGTTGCAAATATCATCCTTCCCGCGGCGTATAAGATTGCATATTCAGCCATCACGGGAAAATCCAGCATAATGCTGTCTACCTCGGCTTCGCAGTTTCCTCTTACGGCAAGTATCTTGTCCTTTATGGCATTAAGTGCTGCAGCCACCTTTTTGGGTGCGTAGTCACGGGGCAGGTCGTTTCGGGGGCCGTGATAAAGGATATCGCCGAGAAGCAAAAGCTTCTCCGGCTCTTCCCTTCCGTATGCCTCCATCAGCTTTTCACACCAATAATAAGAGCCGTGTATATCCGATGCGATCATTATCCTCATATATTTTGTTCTCCATTTTGTTTATATAATTATATTATCACTTAATTCGGTGTTTTTCAATAAAAAAGAGCCGAATTCATAAAGATGAATTCGGCTTTATGTCAGCCATACATACAGTTCGTTTTCATATAATCGTAGATGAGCTTACCGTGATTCTGCTCGTCCTTCTGAATGGAGGAAAGCGCGTGCCGCGCATCCTCTGCTTCAAATTCAAAAACGCAGGTGTCATAAAGACCCGAGATATGCTTTTCCATAGAAAGCACATCACTGCAGTAATATGCATCCGTTTCCTTGTCGGGAGTATTTGTACAGTTATAATTCTGCGTAAACGTCAGGTTCAATGGATTACCCGTCATGTTTGCAGGGACGTCACCTGCCTGCATACCGGTTATGATATTATAATGTGAGCCCTCGATCTTCGAAAGCTCAGAAAATAGATTCTTTAGCTGTGGATCCTTCGCATCAGCAGCGTACTTTGCGTATTTGTCGCGGCAAAGCTTTTCTCCGTCAGCCAAGTCTTTCAAGAGATCTTTTTCTTTTTGTGTGAGTGTCATTGCAAATTCGTTCCTTTCGGGAAATAATTTAGAAGCCTGCGCTTTAGTCATATTATAGGCAGCTTTCTTTATTTCTATGCAAAAAGACCGCTCGGGGAGCGGTCTTTGCTGATTAAAATTCGTTTTCGTGGCTTTTGAAAAGCTCGTAATAAGCTCTCACGTTTTGCAGCTCGGTCCATTTTTTCGTTCTCGCCGGAACGGAATCGAGATCGTATATTCTTGCTCCCTTCAAGGAAAGAATAAAAGGCGAATGGGTGGAAACAATAAGCTGACAATTATAAAACCGAGCAGAATCCGCCAAAAACGACGCAAGCTCCGCCTGCAAAGACGCGGAGAGGGAGTTTTCAGGCTCGTCCAAGAGATAGAGTGCGTCTTCCTTTATTTTTTGCGTGAAATAAACGAATGCGGACTCACCGTTTGACTTCATATCAAGCTCAACGGAATTCATTCGTCTGCCAACGTATTTCGATCTTGAATTAAGCTTCGCTTCGTTTCTGCGCTTCAGCTCGTCGTATTCATCGAGCCCTGAAAGCTGCCATTTTTCGCGGCGGAGCTCGCTATATTCATCGAAAAGCTGTTCCCGTTGACGGTCGATGCCCTCGTTTATGGCTCTTGCGTCCAAAAGGAAATCAAAAACGCCGTCACTCGTGATGATGGAGCTGCCCTTTGGCACTCTGTGTTTTGTCTTTGCTGCAAGCTTATAGCTACAAAGATCGAGATAATCCTGCATCAGGGGTGTGCTGTTGAAGGATGCCGTTCGCGAAAGGCGGAGCTTTTCGGCGATAATGTTGAGGAGCGTTGATTTGCCTGAGCCATTGCCACCGTAGAGGATGGTTATAGGCGCAAATTCAAGTTGAGAAAGCTTTTTGAAGGGAAAAATTTTGAAAGGATATGCGTTCGTTTTGGAATAGTATTCCGTATCGAATTTCGATGTGCGGAAGAAATAATCCGTTTCGTCAAGCTCCGTGGCAAGATCAAAGGCTTCAAGATAGATCATACGCATCTCCTGTCTTTTTACTCTGATTTTTACACAGCCGAAAAGGCATTAAAAGCACAACGCTGTAATTACTAAAAAAGCGATTGCACCTGCAATCGCTTTTTTATGGAAACGGCTGGAGTCGAACCAGTGACCTCTTGGATGTCAACCAAGCACTCTAACCATCTGAGCTACGCTTCCATGACGGGAGATAGTATAACACATTATCACTCCTTTTGCAAGGGGTATTTTGCATTTTGAAAAATATGATAATCAACGTGCTCGAAAAAGCGGGACACGATTAATTCGTGTCCCGCTTTTTGCTTCATCAAATTATTCGCTTAAAGTAGCGGAATACGAAGCGGTTTTTGCGAGAGAGACCTCTGTATACCGCAATAAGAATATCGTTATAATACTCAGCAAGAGACGCAAGCTCGCCTCTCGGCATTCCGAATCCGAACTCTTCCTTGGAAATGTAGGTGAGAACGTCTTCGTGGGAGCGGCGTGATGCGTTTCCGAGCTTTTCATCGAGCCGCTTTGCATATTCAGCAGGTAGCTCACCCGTTTCCGGTTCAATATCAAGAGCCCTATATATAGCGAAAATTCCGTCTATGATACCGATTGAAAGTGAGCGTCGTTCGTCATCGTCAAGCCTGCGGCTTCTGTCGGCGGCAATGGCGATGAGACCGTTGCGTTCGTTCACAGCGCGCTTTCCGCGGCGAAGGATGACCGATATCAATACCACAGCCACAGTTATAATGAGAAGCAGAACACAGCCGCAAATAATGAGAACGACAGTTTCAACGGATATTTCCGGCTTCTGTTCGGGCGGCGTGAAGTCATCTTCGGGGTCTGTTATCTCTTCAGGATCCCTGATGATAATATCAATAGGTGAATCGTTGTCAGCTTCGGGTTTCATCGTGCCATACATATCGTCAAGATACGGATCTGTAGCTTCATACTGTATCCAGCCGATCGAATCGTAATAGACCTCCACCCAGGCGTGGGCATCGCTGTCGAGGACGGTTGCCTTATATCTGACGAGAGGATCGTCGTCCGAATGGAAACGCGATTCAAAATCAGATGCTATGTATCCCTCACAGTATCGCGCGGGAATACCTATCGAGCGAAGCATCATTGCAAGGGATGACGCATACTGAACGCAATATCCCGACTTTGTCATCGTCAGAAAATCAACGACGGCGCTTATGCTTCCGTCGATAGATTCGATATCGGGAATGTCTGTTCCAGCTATCTCGATGGGCTCCGTTGTATAAGCGCAATTCTCTGTCATATAGTTGATGAGCGCCAGAATTATCTCGTGATAATACTTCTCATCTATGCTTCCGGGAGTAGCCAAAAGTTCAAATATGTTTGCTACTTCAATATCCGTAAGGATCTTTCCGTTTTCAGCCGCATCAAGAAGAATCGACACGGTTTTTTCATATATCGGAGTATTATCAAAATCGTCGGTCTGTGTGTATACATCATTGACATATTCAGAATAAAGCTTTTCAATAGCATACTGCTCCTTGAGCGCCTCTCTTTCGTAGTCTGTCATCTCAAAAATATACCGACGGAGAATAGAGTCTCCGTTATAGGAGATCGCTTTTGCTTCAAGTCGCTCTTCGTAATCGGCAACGTACTTTTCCGCTTCCTCGGAGCCAACGTATCTGTCTGCTCTGCCGCTGGTTATCTCGCCGAGTGACAGCTTATAATACTCTATCTGATTTGCATACACGGTGCCAAGAGTGGGCACCTTCATAGTGGTAACCATAGATACCGTGGAATAGGCGGTGCCGTTTGTGAAGTACTTGGACGTCCAAACGCCGTCGAAATACATTCTGTACGGCAGACGGGTAGACTCCGTTGACATATACTTCATAAGTCCGTACGACGGCATTACAAAGGAAGGCATAAACAATAGTACGCCGTTGCTGTATTTGCGCGTCACGTTTACACGTTCGGTGATAAATCCGATCTTGGTATTGTCTTTGTAGCCGGAAAGCTCAGATATATTCGCAAAATTAGGATAAACAATGCTGTAGAAATCTTCCGTTATTGATTCCGGCGTAAAATCAACGCCGAATGTTTCCCTGTATGCTTCGATATCATCTGCCGTTGCAGCGGTCCATGTGCTTTTTTTATACGTGGTACCTATCCACGTCCGAAGATAAACGGGCGTGTCATAGGGAGCTTCAACGGTTGCAATGACAACATCATCAAATTCAGGGAAATCCAACGTGACCTCTCTGGGTCCGGAATTTCCGCGTTCCTTATCGAGAGATGAGACGTTATTAAGATCCACTTCATCACCGCCGAGAAAGCCTTCAACGTATACGCGGGCATACTCCATAGCTTCGTCAAGATAAGGTATACCCGTCTTATTTTCGTGAACGAGAAGTGTTGGCAAAAGGATAAGCAGCATTGAGACGAGGAAAGTGTAAAGTCCAACGGGTCCGCCGAGGATCGCATTCTCGCGGAACGTCGCAGGCGACAGTTTTTTCACGCCATCGGATCTGTCAGCTCCTTGTGTATCCGCAGAACCTCTTCTCTTTTGCTTGCGCGTCTTTTTCTTTTCGGCGTGTTTTTTTGCGTTTCGTTCCTTTTTTTCTTTCGCCTTCACAGCACGTTCGTTTTTCAGCCTTGCTTTTCTTTCGGCTGGAGTTTCAAGCAAAAGTGCTGCTTCTATATCGGTATCCTTACCGCGGCGGCGCTTGTGAATATTAACCGGATCAGAGACCTCTGCATCCTCTTCATTACAAACGGTACTTATACCGGATGGCGACGTGCTGCAAAGCGAAGCGCCGGAAAGATCGCGAAGAATGATCTTTTTTTTCGATGGATACAGATACTGCCGCTCGAACATCTTGAGTGAGACCACGGCTATGATCGCAGAAATAAGAATTGAAAAACCCCAGCTGTCACGGATGATATTATACGCAAGAACGGGGGTGACAAACACAGCGCCTACGACGAACAGTCGGAGTAACCGCACACGGCGAACGATATTCGGTACGAAAAGCACCGAAAGCAAAAGCACGAAAAGCGCCACTCCGACGCCCATAAGCGCCTCTCTGGAATATGCGCCGAAATTATAATCCACATGAAATTTGAACTTGGCGATCTCAGTTAGTCCGGCAAAGGCTATTCTGTCGATAACGGCGTTCAAAAACTCATATACTGCCTGCATTGTATAATACAAAAGATCGCCTTCACTTTTTATGAACAGCCAGGTAATCGTACCGCCGAGAAGAAGTACTGTTCCGCCAAAAAAGAAATATTTATCAACGCATATAGCAGTCAGGAGCGCGGAAAAGATCATCGCCGGTATAAGGATCGCTGAAAAAGGTAAAATCTCACTGACGATGACCATTGCGTCACAGAAAAAAAGCGCAAGTCCTGTCACAGCCGCTGCTGCGACGAGTCCGCGGCAAACGGTACTGAATATAAGCGAAAAGAGGTTCTTCTCCTGATTATGCGGCAGAGAGGAGAGAATGCGTTCATATTCCTTCTTTTTTCGCGATCTTTTTCGTTTATTCTTTTTTTCGGCAGCTCTAAGCTTCCCCTCGGTAAAAAACCGACTGACAGCTTTTCTTATCTTCACTAACGTATTCTCCCGACATGAATTTTACCGGCGACCTCGCCGCCGTCTTTTTATGATAAGACGGGACTTTATAATCCCTTCTTATCCCCGCTCGTCTTCGGCTATTCTTACCTCTGAAAGAGTGATATTATTCTCCAGGAACCTCAGACGGCAGGTGTCCACGTATTCAGCGCGCAGTCGCTGATTCTTATATCGCTCCTTTGGATTGAACAGGAGTATTTCAACGGCATCGGCACCCATTCTGTTGCCTGCATCAACAAAATCGGATACGTTTTTCAGATCCGCTTTCGAGGTGGCAAAAAGGAACGTGGGATTTTCAACATCCTCTATAAGATCGGGCAGACGCGTGACCTTCAGTTCCGCCGACACTTCCGGTGCCGTTGCAAACTGACGGAATATTAGATCAAAATCAGCGTATGTACGGAGCGTGTAACTGCAAAATCCCACCGAAACTCTATTGTCAAACCACATAAGCGTAACGGTATTTCCCGCTTCAAGCTCGTGCATAACGGCACCTATGGCTATCTCCGAAACGCCGTCTGCGCAATACGCATCCATATCGTCCTTATATTCAGGTAAAATAGTTCCCGCCTGCTTATAATATTCCTCCGCACTGAAGCGTTCTTTTTGAGGGGAAAACGCCTCTTCCGCGGCGGCTTTATCCGCCACTATCTCAATTTCAAGTTCTTCTCTTGCTTTTGCGAGAGCCGCCATAGCCTCTGCGCGTGCAAGAACGGATTCGTTCGTTGCTTTCACAGTCTCCGCCGTGCTCATCATAGCAGAAGGAGCGTTGGTTTCCTTGATATTGAGCTTAACCGTCTTCTTTTTCTTCTTTTTCTTTTTAACAGGCTTTTCATCATCTGTCGCAGTATCCGCTCCGGCAGAATAATCACAGAATACGTATACGTTTTTGCCCATATTGGGTTTGTATTCGTTCACCTGAAAATCCTGCATTTTTGACGACAGTTTCCAGTGGATATGCTTCAGAGAATCACCCGCGCGGTATTCACGGATACGGTTCGTTTCGCTGGACTCTATACCGGAAACGACGGTGTTGCTGTCCGTGGGCAGGTCTGACGGAGCGTTATTCGTACTGCGGTCGAGATATCGCCGCCTCGGCATAACGTATATCTCGTCATAGGCTTCCGTCGTTTTTTTCAACGTAAAAAAACGTAGAGGATCGGAGACATATATATCACCGACGCCAATATTGTATTTTCCGCGGTACTTGAAAACCACCTTATCGTGAAACACGTGGGTACCCATCGGAAGTATTGAAAGAACCAAACGTTTTTCAACGCAGCGCACCCCGTCTATATCCGGAACAGAAACGTACGCCTCAGCAAAAGAGACAGGCAGAAAGGACGAATTTATTATCCTGAATTCGTATGCTATTGGCAGGTTCTTTTCAGTGGTACGCTCGTTTGAATATGTAAAAACGGAAATACCGTTTTTTGCCGCGAGAGCGAGAAGATACATACCGAAAGGTAAAAGTATCATAAACCACAAAAGAACGACGGAAACGGGTGAACGCATCGCCTGGGTAAAAACCACCGATGCCAAAAGCAGTATCACGTAGAGATAAAATCCATGACCGCACGCAAAGCCCGGTCTCGGTTTATTCTCTTTTTTACGAAAACTATGCATCGCGTGCTAAAGTCTCCTTTCCGGCACGGACGTGCCGATTATTTTTTTGCACTTCGCTCGGTAACGTAAGGTACCTCTACTGTACGGCGAAGCTCGGTGAGTATATCTGTTGCCGCAACACGGTTCAGCTTTGCTTCCTGCTTTAAGATGATACGGTGAGCGACTGCGTATGAATAAACGGCAGCAACGTCGTCGGGTATAACGTATCCGCGTCCTCTCGTGAATGCAAACGCCTGAGAAAGCTTCATAAGCGCGACGGAAGCGCGGGGACTTGCACCGAGAAGCACGGACGGATGCGTTCTCGTTACCTGCACGAGAGTGACGATATACTTATATACCTTCGGGTCAACGTAAACGGAGCTTACTATACTGCGAAGAGCTTTTATCTTATCAACGTCGGCAACCGCCTGAACGTCGTCGAGCGGATTTTTCTCTCTTCTCGATTCAATGATACCGATCTCCTCAGAAAGCGTGGGATATCCCATGGAAAGCTTCATCATAAAACGGTCCAGCTGTGCTTCGGGAAGAGGATAAGTACCAACGTAGCCTGAGGGGTTCTGGGTCGCTATGACCATAAAGGGATCGGGGATATCGTAGGTCACGCCGTCAACGGTGACTCTTCCCTCTTCCATTGCTTCGAGAAGCGAGGACTGTGTTTTCGGGGATGCTCTGTTGATCTCGTCGGCAAGAAGGAGATTACACATAACGAGACCGTCGCGCATCTCAAAGCTCTCGGTCTTTCGGTTGTATATATTAAAGCCGGTGATATCAGAAGCCATAACGTCGGGGGTAAACTGCGCTCTGTTAAAGGAAAGGCCTGCCGCGCGTGCAATGGACGCCGCGAGGGTAGTTTTACCGACACCGGGAACGTCTTCGATAAGCACGTGACCTCCGGCAAGCATTGCCGCGGCAAGAAGGACTATCTCCGTATGCTTACCGATAACGACGCGCTCCACCTCAGCAACTATCGCCTTGAATATGTTATACGCTTCGGATTCGGACAGCGCGTTTGTTGCATTACCGTTCAATAAGGTCTTCACTTCCTCAGACATTTTCTAAATCTCCTTGTGATAAAATATAGTCATTAAAGAATAATTCATGTGTTTATTTAGTGTATTTTAACAAATATTTATGTACATTGTATTAACAACGGCGGGACTGCCCGAAAAATTTCGGGCAGTCCCGCCGGTATGGTTATCATTTTTCGAATATGCCGCCGCCTCGGTAGCCGTTATAGACGTTTTCAAACCAGTATCCCGTGTTCGGCACGGGTCGCACTTGCTCAAAATATGTTTCCGCTCCAACACCATTTTCAAAACTAAGCTTCACGCAGCCAATGAAATCCCGATGCAGCTTATCCGTTTCCGGAGCGGAACCCGACAGTATTTCAGAGGCATCATCGTCTGTGATGAGATACGAACCGCGTGACAGTCCTCCGTCGGCGATATATGCGCTGACGGAATTCAGCATCGCGTACTGAGTGAGAAGGATATCGTAATTTATGGAAAGCTCACGAAGAGCGCAGTTGTCGTCTGCTCCGTAACGTTCAAAAGAGTCTATTTCAGTCTTTAAGGATACGATCAGCGCTTTGATTTTTTCAGGGCGGCGCAGGAAGGCGGATGTTGCTGTCATTGCTGCTGCGTATCTGTGGCGCTTTTCGAGTATTTCGTCAAGAGCGAGGCGTTCGTTTCCGAGTCCGATTCGTGGCAAACTCCACACAGGTTCATTATGGTCATTATTTTGTTTTTTTGCAAGCTTATGCACGATAGCCTCAGCCGCACGGATGCTTCCCACCTGTGTGGAATTAAGTGCCGATCCGCCGGGGCGCTGAACACCGAACACACCTGCCGCTTCACCTATAACGTATAAGCCGGAAACCGTGCTTTCATACCATTTATCGACTGCTACACCGCCGTTGCAGTGCTGAGCCGACACTGCTATCTCAAGAGGCTCTTTATAAAGATCAACGCCGAACGAAGCGTACAGTTCTATCGCCGGAGCGTTCATCTCGGCAAGTCTTTCTATGGGAAGCTCCCCGAGTGAGCCACAATTTTCAAGATAGCCGTATGCTTCCTCGCCTGCAAGAGTAAGGTCTGTTTTTCCGTCTCTCATCAGCTCGCGAGGATTATGAAGGAAGTCCATATAAACCCGTCTTCCTTTGCTTTTTTCAGCGAACACGGCAAGGTCAACGGCGGAAGATCCGTAGCCGGCGTCCGCCTTAACACGCGCGGGTGAGAAGGGCCATTCATAGCCTTTCCTGAAGATAGCTTCAAGAACTGCATCGGGCGAATCGATATAGTCGGAAAGAAACTCCACGGCGTTACCGCCGTCAGCATCGGTGGAGATATAGCGCGGTATCACCTGCTGATAGCTTCCGGATACGTTCCATCTCGGAGAAACGGACGCGAGTCCGTACTGGCTCTCCGTCAGGTTTGCACCAACGGCTCCTGCGGCAAATGCAAGTCCCAGCGCGCAGGTCTGGCTTTCCGGATACACAGTCGCTTCGTATATAGCGGAGGGGCCGCCGACAGCAAGGACAATATTTGTGGTCTCAAAAATTGCATAGCCAAATTTGTTCTCTTTTGAGCACTCCGATTCGGCAACTGCAAGGATGCCAGTCACGGTGTTGTTTTCGGTGAACAGCGACACGACGCGGTATCCGTCGTAGTAAGGTATTTTTTTTGCCGTCACTTCCCTTTCAAGAGCTTCCGTCATATACTTTGACGTAAGCGGACCGCAGGATGTTGCGCGTCCGGCTGTGTCGTGATCGGTGCGGTAACCGGTATAGTCACCGTATTCATCGTGAGGAAACGGCACTCCGATAGTGGTCAGTCTGTGAAATCCGCGGAGAGAGTTTACGGCTTCAACGAAGGCAAGATCGCCGTGCATTGAGCCTGCTTCGATCATATCCTCCGCCATTTTTCGGGCGCTGTCGTTTGCGGCAAGCTTATAATACGTTTGCTTATCGCTTCCCGTGTTGCGGGACGTGCCCATATATCTGCCTTCGGTGACGATACATATACCGTCTCTGCTGACCTCCGATTCAAAAAGGGCGTAGGCACAGCCGTAGCCTGCGGCGCCTGAGCCAACGACGACGGCTGAATATTTTCTCACCGCTATCTTCACACCATCAATCGTAACGTATCTGTCGGGAAGTTTTATATTTTCGTTCATTATGAGTTCCTCGCACACTATGAAGTCGGCAGCAAGCACCGCGTTTTATATTTTTTCAACGATTACACGGATAAATTTTATCACAAATCATCAAATATAACAATATCGCCTCGTTAATTATTATTTTTTTCCGAAACACTTTCATTAAGCGAAGAATTATGTTATTATATAAGATGTATATTTTCAGACAATTCGACCGTCACGGCAATTTTACTATAATCAGTATACACTATTATTTCGCAACCCCTTATGGAGGCAACAATGGAATTCAACGAATTTTCCCTTCTTTATCCCGCAGGACTTGCATACACGGGCAAAACCCCCAGAATCACGACCGAAACTATTGAGCAGCTTGAGCTTGATCTCCTTTTCGATCTGAAAAACTCTACCCTTGAGGAATATTTTTCAACGGTTCCGGAGGTCATACGCTATCGTCAGGACGTTTTCTACGATATGCTTGAATGCCCCGAGGTGGCAGAAACGCTCTCGAAAGTGACCCCGGTTCTTCTCGACATTGAAGAGCTTCGCCGTCTCGAATCGAGTCTCACATCCGCCGGAAGCACCAACGCTCAGTCTTATCTTTTCTCTCTCACTGAGATCGAGCTTTACACCTCCTGCCTTTCTATCATGAAAAAAGGACTTGCTGGCTGCAAGGATAAGCTGAAGAGTGAGGCGCTTTCCGCTCTCGCAGATAAGATCGTGGAGCTCACCGAAAGCGAATACTATCAGAATCTCAACAAAAAGCTTAACGAACTCACCCAGCGTGTGAGAGACATAAAGAGCATCACGGTGGGCGTAAACCTTGACGCTCAGCTTCGTCCCGTTTACGCTGGAGTTCTCTCCATCAATTCCCGCCCCTTCAAGAGCGGCGAGGTGCTCGACAAGATACTCCGACTCAGCTTCAAATCCGACGAGGAGACCTGCATCGCACAGCTTTCCCCCTTCCTAAAGGGGCAGTCTGAGAATCAGCAGTATGCTACGACTCACGCCTTTTACGGCGCTATCAACGAGGTGTTCAAAAGCTCCGTTCATTCATGGAAGCGCGTCGTTTCCGAATACGTTCTCGAAAACACCGATTTTCTTCTAAAGCTTCTGCCCGAGATGGAGTTCGTAGTTAAAAGTTCCAAGATCATAGCAAAACTAAAGGAGCGCGGAGTGCCCCTCTGCCGCCCCGACGTTCGCCCGATGGAGGAAAAAGCCGTTTCCTTCAAGGATCTTTATAATCCCGTTGTTGCTCTCAGGATCGACGACGAGCTTGTGCCCAACGATCTCGTATTTGACGAAAACGCAATGATCTACGTTCTCACGGGCCCCAACCGCGGAGGCAAGTCAGTTATCACCTGCGCTCTCGGTCAGGCGGTTGCATTCTGTATGCTCGGTCTTCCCGTTACGGCAGTTGAAGCCACCATTTCGCCTGCAGACGGTATTTTCGCCCACTTTCCCACGGGAAGCGAGGACACCATCGACAAGGGACGTCTCGGTGAAGAATGTGCGCGTCTTGAGTCCATATTCGACGACATCACCGAGCACAGTCTCGTGCTTTTAGACGAGTCCCTCTCCTCCACCGGCTCATACGAAGCATCCTACATTGCCGCTGAAGTGCTCACCGGCTTTGCAGTTCTTGGCTGCCGTGCTCTTTTCTCAACGCACCTTCACGAGCTTGCCTCCAAGGTCGATGAGATCAACGCGGATTCTGCGGCCCGCGGCGGCGTTAAGATTGACAATCTCGTTGCCGGCATTTACGAAGGAAAGCGCAGCTTCAAGATCCTTCGCGCACGTCCCGACGGCAAGAGCTACGCACGCGACATCGCTGAAAAATACAATCTCTCCTTCGATCAGATCATGGCGAAGGTCAACAAACAATAATCAGTGAAAGGCTATATGGTCATGAAAGAAATACTCAATCTTATAGAACACAATCCCAAGCTCACAAACGAACAGATCGCCGTTATGCTTGACAAAGAGGTTGGCGAGATAAAGGAAATGATCGAAGCATACGAGCGCGACGGCGTTATCATCGGTTACAACACCGTTATCGACTGGGATAAGACCGACCGCGAATATGTTACAGCATTCATTGAGATCAAGATCACCCCACAGCGCGACCGCGGATTCGACAAGATCGCGGAGAGGATCTACAAATATCCCGAGGTAAGAAATCTCTATCTTATGTCCGGCGGCTTTGACCTTGGATGTATGATCGAAGGTAAGACCATGAAGGAAGTGGCATACTTCGTCGCGCAGAAGCTTGCGCCAATCGAAGACGTTATTGCCACGTCCACTCATTTCGTGCTTCGCAAATATAAAGGCAACGGCATGATCTACGGCCCCATTTCAGAGGATATAAGAGGTAACGACTTTATATGAGACCCTACAGCGAACTTATCTCCGGGACGGTCGCCGGTATAGAGCCTTCGGGTATACGCAAGTTCTTCGATCTTTTAGACGATATGAAGGACGTCGTTGCGCTTACCGTTGGTCAGCCTGACTTCGTTACACCCTGGCACGTTCGAGAGGCAGGTATTTCAAGCCTTGAGGATGGCAAAACATATTACACCTCCAACAGCGGACTTCTTGAGCTCCGCCGCGAGATATGCAGTTACCTTTCCCGCCGATTCGGCCTTCATTACGATCCCAAAAGTGAAGTGACCGTCACGGTTGGCGGCAGCGAAGGCATCGACGCGGCTATAAGAGCCGTGTGTAATCCCGGGGATGAGGTTATAATATGCTCCCCTTGCTTCGTATGCTACGAGCCGCTCGTAAAAATGGCAGGCGCCACACCGGTTATCCTTGAAACCAAGTTAGAGGACAATTTCAAGCTGACGCCGGAGGCGCTCCGTGCCGCTATCACCGACAAAACGAAGATGCTCATTCTTCCATTTCCAAACAATCCCACAGGTGCTATTATGACGAAGGAAGAGCTTCTTGAAATAGCAGACGTGCTTCGCGACACGGATATATTCGTACTTTCCGATGAGATCTACGCTGAGCTTACGTACGGCAGACGCCACACCTCTATCGCAACGCTTCCCGATATGAAGGAACGCACTATCCTCGTTTCCGGCTTCTCCAAGGCATACGCTATGACCGGCTGGAGGCTTGGCTATGTTTGCGCGCCCGAGGAAATATCCGCACAGATATTCAAAATACATCAGTATGCGATCATGTGCGCCCCCACTACGTCTCAGTATGCCGCTATTGAAGCTCTTCGCCACGGCGACGCTGACATCGACATGATGAAAAACGAATACAACCACCGCCGCCGTTTCCTTGTCGATGGCTTACGCAAGCTTGGCATCGAGTGCTTTATGCCCGAGGGCGCGTTCTACGTTTGGCCCAATGTTGGCAAGTTCGGAATGACCAGCGAAAAATTTTGCGAGCGCCTTATGTATGAAGCAAGAGTCGCCATCGTTCCCGGCACCGCATTCGGTGCTTGCGGCGAGGGTTTTGCGCGCATCTCCTACGCATATTCCGTGAAACACATCACCACCGCGCTCGAAAAGATCGGTGAATTTGTTAAAACGCTTTAAGATTCGGTATCACTATGAAAAATGAAGTATATTGCTCCACCGGTACCGTTATCGGAAGAATGACCAACAACGATCACTCCGTTCTCTTAACACGGCTTCCTGAAATATGCCGCGCTACCGGAATGGACGGAATCGAATACGTCGTTATGTCGGCGGCGTACGATATGCTTGGCGAGATCCGGCACGCTATGGCGGCATCGGGACTTCGCTGCGCCGTGCTTCACGCAGACAAGAACATCGGCGTTCTTCTTTCGTCCCTTGGCGAAGATAACGCAAGAGAGGCTATGCGTCTTTGGGACGTAAACTGCGCTCTTGCGAAGGAATTCGGCGCCGACCGCGTCGTTTTGCATCTTTGGGGCGCGGGAGAATCGGACACACACTTTTCACATAATTCTTCGTTTATGCCGGAGATAATGGATATAGCCCAAAAGCACGACGTAAAAGTGCTTATCGAGAATATTCCCTGCATCGAAAAAGACCCGCTGACACGGCTAAGCGAGCTTTCACATTACGACTGTGATTTCGTTTACGACGTGCGCTTCGGTCAGCTTCACGGACAGAACTATAAGACCGCAACCGGCGAACTTATGAGATCAAGGAGATTCCGTCACGTTCACATCAGCGACTTTGGCGGAAGATACCGCGAATTTTCAAAGATACGCCCCATTTACCACCCTTACGAAGGCACCGTGGACTTTGATATGGTGTTTTCAGAGCTTCGCCGTGTCGGTTACGACGGATCGTTCACGCTTGAATCCCCCGTTTTCTATAACTACGGCATCGATTACGACAAGCTCACCCACACATTAACATGGCTTCGCCTAAAGGCAGACGAATTATCCCAAAATGGAAACGATTAAGCTACAAAAATATCTTGCGCTCTCGGGGCTTATGTCCCGAAGGGCCGCAGAAACAGAGATCGCGGCAGGTAAAGTCACCGTCAACGGCGTTACCGCAACTCTCGGCGACAGAGTTGATCCTGACCGCGACACCGTCGTTTACAACAACCGCACCGTGAGACCCATGTCTACGGAGAAGACCTATATTATGCTCCACAAGCCCGCCGGCGTCGTTACGACGATGAAGGATGAGGAAGGCAGACGTTCGGTTGCCGATCTCACCGCCGACGTGCCCGCCCGCGTTTACCCCGTGGGGCGGCTCGATATGTTCTCCGAGGGCCTTCTGATCATGACAGACGACGGCGATCTTTGCCAGGCTCTCTCCCATCCCCGTTCGGGAAAAGAAAAGGTATATCGCGTCACCTTTCCCTCTTCCGTCAGTGACGATATCCTTGATAAGCTCTCCTCGCCTATGACGATAACCGAGGTAAACGGCAAGCCGTACAGGCTTGCGCCGTGCCCCGTCCGTCTTATATCGAGAGAAGAAAAGAAAACGGAGATCGAAATGATCCTCAGGGAGGGCAGAAACAGACAGATACGCCGCATGTGCGAAGTCCTCGGACTGAAGATATCGCGTCTGGTACGAATAGCGGAAGGCGGAATCGAGCTTGGCACTCTTCCGAAGGGAAAGTGGCGACGACTCACAGACGACGAAATCAATCTTTTAAGATCATATAAGGAACATTAACAGTGGAAAAACTTTTGAAAAGAATCAATGAACTTGCAAAAAAAGCAAAGACTGTGGGACTTACAGAGGAAGAACTGAAGGAACGTGACGAGCTTCGCTCGGAATACCTGAAGCTTTTCCGCCAAGGAATGCGCAATCAGCTTGAATCCATCACACTCGTTGACGAAAACGGAAACACTCGCAAGCTTAAATCAAAAAATGATTAACCGTTATCCTATACTATAGGGGATCTTATATGGAAGATACTAAACACAACACATCGCCAAAGCAAAACGGAAATATCGGATATCAATCGAATACGCGGCAAGAGCAGCGTCAAATGCAGCCATCTCAGCAACAGCAGCGTGAAAATCCGTGGCGTATGCCGTCGCAGCCTATGGGTTCAAGCAACTTGAAGACACCGCCGCTGCCGCCTCGCACGCAAGAGATTACACAGCAACGTCCTCAGCAACAGCAACGTCCTCAGCAACAGCAACGACAGCAACAACGACCGCTTGCTCACCCCGGCGTTTCTCCCGTGCGTAAAGCCGCTCCCGTTTCTAAAAAGCCGCTATCCAATCAACGTCACAGCTATTCCTATAACAATTACGGATTGCGTCCTCGCCGTCGCCGTCCCACACCCTTTTTGCTTATACTTATCGTATTTGCGATAGTTTTACTTATCGTGGTATTCACGAGCAAGGGATTCCGTAATCTCGTCGATTCTATAGGACGAAACGACACCGACTCCGAATACGACAGCAGCGAAAGCAACGTCACGCCTCACGAAAGCCAAAGCGGCGAAACAGATAACGTGTCCGTCACGGACGAGCCTGTTGAGACGGATGATCACGATACGATGCCTCCCCCGGAGGATGATCTCTTCCTCATTTTCATCGATCCGGGTCACGGTTTCGGTGACGGAGGCACGTCTTCAGAGCTGCTGGGCGACGTTCTCGAAAAAGACATCACGCTTGATATTGCAACGGAAGTTAACCGTATACTTTCTGAATCAGGCTATAACGTTATGCTCACTCACGACGGAAACGAATTTCCCCAGGCTCCGAACGACGACGGGGACACTCTTTTCTACATAGACGAGCGCGTATCCTACGTTAATTCAAAGAGCGCTGACCTTTTCGTTTCAATACACTGCGACTCTTTTCCTGATAACGACAGCGTTCGCGGAACACGTATTTACTACTGCTCAGGCAATAAATACAGCGACAAGTCTGCAAAGCTTGTTGACGGACTTAAGGCTGCCATCGACAGCGAATATGCATCCTACAAAGAGGTTTTGACATACGGACGCGAGGTTGCAAGCTCGTATTACGTAACGGCGTATACGGAATGTCCTTCCGCGCTCATCGAGGTAGGCTTCGTCACGAACGAAGGGGATGCCGAAAAAATGCTTGACGATGAGTGGAAGCACGACATAGCGTATCTCATCGCATCCGCCATAGCTGATTACGTCAACGCAGAGGATGACCTCGCCGATACCGAATAATCTATCACTATGCCGCAGACAGCGGTTATAAGGAGACATTATGAATAATCTTCCCGAACATTTTGGTTCAATGGTGTTTGGCGACACCGTGATGAGATCACGCCTGCCCTCAGACACATATAAAGCTCTTAAAAAGACCATTTCCGACGGTACGCCCCTCACCCTTGAGGTGGCAAACGTCGTTGCTTCTTCGATGAAGTCCTGGGCGATCGAGCACGGCGTGACGCACTTCACCCATTGGTTTCAGCCTATGACGGGCGTCACCGCCGAGAAGCACGATTCCTTCATTACTCCGGATGGTGCAGACCGCGCTATTATGAAATTTTCCGGTAAAAATCTCATCAAGGGCGAGCCGGATGCTTCCAGCTTCCCCTCCGGCGGTCTTCGCGCCACCTTTGAGGCTCGCGGATACACCGCCTGGGACCCCACCTCCTACGCATTTATCAAGGATGGAGTTCTTTGCATCCCCACGGCGTTTTGCTCCTATTCCGGCGCAGCTCTTGACAAAAAGACGCCTCTTCTCCGTTCCATGGAGGCTATCGAGCGTCAGTCGCTCCGTATTTTACGTCTTTTCGGCGATACCACCGCAAAACGGGTCACAGCAGAGGTTGGAGCTGAGCAGGAATATTTCCTCATTGACCGTGAAATGTATGAAAAACGACCCGACCTTATGTTCACGGGACGCACCCTTTTCGGTGCACGTCCTCCCAAGGGGCAGGAGCTTGAGGATCACTACTTCGGCGCCATCAAAAAGCGCGTAAAGGAATTTATGACTGATCTCGACCGCGAGCTTTGGGCGCTCGGCGTTTACGCAAAGACAGAGCACAACGAAGCTGCACCCGGTCAGCACGAGCTTGCTGTGGTCTATAGTACCGCAAACGTTGCAACCGATGCAAATCAGCTCATTATGGAACGCATGAAATCCGTCGCTTCCCGTCACGGTCTCGTTTGCCTGCTCCACGAAAAGCCTTTTTCCTACGTAAACGGCTCCGGCAAACACAACAACTGGTCTCTTTCCACCGACACGGGCATAAATCTATTGAAACCCGGCGCAACTCCCCGCGAAAACGCACAGTTTCTCCTTTTCCTTTCCGCCATTATCAAGGCTGTTGACGAGAATCAGGAGCTTTTGCGCGCATCCGTTGCTTCCGCATCAAATGACCACCGTCTCGGCGGCGGCGAAGCACCGCCTGCTATCATTTCCATTTTCCTTGGAGACGAGCTTATGGACGTGCTTGATTCCATCGAAAACGAAACCTATTACGAGGATCACGTTAAAACTCAGATCGACATCGGCGTTTCCGTTCTCCCTCACTTCGCCAAGGACACCACAGACCGTAACAGAACGAGTCCCTTTGCATTCACGGGAAACAAATTCGAATTCCGTATGCCCGGCTCGTCTATGTCCGTTGCGGAGCCTAACATCGTGCTGAACACTATCGCCGCAGACGCCCTCTCCCGGTTTGCGGACGAGCTTGAGGTTTCCCCCGACTTCACCGGCACGCTCAACAAGATCATCAAGGAATCTATAAAGAATCACCGCCGCATCCTCTTTAACGGAAACGGCTACGGCGAGGAATGGACACGCGAGGCAGAAGCACGCGGTCTGTCCAATATTGCGTCTACTCCCGACGCGCTTCCTGCGCTTATCTCCGAAAAAACTGTGGCGCTCTACGAACGCCATCACGTTTTCTCAAACGAGGAGCTTCACTCCCGTTACGATATAATGCTTGAAAACTATTGTAAGACCGTGAACATCGAAGCGCTCACACTTATCGATATGGTTAATAAGCATATTATCCCATCGGTACTCGGATATGAAAACGAGCTGGCAATGACACTCAACAATAAGTCCGCCGCAGGCGTTCCTTCATCCAAGGCGGAAAAGGCACTTTTGTCGAGAATCTCTTCGGCGTCCGACGCCCTTTACGATAAGCTTATCGCGCTTACGGAAGCAGCGGCGGAGACCAAGGCTCTCTCTTTTGACAACGTGACCCTTGCCGAGGCATACAAGAGCCGCGTTCTTCCTGCAATGGAATCCGTGCGTGCTGAGCTTGACGCACTTGAACTGATCGTTTCGAAGAAGTATTGGCCCTTCCCCTCCTACGACGATATTTTACATAGCGTTAAATAATGTAGCAAAAATTCTCCCCGACGGGATCCCCGACGGGAGGATTTTTGCATTTTGGGGAAATATTTTTTTCAAAGCACCCAACCTTTCCCCGATTTTTTGTGTCTTATTGGTGTAACCCCGAAAAAACGGTATTCTACGAAAGGAAAATGAAGCATGACGGAATACAACGACAAGAAAGATGACGTGCTCGTTGAGCTGACGCTTTTAGGTAACAGTAAGGCATACGAAGAGCTTGTTATCAGACACGAGCGCGCCGTTAAGGGCACGGCTTATAAGGTCACGGGCAACGAATATTCCGCGGAGGACGCTTCGCAGGACGCTTTCGTTTCAGCCTGGATGCACCTTGATTCCCTCCGTGATCGAAGCCGCTTCGGTCCCTGGGTGTGCTCCATCGCGAAAAACTGCGCGCGCAATCTTTTCTCTCATTATAAGAGCGCGGTACCCGATATCAGCCTGCATTTGCTTGAGTATTCCGAGCTTTCCACGGAGGAGGACGACGAGCTTTCCCTTCTTTTCAGCCGCTACGCCGAAAAGGAGACAACCGTGGCGCTTCACGCCGCTATCGATGAGCTTTCGGAAAAGATACGCCGCGTCATCATGCTTCATTATTTCGAAGGATATTCCGTGGCGGAGATCGCCGAAACACTTTCCCTGCCGGCAGGAACGGTGAAGTGGCGGCTTTCCGAGGGGAGACGACAACTACGGAAAGGATACGGTATTATGGAAAAAACATACGACGAAAACGAAGCTCTCGTTCGCCGTGTTATGCGGCAAGTAGAGGAGCTGAAGCTTTGGAGCTTCAAAAACACCAAGGCAGGCATCGAAGAAGTATACCGCGATGTGCTCTCAAACGTTGAAGCCTTGCCCGAATCGACGGAAAAGCACCGTGCGCTTTCTGACGTGTTACTACGCGGATATTGGTGGGTGCCCGGCGAAAAGCGCGACGATGTGTTAGCACGCATAAAGGAATCTGCCATATTGAGCCACAACGACGACGTTATGCAGGATATCGTTTACCGCGAGCACGAAAATATGTCGGGGCAGGAAAAGATCGACTTTATGCTTAACACGCAGATCCCGTTTTTGGAGCGTGAAGGCTACGTTAAATCCCTCGGTTACGTTTGGTTTTGGCTCGGACACGAGTATCTCTGTGCAAAGGAAAACGAAAAAGCCATCGAAGCCTTTGATCGGGTAATGGATGTCCTCACACCAAGCGACGTTTACTATGCCAACGCTATATCCGCAAAAAAAGGACTTGAGATGATAATGGCGCTTCCCGAAGGCGTGAATTATTTTAACAGCGTAACAGGCGAGACCTACCGCTACGTTGACGGCAAGCTTTATTTCTGGCATCAGCCGGGATACAGACATGATAACGGCGTGCTCCCCGGCTGGGCTGAATATAACACTGGCTTTTTCTGGCAGCTTCAGGCTTGCGACAGCCTGATCTACGATCCCGAAATGAAGCCGGGCGACGTTCGCATATCCTCCGACAAAAAATGCACTCTCACTTATAAAGAGGCGGGCATAACGGTCACCGTGCCTGCAGGAACCTTTGAAAACTGTTCGCGTTACGTTATCGAGGGCGATTATTACGGTCTGACCTTCGTTGATTCCGTTATCGCTCCAGGTGTGGGTATCGTTCGCCAGACAGCTACACGCCATGGTGAAACTGACACCTGTGAGCTATCTTCATATAAGCTCTACGGCGGTGAGGGGGCACTTCCCTTTGCCGAGGGCAACCGCTGGGAATACGAGCTTGTTTATACAGACTGTGAGGTTACCTTTGACACCCAAATAAACGTATTTGAAGTGACCTATGCGCGAAGCGATCACATCACGCTTTATCATTCTCAGTTTGTCACAGGACTTCGTTACAAAAACGATTGGACAGGTGCTATTCGCCAGGCTACGGATAATTTTTACGATTATAGAAACGATAAGACCGTTAACGTAAACGAGCACCTCGAGCGTGCCGCGGAGTTTGCCACTACAAGACGTGAAAAGCTTCACACGGAGCTTTTGACTAAGGTTATAAAAAGAATAGCCGACACGGATATTAACGATCCCAATGCTGCCGAGGCGGGATACTTCAATTCCTTCCACGCATTTAACGTTATCCCTAAAGACGGTGCCTTGACGCTTTACGATGATGATATTAAAGCGGCGGCACTTTGGCAGATGCAGCATCGCGGCAGCGAGGTCTACAAGATCCTGCATAATTACCTTTACGACGTATACACGGACGCTGTGGGCTGTTTGTGGCGGGACGAATGGGTTCCCGGATATTCGGAAAAGCGCGATTTTATTTATAATATTGGGGACTATCCCGTACACCTTGATTTCGACGTTCTTGACGATGAAACCGTCACTACGTCGGCAGGAACGTTTGAAAATTGCCGTCACATCATATCCGATCTTAAAGGACTGCCTTGGGGATTCGGTTACCGCGGCGAGCGCGTTGAATATTGGTTCGCGCCCGGTGTGGGGATGGTCAAAATGTCCCGTCCCATCAATCCCGAAACGCCAAACGTTTGGGAGCTGACGGAATACGACAGCGTGGGCGAAGGCTACTTCCCCGTCTGCGACGGGCTACGCCGCAAATATGCGCCCACCTATATCGGAGACGGTTTCCACGCATCGGTTGAGTATTTCTTCCTTGAGGACGAAGACGGACTGACCATCTATTCCGATCAGCTTGGCACTCAGGACCGCGACAAATACGAAGAATTCAAGGTCGCGATCGCAGAAGAGAAAAAAGCGAAAGAGGAAGCTGAAAAAGCGAAGAAATGTGAATAATAGAGGAAACATCCCCGAAGCCGAGCTTCGGGGATGTTTTCGTGGATTTACACAACATTACAATTTTTTATTCGTGTAATTTGCTGACTTGTATTCAAGGTGAACATATGGTATAGTATAATTGTAATATATCATTTTTTACAATTCGTGTTAGTGTTTTTCGAGAGAAACGATAAATAGTGTAAGCCAATCATATGTGATCAAAATGATCATAAGAAAGGAGCAGAAGTATGAAAGGATCAATCATTGCAGTCGCCGTATTGGCTCTCGTATTAACTCTCGTTTTCGTGTCCTGCGATGACACACCGCCGATAGACGACGGAACGGACGCCATCTCAACCGAAACCGATAATGCCGGGTCGGAGACGGAAGCAAAAACCGAATCGGAAACCGAAACGGAAAAAGAAACTGACACTGAAACTGAGGCAGAATCCGAGACCGAGCCTGTTGACACAGAGACACCGCCCGAGGAAACCGCAGCCCACGCAACTCTTCCCGAGTCTACGCGCAAGAATAACCTCGTTTGGCTTTGCACCGCTGTCGTTACGGAGCTTGACGGAATCATACAGGAGATCGTGAAGTACACCTACAATGAACACGGTGCTCTCACTTTGATAGACGTGATGGATCCCTTCTATCTCGATTATAGGTGCGAGCTTGTCTATAATGAATACTGGGAATACTGGTCCGAGGGAGGAGTTGCATATTCATCAAGACTTTGCGAACTTACAGACATATTCGCTGAAGAAGGTGAAGTGTTTGATTGGCATTTTGAAGACGGGAAGCTTGTGAGAAGCTCATTTATGAATGATGGGAGGCTCTTTACTTATTACACGTATGACGCGGATGGAAGGCTTATATCCGAAATTGAGTACGAGTATCTCTCCGATACAGATATAAGTGAAAAAACGGAATATAAATATGACGATAACGGAAACCTCGTTGAAAAGATATACGCAAATAATGATATATATGTTGGCGGCACGTGGGTTTTCACCTACGTTTATGACGAAAAAGGACAGCTTATCAAAGAAACGGAATACCGAGAGAAAGAAGATCGTACCATCAACTACGAATACACATATTACGATGACGGTAAGTTGCAAAGCGTAAGCACTGTTTACGGTAATGATGGCGAAGTAAGAACGACAACTTACGAATACGACGACCATGGCAACGTTATATTGAAAAAGAATGCCGATTACTCGGATGAATTCTCGTATGAGTATAATAAAAACGGGCTTTTAACAAAGGTCGATCAAAAAATCTACTCTTATGATGACCGTGATTTTATATACGATGAATACGGCAACCTTTACAAACAGAGAAGCTATGGCGATAACGCCACCGTTACCACTTATTACTATGCGCCGTTCGTGCTTGATGACGTACAGCTTGCAAAGCTTCGCGACACCGAGACGGTATACAAAAAGTACTGTGACCACCTTGAATATTTAGTATCTACTGATTATTACGTAGTCACCGAATCGCAGTATGAATAAGTATTCCACTCCCCGACAAGTGTTTGTCGGGGAGTTTTTCTGCTGTGGCTTGACTCTCTGTGTTTTTCGGAGTAAAATATTCTGAGTATTACTATATAAGAAGGCAGAACATTATGGCAAAGGCAAAAACCAACGCTCAGCGAATGCTTGATGCGGCAGGAATAAAATACGGCACGGTGGAATACGAGGTGGACGAAGACGATCTTTCGGGCACACACGTTGCGGAGGCTGCGGGGATAGATCCCGATATGACCTTCAAGACACTCGTTTGCAGAAATGAGCGCGGCGAAGCTCTCGTTTTCTGCATTCCTGTTGCCGAGGAGCTTGATCTGAAAAAATGCGCCCGTGCGTCCGGCTCAAAAAGCGTTACAATGATACCCGTGAAAGACATTTTGCCACTGACCGGCTACATCCGCGGCGGATGCTCCCCTATCGGAATGAAAAAGCGTTTCCCCACCTATGTTGACGAGATTGCGGAGCTATTCGATGAGATATACTGCAGCGCAGGAGTCCGCGGTATTCAGATAAAGATTTCCGTTTCCGATCTTTTGAGCTTCACGGAAGCAAAGACCGCCGACCTGACGGCGTAAAAAGCGTAAAAAAGAGAATCGCAGCGGGAGCAAGCCCCCGCCCTACGATAAAAAACCCGACAGGCACGCAAACCTATCGGGTTTTTACATACTTATTGAGAGCCGCCATTCGGCTCTCTTTTCTATTCTTCTCTTTCGATAATGAGTGTGGCTTTATTGGCGCCGATATATTTTCCGTCGGAATCAAATTCCACGGCATCCTTATAAACGAACGCCGTCATCTCTATGAAAGCCACATCGTAGCAGCCGTCGCGGAGCGTGACCTTCACCATAACGTTTTTCGTGTCGTCGTAGTTTGTGCTCTCGGTGATGTGGCTGTACCAGGAATCGTGAGCGTGAGCAACGCAATCGTAAAGATATAGCTCGAAATAATTTTCAAGGGCGAAGGTGTCCTCGGGTCCCAGCACCGTGGCGGACTCGGTTCGTCCGTTTTCAAGGTACGCGGTAAACTCAAAGCCTATCTTATAGCTGTCGTCAAGTCCTTCTGCTTCCCATCGTTCCACCCAGGTCTCGTCCCAATAAGTGAAGTCGATCTCCTCTTCAAACGAGGTGAAGACGGCAAAATAAGCAACGTCGCAGATAAGATGTGCTTTTGATGCAGTCCAGGTGTCAAGCTTCCACAAGGGATCACTGTCGTTTTCGGGCCATTCGCTCTGATATTCCGTGATTAGGCGGCATACCTTGCCGTTTTTCTTATAAATACCAACGGGAATCGTCTGAACGGGAGGCTCCGTTTCGATAGTTTCTGTTTTGGCAACGGTATCGGCGCCCGTCGATTCAGTATCGGCAGATGAGGATACGCCTGAACTGCCGTTGCCGCCGATATCGGCGGTGTCTTTCGCTTCCGTATTGATATCGCCGTCAGCAGACGCACTTTCGCCAACGCTTTCCCTTTCGCTATCGTCACTGCTTTTTCCGCCGCCAAAAAGGACCATTCCCAGCACCACCGCAACTGCAACGACTACCAGCAGCACCAAGAAGATATATTCATTTCCGCCGCGGCGGCTGTTTTTCTTTTTAATTTTTGCGTTCATAGCTTACACCGTATCGTTTCCCACAGGATTCATGAACATATCCGCGAACTGTTCCGCCGTGTTCGTTTGCGGCAAAAGCCACATTACCTTAGCGGCAACGGCTTCCGTCGTCATATCGTATGCTTCGGGGACTGCATATTTTTGCTTGATGTGAAGTCCCACCTGATATACGGACATATCGCTTCCCTCATGCGGCACCTGTGTAGTAACAACAATGCGAACACCACGATCTATGAGGTGTGCGATCTTATCAACGAACTCGTCGCTGTCATAATATGGGATGCCGCCCACGCCAAAGCTTTCGATGATAACTGCGTGATAATGCTCGGCAACGTAATCAAATATGTCGGCACGCATACCCGGTATCAGCTTAACGACGATAACGGCGGGGTCGATCTTTTCGTAAAAACGAACGGGACCTTTCAGGTCTTCACGTATATAATATTTGACGACGCCTCCGCGAACGAAGCCTATATCGGGATAGTCAATGCTTGAAAAAGCGTTGAAGCTCTTGGTTCGTGTTTTTCTTGCACGTGTGGCGGTTATGATCTTTCCGCCGAAAACTATATGCACGCCGCAGGCGTCATCGTCTGATGCGTAAATAAAAGCATCAGTCAGGTTTTCTCTTGCGTCGGTGTCGCGGCGCTCTATAGGAATCTGCGCGCCCGTGAGCACGATAGGCTTGGGACTGTTCTGTATAAGATAATATAGCATCGCAGATGCGTATGCCATCGTGTCAGTTCCGTGGGTTATAACGAATCCGTCGTAGCTATCGTACACGTTTTTGATATACATAGCCACGTTAAGCCAATATTCGGGACGCATGTTCGTGCTGTCAAGATTGTAAAGTCCAACCGTTGACACATTACATATATCCTTAACCTCAGGGACGTGGCTTAAAAGCTCCTCGGATGCAAGCGCGGGCGTCAGTCCGCATTCGCCTGCGACTGATGCTATAGTACCGCCCGTGGTGATAAGAAGTATCTTCTTGCGATAGTTATCGTTCATTTTCAGCGTTTGCTTTCTTGTAACTTATTTATTACATTATAACACGCATTTGCATATATATCAACGACAAAAAGACGGAGTCGGTATAGCATCCTCCGTCTTTTTATTATAATCGATATTAGCCGTCGCTCTCTTCGGCTTCTTCCTTTTTCTTTTTAACAGCTCGTATGATGAAATATGCGCCCGCGGCAACGACTATAACGAGTATGGCAAGCTTAACGGGATCTGCATTTGAAAGTCTGCTGCCGAACACAGCCTCCATATCATCTAACACAATAACGGCAGGAATACCGGTCTCTTTCGTAAAATCCTTGAGCGCCGCATTTATAGTGGCTTCGGAAACGCTTATCTCACTGTAATTCGTTACATGAGAATCGAAATCGGTGTTCGGTGCCGTTCCGTCGCGGAAGGGCGATGCAGCATCAAGAGCATTCACCTCTTCTTTCATAGTTTCCATCACGGAAGCAAGACTCGACGACAATGAATAAGCATAATATTCATTGCTTATCGAGGAATACATAGCGTCGCCGAATGCGGTGTATTCATCTCCGAAAAGATCAGATATCTCTCCTTTTATATTATTTCCCACCCAAGCAATGGTGTAGTATCCGTCGGTATCCTTGTTTGTGAGAAACACGATAAGAAGATTATTTTCGTAGTCATCATACGCACCGAATTCAGCCTCATACTGCTTATCCGCATACTGCTGAAATTCAGCTTCGTTATATTCATTGTCGATACTGAAAATGCTGCCGACAAACGAGCCTATTGAACTGATGATCACCACAACGGCTATTAAAATGAAAATGACGGCGAACAAAAACACGCCTGAGCAACCGCCGCCTCCGCCGCCGTAGTAACGTGGACGGTGATAAATATTACGGTGAACATGATGGTGTACCGGCGGTCTGTGTCCAGGGCCTCCGCTCGGGCTCGAGCCTCCGCCGAAACCTCCGCCGGAACGTGATCCTCCGCCGAAGCCTCCGCTTGATCCTCCTCTGGATCCTCCGCCAAAACTTCCTCCGCGGGAACCTCCGCCAAATCCGCCACCTCTTGATCCTCCTCCGGGTCCGGGCATAATATTTTCCTCTCTTTCAATATAAAATTATTCGCTGATGTGCTTTGTAATGATAAGTATACCACATTTTTGCCGTCTTGCAACAACAACACGTCGTTTTTTATAACTGTACTCGTCGGTACAACCGGCAATGCACGCTATCCGGCAAACTATCGTCCAGCTTGCCGTCACACCCAGATTATAACGCACAATCATCTGATTGTCAATAGTGTTTTTGCGATTTTTTTACATCAGCAAAATAATGCGGCACGCTCCGAAAAGCGTGCCGCTGACAGGTTTATCGGTTATCTACGTTATTCAACGATAACGGTACCATCCTCTTCAATGGTAACGGTCATTCCGTCCTTAACGTATTCGAGGAATTCGTCGCCGAGGCAGTCAACGACGGGCATTGTGATGTCGTCGAGCCAAACGTCGGCAAGAACTGCGCCGGCGCAGGCAAGAGAATCGATATGATTTGCAAAAAGCATACAAGCCGGCTGACGCTTCATAGCGCAGGCACAATAGAGGACGAGGCCGCCCGTTGTGGAGCCGATGGTCTGCGGCAGGCAAAGAGCGTTTCCTGCAAGCTGCTTGCCATAGAGATCCTTATTGTTTTGGTCGTGACAGGTGGCAGTTTTATCGCCAAACTGAAGAGCTTTCTGCAACGATGCGAGGGTGTTGAAGCCTTCCCTCGTAACGACTGCTTTTGCCGTAACGGTACCGGGAGTAACGATGCGTCCCTTGAACTTCTTCATAGCTTATTTGCCTCCTTTCGTGATCTCGGCGAGTATTTCGTCGTCGGTGTAGTAGCGTGCCGTCGTATATGTACGGAGCTTATTTGACGAGGTGATAACGGGCATTTTCGCACAGAGCGGATTATTCATATACATAAGGGGGCAAATATAAGAGGTGATTACGCCCGTCTTTTTAAGTCTCTCTGCATATTCGGTCTTTTCGAATTCAGCAAGCACGCCGGGAGATGCGGTGAACACCGTGGGGATAACGACCTTGGAATTGCCTGCTTCCTTGAGTCCGGCTTCAACGCGGTCAGTCCAGTCGCAAAGCTGACGGAAGCTCATGTGCGGGCATCCCATAAAGCAAAGCTTCGGCTTTGCTTCGGGATCCTTCCAGATAACGGGATAATTATCCTTCACGCGCTGAAGCTCAGCATCGTCGATAACGTATTCTTTTGCATCCTCTTTTATAAGAGAGCTGCCCTGCTCTTTCGCTTCGGGTGTAAGTCCGTCGATGTGGTAAAGACCAACAGCGCCGTTTGACGCCGTTGCGGCGCCAAAATCCTTAAGATAGGTACACGTTTCATCGTTAAGCTCGCTTCCGAGCCACTTATCAAGACCGATAACGTAAGGAACATCCTCCATTACCTTCATACCGATCGCAGAGCCGAGAAGCTGTGCCTCAGGCTTTTTCGTGGTTTCTATCTTTACGATCCAGGAAGCGCGTCTGCCCTCGTCGGTCAAAAGGCCGAAATAAGGCACATAGCCAACGATAGAGCCCATAAGATCCATTATGCCGGAGTTACGGTTGCATCTTGCGCCGAGAACTGAGTTTGCGTAAACGACGGCGGAGGATTCCGCCCAGCTGAGGACCTCACCCTTTTCGGGTTTATTACCTACCTCGTCCATATAGCAGGTGCAGGTGAATGCGTTTTCGTGGAGAAGACCAAGCTTACTGAGCTGCTTTTCGTAGAAATCCTGCTTACTGTACATAAACTTATTGAAAACGAGCTTCTGCAGAATATTTGCTGGGACGTTTTTATCGAGAGGACGGGGATCCACGGAAAACTTCTGTCCCGACGTTACTCCTTCAGCAAGAAGCTTATCCATCAGATCGAACACGGGAGTCATCATTCCGAGGCCGAAGGAAGTGACAAGATGATTATATTTGCTCGTCACGGGCACCATTTTTTCAGCCTCAAACGCTTCACCGAACATGACCATGGTCTTCATGACCTTAGCCATTATATCGCCACGGGAGCCGTTCAGTATGGCATTTTGTTCTTCTGTTAACTTCATCATAAACGGTATATTCCTTTCTTATATCTTCATTGCAACGTCCCACGCCTGCCAGATAACGGTGCGGAGATTGCCCACCTTTGCGGCGTCGCCGACTATGTGCACGTTTTTGCTCTTCTCGGTGAGAGGTGCGGGATTATATCCAACGGAAAGAATAACGGAGTCAGCATCGATCTTCACTAAGCTGCCGTCCTTATCCTTGGCGGTAACAAAGCCGTCTCCGATCTCGGAAACGCCCGTTTCAAGATATACGGGAACCTTGTTTGCATTGAAGAAATCGCGCAGGAAGCTTGTGTTTGCAAGGCAAATGCCCTTGGTGGTGATAAGGTCGTCCTGCATCTCAACGATTGTAGGCTTTTTACCCTTGAGGTAAAGGTCGTATGCTATCTCGCATCCGGTGAGACCGCCGCCGATGATAACGACCTTTTCGCCAACCTCTTTATTGCCGAGGAGATAGTCGATAGCTTCGATAGCGGTATCGGCGCCCTTGATGGGGATGCGCCTTGCCTTAGCTCCCGTTGCAACGATAACTTCGTCGGCGCCGAGAGATTTAATGTCCGTTACTTCGGTGTTGAGCTTCACCGTGATGGGATATTTCGTGATCTCGCGTCTGTACCACGCGATAAGGGCGCGGTCCTTTTCCTTGAAGGAAGGGGACGCAGCCGCGATGAAAACGCCGCCAAGCTCATCGCTCTTTTCATAAAGAGTAACCTTGTGTCCGCGCTTTGCAAGAAGGATAGCTGCCTCCATACCACCGATACCGCCGCCGATAACGGCAACGTTTTTCACCTTCTTCGCAGGCTTAACGCTATATTTTTTAGACTGCATCGTTTCGGGATTGAGAGCACAGCGTGCAAGTCCCATGGTGTCTGTAAGATCCTGAGTGTTATAGTGTCCCTTGCTGGAGGAGAAATTGAAGCATCCGTTGTGACAGCAGATGCAGGGTTTGATGTCCTCCAGGCGGTCTTCGATAAGCTTCGTTATCCATTCGGGGTCAACAAGGAACTGACGTGCAACGCCAACGCCGTCGATAAGACCGTCGGCGACTGCCTTTGCGCCCACCGCAGGATCCATACGTCCTGCGCAGACAACGGGGATATTAACGAATCTCTTGATATGCGCAACGTCATCGAGGTTGCAGTTTTCGGGCATATACATCGGAGGATGCGCCCAATACCAGGAATCGTAGGTTCCGTTATCGGCGTTGAGCATATCGTATCCTGCTTCTTCAAGATACTTTGCCGCTTTTTCGGATTCTTCCATTGCGCGTCCTACCTCAACGTATTCCTCGCCGGGAACGGCGCCTACTCGGAAGTCCTTCATCTTCGATTCAACTGAATAACGAAGGGATACGGGGAAATCCTTACCGCAGGCTTCCTTGATGGCGTGAACGACCTCAACCGCAAAGCGGTAGCGGTTTTCAAAGCTTCCGCCGTATTCGTCCGTGCGTTTGTTGAAGAATTCTATAGCAAACTGGTCGAGAAGATATCCTTCGTGAACAGCGTGTACCTCAACACCGTCAACGCCTGCTTTTTTGCAGAGCGCTGCAGTTTTCGCAAATGCTTCAATGATCTCGCGGATCTGCTCCTTCGTTATTTCGGGACAGATTATATCGGGAGCCCAGCGGGCAGGCTGAGCGCTGGGGCTGGCAAGCTCGTGGCTTGTGTCGAGAATAGGCTTGAGGATCGCTCGTGTGAACTTATTCTTATGTAAAGGTCCCACAAGCTCGGTGATTGCCCAGGAACGGCCCATACCTGCAGTCAGCTGAATAAAGAGCTTTGCGCCCGTTTTATGTATTTCGTCCATAAATTCCTTAAGCTCGTCGAACATCTTGGGGTTCTGCCAAAGCCACTTTCCCCAGAAGGTGTCGCGGAGAGGCGCGATTCCGGGGATGATAAGTCCCACATTATTCTTTGCACGTTCCAGAAAGAGCTTAGCCGCCTCTTTGTCGAATCCGCAGCCTGTCAGCTCAAACCATCCGAAAAGGGACGTTCCGCCCATAGGACACATAACTATTCTGTTTTTGATCTCAACGTTACCTATGTGCCAAGGTGTAAAAAGCGCATCGTAATTCTTGTCCATAATTATTGTTTGCTCCTTTTGCTTTCGGTTGTATCTAATGATATATTATATCAATAATCAGAAATAAAATCAAGAAATAATATGGCGCTATGCTTTTACTCGTTAAAACGAAAAAGCGAAAGGCGCGTGCCTTTCGCTTCTCTCTCATTCAGTTTTTCTTGTTTACACCGATAACATACACCAAGACCGAAAGCAAGGCACAAAATGCCATAGGAAAAATAAGCTTATCAAGGTGCGAATAGTGGAGCGCTGTAGGCAACGCCAAGGATGCAAGTTCCCAAAGAATCGCAGAAAGGATACACAAGCGAAATCTGCGTCGGTATCCGGTCATTTTATATATCGTATATTCCTTTATCAGCGTAAGCGCGTTGATGGCTGTGAAATACAGCGGCAAGGAGTATACCGCAAAAATGAGAAGGTACATTCCGAATCCGAAGTCGAGGAAGCCCCCCTCGTCCGTGGCACTGATCACGGCTGAAGCTATCGAAAGGCATAAAGCGTAGATACCCGTTGCAACGGCGACGGTCGTTCTATACTTTTTTATGACGTAATCCATCTCCATTTCTTCACCCATATGTCCTTTCTTTTACTGCTTCTGGAACGTGATCTGCACCGTAGTGCCTACACTTTCTTCACTGGTGAGATCTATCTTTGCTTTATGGAGCATAGCGCCATGCTTGACTATGGAAAGACCGAGACCGGTTCCGCTAACATCTCCGGAATGGCTTTTATCAACTCTGTAAAAGCGTTCAAACACACGTGATCTGTCGCCGTCGGGAATACCTATACCCGTATCCTCAACCGCTACAAACGGGCCATCGTCACCGTTGCCAACGGTAACGGTAACGATGCCGCCCGGCTTATTATACTTAACTGCATTATCTGCAAGGTTGTGTACTATCTCGTAAATAATCTTCTCAACGCCCGTTACAAGCGTACTATTGCCTTTGAGGAACAGCGATACGTTATTGGACTTAGCCTTTTCCTGCAGTCTGTTCACAGCTTCATCGCTGACTGCGTAAAGATCAACGTTTGTCATTTCCGGAACGGCGTTTTCATCGAGGCGGGAAAGCTCCATAATGTCGTTTACGAGAACGATGAGACGCTTTGCTTCCGAATATATATTCTCCGAAAACTTAGGAACATCCTCAGGCTTTACAAGGCCTGCCGCCATCAGCTCTGCCGAGCCGGATATGGTGGTCAGCGGTGTTTTCAGCTCGTGCGAAACGTTTGCGGTAAACTCGCGGCGATACGCATCCTGCATTTCGTGCTCAGCACGTATTTCTTTCATTTGCTTATCAATCTGTCGGTTTTGCTCTGCGATCTTTTCGTAAAACGGCAAAAGCTCCGCGTATACTGCTCTACCGTCCGGAGCATCGAGGTCTATCTTGTTTATCGGATCGGTAATACTCGACGATATCCGCACCGCAAGAAGCAAAGACAAAAGTATCGCCACGGCGAAGGTGAACACAACGGGCGTTATCAGATCGATAACGAGCGACACCATCGTGTACTGTATGCTCGACACGCGGATAATGCTTCCGTCGCTGAGCTTTACGGCACAGTACGTGACCTGCGCGCCCCTTGCCATCGAATAGCGTGAGCTTTTCCCCACACCGTTCTCCTCCGCAAGAACAAATTCCTCAAGCTCCTTATAATTTTCCAAACTCGAAAGCTCTCCCAGCGAATCGTAAATAACGTCGCCGCTTGCGGAGACGAGTGTCATACGCCCCGTCACTTCATCCGATAAAGTATCGAGAACGCCGTACCCGCCTATCTCGATAGCTGCAGACAGATAGTACGCTTCGTTCAAAAGCTCCTCGGTGTATTTATCGGAATAATGATCATATAAAACACCCAAGGTTATGGTGAGAGAAAGCACGAATACCACCATAGCAACGGCGAAGATATTATAAAATATCTTACTTTTCACGCTTTCCTCCTATTTTGTAGCCGACACCGCGGATCGTTTCTATAAGCGATCCTGCGTCACCCAGCTTTTGACGCAGCGTTCTGATGTGTACGTCAACAGTGCGGCTTTCTCCGTCAAAAGAATATCCCCATATACGGTCGTGTATGGTATCACGTGTCAGCACCATGTTCTGATTCTTCAAAAGCAGGCACAGCAGCTCAAACTCCTTCAAAGTGAGCAACACCGCCTCGCCGTTTACTTTAACGGAATGACCGACCTCGGAAACGGTAAGCGGGCCGATGGAATATTCGATCCCCTTTGATTCTCTTTCCACGCGGCGCAAAAGTGCTTTAACGCGGGAAATCAGCTCCATCATTCCGAAGGGTTTTGAGATATAGTCGTCAGCGCCCATATCAAGTCCCACCACCTTATCGTATTCAGTTCCCTTTGCCGTCATCATAATAATGGGAAGCATCTTCGTTACGGGTGTTTCGCGAAGACGTGAAAGCACGGTAAGCCCGTCCGTTTCGGGAAGCATTATATCAAGAAGGACAAGTGAGGGCAAGCTTTCTTCGAGTGCTGCGAAAAATTCAGACGGACGTTCAAAGCCGCGTGCTTCGATCCCCACGCTCTCAATGGCATAGACCACGAGATCACGTATGCTCTTATCGTCCTCTACTATGTATACCATGAAGGATTCCTCTCATAAAAGTTATTACATATTTATCATAAATAATTATATTACATTACGCGAAAACTCGCAAGCGTCAACAGCATTCCTTTTGTTAATTCTGTGTAAAGTGCTTCTGCGTTGCTTCACACTCATAAAGGAGAGAGTGGCGTTTTGCATATCACCGCCCGTTTGCTTATATATCAATTTATATTACGGTTACACAATTCTTCGTTATATTGTTAAATTGCCGCACGTCTATGTTAAATTATATTTAACATAGGCAAGTATATTTAACATTTATTTAACCATTTCCCCAGTGCTCACTTTACAAAAATATAATATAATTTTATCATAAACATACTAACCATATTCCCGAAAGGAACCTTAATATGGATATTCTTGATTTTATTCAGCTCGGCGGCGGTCTCGCGTTCTTCCTTTACGGTATGCACGTTATGTCCGGCGGTCTTGAAAGAATGGCGGGCGGACGTCTTCAGACCATGCTCAAAAGCGCTACGTCAAGCCGCTTCTTAAGCCTTATCCTCGGTATTGGTATAACCGTAGCGGTGCAGTCATCCTCCGCAGTCACCGTTATGCTCGTCGGTCTCGTAAACTCCGGAATTATGAGCATCGGGCAAACAGTCGGTGTTATTATGGGTTCCAACATCGGCACCACGCTTACAGTTTGGCTGCTTACACTCGTTGGCCTTGAGACCGACAATCTTTTCATCAGTTTACTGAAGCCTGAAAACTTTTCTCTCATATTCGCGCTTATCGGTATACTTCTGATAATGGCATCGAAGAGTACCAAGCGCCGCGACATCGGTGCAATTCTCGTCGGCTTTGCCGTTCTTATGTACGGTATGAAGCTTATGAGCGGATCCGTAAGCGGTCTTGCCGATTCGCCAGCGTTCACAAGCCTGCTGCTTGCCTTTGAAAACCCCTTGCTCGGCGTTGCTACGGGTGCTATCTTCACTGCGATCATTCAGGCGTCCTCAGCTTCCATCGCTATCCTGCTTGCTCTTTCTGCAACGGGTGAGATCACATACGCGATGGCTCTCCCCATCATTATGGGTCAGAATATCGGTACCTGTGTGACTTCCCTTATCTCCAGTATCGGCGTTAACAAGAATGCAAAGAAGGTTGCCGTTATCCACATTCTCTTCAACACCATTGGCACTGTTATTTTCCTTATCGCATATCTGGTCATCAACAGATTTTTCGATATCGCATTTATGTCGCTTCCCATCAGTGAAGCGGGAATCGCACTCTTCCACACCTTATTCAACATTATTACAACGATCCTTCTTATGCCCTTCTCCAAGCTTCTCGTAAAAGCTGCTAACGCTATCTTACGTGACAAGAAAGACGGAGAAATGCAAAGGACCGAGCTTCTTGACGAAAGAATCCTCGCTACCCCCTCTATCGCTATCACAGAGTGCGACGCGCTCACGCAAAAGATGGCAAAGATCGCTCACGAAACGCTTATTGAATCCTTTGCCTCCGTTGGTCACTACAGCAAGGCTATCGAGGAAAATATACTCATAAACGAGGACAAGCTCGACAATTACGAAGACAAGCTTGGTACTGCTCTCGTTAAGCTTTCCTCCGAGCAGCTCTCCGAACACGACTCGCTCCGCATTTCCAAGATGCTTCACACTATCGGCGATTACGAGCGTCTCGGCGACCACGCCGTGAATATTATGCGCGTATCCAAGGAGCTTTATGAAAAGAAGCTCTCCTTCTCTCCAGCCGCTACCGAAGAAGTTAAAGTGCTTCTTGCCGCTCTCACCGAGATCGTAAATCTCACGAGTGATGCATACGTGAAAAATTCTCCCGAGGCAGCGTCTGTGATAGAGCCTCTCGAGCAGGTCATCGACTCTCTCGTTACCTCTATGAAGACACGCCACATCAAGCGCTTGCAGGCGAAGGAATGCTCCATCGAGCTTGGTTTTATCCTTTCCGATCTTCTCAACAACTGCTCACGCATTTCCGATCATTGCTCAAACATCGCTGTTTCCATTATTGAGATCTCTCACAACTCGTTTGATACGCATCAATATCTGAATGCTATCAAGCACGGAAACAGAAACTTCAACGAAAATTTTGAGATTTACAGCGAAAAGTACCGCATCTGACCGGATACATATAAAAGACCGCAAGTTTGAACTTGCGGTCTTTTCTTTGCCGTGTTTTTCGCTATTACACGGTGACAATTTCCTTTTCGTCAGTCTTCGCCGTTTCTCTTGCGCGGCGTCTGTCCTTAATATACCAAGGAAGATATGCTACAATATAAAGGGTCGTTACGATTGAAGCCATAACGAATACGCGGAGCGCAAAATTAGGCGGGAGAATATCGAGGATCGACGGGGTGGATTCAGGCTCCGCCATAAAGAGGTAGTTTGCACCCGCACCGAGGGTCACGTTTGCAACGTATGCGATCACGGCAAGGATCGCAAGCAATCCATACGACTTCACCATAGATTTCACGTTCGGACGCATTCTATGAATGAATATCATATAGAAGATCGCTATGTATCCGAAGGTATGCTGTACCCAGAACTGATAATAGCGGAATCTCGTAGGACCGGTAAACGAGATTACAGTAGGTGTTATCAATGCGAATATAGATGCGGAAAAGAGCCAGAAATAAGATATATCGAACAGCGACTGTGATTTTCCGATAACCATATAACTGCAGAACACCGCTGCCCATCCGCAAACCGTTATCGGCAAGTGATCGACCGGATTTGCACCGAGGGACGGTACACCGACAAGACGCCAAAAATAAGACATTTCCGAAATGAGAAGAGCAAACGCAAGAAAGTATCTGATCTTTTCTTCGTGAGCCGATGCCTTTATCTTATCAGAAAATCTATAGATCAATATTATGAAAATTACAGCCAAAATAATGGGAGCAAAATGAGCAAACGTGAAATTTTCAAATTCCACTTCCGTTCCCGCACCGAAAAAATAATGAAAAAACTCTTTCATGGTTAAGCCTTTCTAAAACGCGATCTATTGCAAAAAGCATTATAGCACCGATGGCTCAACAATTCAATGGTTTGGCGAATTAATTAATCTTCTTTCGGAATTTTTCTCTAATTCTTAATAATTTGATGAGTTGGTGTCAGCAACCGCACAATATGATCTGACCGCCATCCGTCTTTAACCGCCTTAATTTAGCGGCGTGGTTTCGTTGCACAAGTCCAGTAAAAACGGACAATAGAAAAAAACAGCCTCCTATGGTAGA
>CAYXHC010000009.1:0-41147 GCA_964464905.1 uncultured Lachnospiraceae bacterium
GAAGCAACATCACTATGGAATCGAATGGTACATTAGCTAGTCAAAAATGGAATCTAACTTGGAGTGATAGAAATGAGTTGTATATCGAGTGTTTATCTTGGAATTTTGCTAAACCGACAAGAGATATGTATGTATCTTCAAGATTTGGTGTTAGAGATTATCCAAGTGGAACATTTGATGATCATATGGCTATTGACATTCCGAAATATTATACAATTAACGGAATTGGTTATGTAAATAGCACAGACCTATATAGTGTATGTGATGGTACTATTGAATATTGGGGTGTTGTTGGCTCTGCAGGAAATGTAATTGTCATAAATACAGGTAAAAGAAACCCTAACAATAGCAATGAAGTTTTATATGTATTATATGCTCATCTAGCTAATCCATATAGGACCGATGTTTGTGATGATTATGATGGTGATCCCATAGAAGTAAGTCGAGGGCAAATAATAGCAACTATGGGGTATTCGGGAATGACTAATATGGAAGAAAGCAAGAAACATTTGCACATATCATTTTACTTTCTTGACCCGAATAATTTTTCGGCAGAATCAAGTGCTATGAATTATTCTAACACTGTTGATCCGCGAGCTTTTTATGACGCAAGTGTATTTATAACCAACTAAAGGAGTATGTAATGAGAATATTAACAACTATAATTATTACAATATTATTTTTTGTCACAATATGTTTGCCCGTGTCGGCGGAAGAGGTTGATATTTATGTTCCTGCAGAATATGGATTTACACATAAATACACAAATTATATATTTACTCCTGAAGTAAGCAGCAGTTCTTGGTATAATCCGTCGCGTGAATATCTCGAAACAAGAGAGCTTAGGTCGATCGATGATATGTTGAATAGTCTTTTTGAGCTTGATTTGTCGGAAGAAGATATTATAAAAGAGGATGTTTGGCAGGACGATAATACCGAAGATACCGTGTCATATCTGTTTTCCTCTCGCAAAGTGGAGAAATATGATACTGAAATAACGATGTTTTCGCGGTATGTTGATATTGACGGAGAAAAACAGCTTGCGTACTGTACTGTGAATATAAAAATCGGAGAAAAAGCGCATGAAGCGGAAAGATCGGATGTTGAAATAGAAATGTTAGATCATTATCTGGAGAATGATTCAACAGAACCGTTGGCTGATTTCAGAGAATCGCATACAATAGGCTGGACAATTCCGGGATATGAATTGCATCGTAAAGTCAATGCATATTACGAAAATACCAATAAAGTTCTTCATTCAACACATATCATATCAGAACCTGAGCCCGATCTGTTAATATTTGAAAGTATTTCCTACCCAGAAAATGCGGCAACTATTGACGATTGGTTCAATATTCTCAAAAGAAAGGTGATGTATCGTTTTGGCTATGATGAATATAATGGGTATGAAGATTACTATTTGAATTATCTGGAACTGGATTACGAGCTTGCCTTTCCGGAAGTTGAATATCCTATTTCCTCCCCACAAACCGGCTTTACCACCATTGCCTACGCCGCCGTCGCTGTCGTCTCCGCGGCTGCAGTCGTTGCAGTAGGGAAGAAGAGAAGATAAAAATTTAAGGAAATATAAAAACACGAACGTGCCAGATTGGTGCGTTCGTGTTTTTTACGGCTTTGAGCGCAGCGCCTTCGGTCGCTCCATATCCGTGGCGAAAGCAAGCGTTTCAGAAGAGAGTCCCTTTTCATAAAAGTTTTAGGAGAGCGCGAGGGGTGCTTTTTTCAAAAAGCACCCCTCGTTATCTTTGTATCAATATCACTTTTTGTTTATTTCCTTATATATCTCGCCTTTGCCGACACCGCGGTCGCGGGCAACGGCTTTCATAGCATCCATCTTGCTCATGCCTCCGTCAACGTACAGCGCCACGTGCTCGGGAATCGTCATTCCGCGCCAGTCCTCAACCTTGTTTGCGGCTTCGGCACCGTGGAGCACCAGCACGTATTCGCCGCGCGGATCCTCGTTTTCGTAGTGCTCTGCGGCTTCTTTAAGCGTGGTGCGCATTATTTCCTCGTTCAGCTTTGTCAGCTCACGGCAGACGGCGATCCTGCGGTCGCCGCCGCAGACCTCAAGAAGATCGGCAATGGTACGCTTCAGACGGTGAGGTGCTTCATACAGAATCGTGGTCTTGCGTTCGCCGCGAAGCTCGTCGAGCGCGATTCGACGCGGTTTCGGATCCGTTGAAAGGAAGCCTACGAAAACGAAGCTTTTCGTGCTTGCAGCAGAAAGGGCAAGGGCGGTCACAGCGGCAGTTGCACCTGGAACGCAGGTGACGGTTATCCCGTTCTCGGCACAAAGACGCACGAGATCCTCGCCGGGGTCGCTGATAGCAGGCATACCTGCATCGGTGCAGAGGGCACAGCTTTCGCCCTCCAGTAATCGCGCAATGATGCGTCTGCCCGACTCAAATTTGTTCTCTTCATAGTAGCTCGTCATAGGGCGGGAAATGCCAAGGAGTGAAAGAAGCTTGCCCGTGTGGCGTGTGTCCTCGGCAGCAACGAAATCCACCTCTGAGAGCACCTTTTTTGCTCTTTCTGAAAGGTCGGATACGTTACCTATAGGAGTTGCAACAAGATAAAGAACTCCTGCGAGAACGCGGTTTTTTTCATTTGTGGTTGCGTCAAATTCATTCATTATAGTGAAAATCCTTCGGGAAATGTTCCGGTTTCATATATTCTTTTGAATGTGTCCGTTTCTTCTCGGGTTCCGTCCCGATAAATGAGAAGCGGCGGTGTTACAGT
Organism: uncultured Lachnospiraceae bacterium; assembly: GCA_964464905.1. GTDB lineage: Bacteria > Bacillota > Clostridia > Oscillospirales > CAG-272 > DTU064. The sequence goes on from CAYXHC010000009.1 coordinate 2,758, forward strand.
CAGACCGGGGCTGCCTCCGCGCTTTGCCGCACATAGAATAAGGGACGGACGCGAGATTGCGTCGGGATGCACGTACGTGAGAAGCTTCGGCTCAAGACCGTGACGCGAAAGGGAAGTCAAAAGCTCCGCCGAGCGCTCAGGTCGGTATACAACGTAAAACGTGCCGCCGAATTTTGTCAGCCGCGCTGCCGCGGCGCAAAAATCGTCAAGAACGCCCATAACCTCTCTGCGGGCGATATTTTTTTCGTTGCTGTCATTGCCGCGTCCCGACCCCATTTTCATATAAGGTGGATTTGTAAAAACAAAGTCGTACTGACAGCCTTCCGTGGCTTCACTGACCCGACGGATATCTGCGAGACGGGGTGTTACTGCGCCCCCGGCACCGTTATACTCCACGTTGCGGCACATTATGTCGTAAAATCGCTCCTGAACCTCGAATGAGGTGATGCTGTCTGCAAGACCGCGTGCCCATACCAAGAGGGAAATGACACCCGTGCCCGCGCCAAACTCGGCGGCTTTTACCGTCGCTCCCTTAGGACGTTTGACGTAAGCGGATAATAGGTATGCATCCGTGGTAAATTTCAGTCCGTCCTCAGATTCGATAAGGGTAACGTCATCGTTTATTTTGTTTATGCGTTCGCCATCGTTTAGCTTCACCGGATGGACTCCTTTTCTATATCTCTATGTAGGATACAGGGGAAGGCAACGACAGTCACCTTCCCCCTGAAAAATATTTAATAAGTACCGGAAATTACTCCTCGGAGATTGCTTCTACAGGGCACTGACCTGCGCAAGCACCGCATTCAAGGCAAGTGTCGGGATCGATAACGTACTTTCCGTCTTCACCCTCAGAAATCGCTTCTACGGGGCACTGTTCTGCGCAAGCGCCGCAACCGAGACATTCGTCTTTGTTGATCTTATATGCCATTACTAATTCCTCCATGTATGAGTGTTATTGTGAACCGTAGGATGGCTCTCCGTCGGTTCATAAATATTCTATCACAAAAGATATGGATTGCAAGGGGTTTTTATAAAATGTAAATATTTTTTTCGTTATTCGCCCTTATCTGCACCGTCGAGTTCTTTGTCACTGTCGTTTTTCTTATCAGCAGCGTTTCTGCGGCGGCCGATAATTGTAACGATATCGCGGCTGAACTGCTTGACGGGAGCATCGTCTGCATCGCCGAGCTTAACCTTAACGGCGCCGAGCAGGGGGAGAGCTTCGACCACGACACCCGTTCCTTCGGGCGTTTTTACGACAGAATCAACTCTGGGCGTGAGCTTCATCTCAGCCTCATAGGTCTCGCATTCGTACCGGAGACAGCACATAAGTCTGCCGCAGGTTCCGGATATTTTGGCAGAGTTGAGCGAGAGATTCTGCTCCTTCGCCATACGGATGGAAACCTGGTTGAAATCGTAAAGGAAGGTTGAGCAGCAGAAGGGGCGTCCGCAGATGCCGAGACCTCCGAGAAGCTTTGCTTCGTCGCGGATGCCGATCTGATGCAGCTCTATTCTGGTGCGGAACACGGATGCAAGAGATTTGACCAGTTCGCGGAAGTCAACTCTGCCGTCTGCGCAGAAGTAGAAGGTGAGCTTGCTGTTGTCAAAAGTGTATTCAGCGTCAATAAGCTTCATTTCAAGGCCGTGCTGAGCGATCTTTTCCTCACAGATCTTGAAAGCCTCCGCTTCGTAGCGTACGTTATCGTTGTGCCTCGCCTTGTCGGCGTCGGTAGCAATGCGGACAACGGGGCGAAGAGACGCAACGAGAGTTTCGGGACGCTCCAGCTTGTTTGCTATTGCAACGGTACCGAATTCGATTCCGCGAGCCGTTTCAACGATAACTTCAAGTCCTTCGGGACACTCATACCCCATGGGCGCAAAATAGTAGATCTTGCCGTTTTCTTTGAAACGAACGCCGACTATCTCAACGAGCTTCGAGGGGTCGTACTCAGGTTCGGTATTGACCTCTTCATCGGGGAACCAATAATCGGGGATATAACGGTATCGGTTTTTGTCTTCGGCAGGGATGACGTTCGCTTCTTTTTCCTCAGTAGCCGCGGCTGCAGAGACGGCGGCATCCGCGGACTTGTTGTGGCGTTTGTTTTTGTGGCGGGGTTTTCTTGAAGCTCCTGCCTGATGCGAAGGTACGCTCACGGTTTCAGCGGAAGCGGCGGTCCTTTCATCAACGTGAGAAACGGATACCTCGTGTGTATCAGCATGGTTTTCGCTGTTTGCGGAGGGGCGTTTGTTCTTGCGGCGATTCTTATAGTATCCGCCACGGTGAGGCTTATTATTGTTCTTGATTTCTTCAGACATATATTTTTCCCGCGAAGGGAGATCCTTTCCGATTTATTTTATACTCTTTATCATTACTGCCATTGATAAAACGGCGGCGTTGACCTGAGCGTTTGACGAGATCTTGTTGAGTGCAGCGTTTACAAGATCAAGCGTAAGTGCGAGTTTTTTCGAGGAGTAAGGCGCCGAAGCGGAGGCAGCGGCACTGATGTCGGTGAAAAATACCGTTTCCGCGGAGACGGATTTTTTTGAAACGAGCATATCACGCAGTGCGAGGGATATATCGTAAAGCTTCTGCTTTATGGAATCGCGGTTCGGTTTTTTCAGAGAGCCAATGTTGATGTAAGCATCGCCGTCGGCGGAAAGTAAAGACGTTAACAGATCAAGAGCCTCTCGTTTTTCCTTTATGCGTGCCGCGAGCGCGTTTCCCGTTAAAAGAGATATTGCTGTTTCGGCACAGCCTGCAGATGACGTGATAAGCTCAGTCCAGCCTTCGGGATCTGTATCCTTCAGACGTTGTGCCGCTCGGTTTCGGTTGAGAAGATATTCTTCAAGCTCCGACCGCGATGCGGGAGCCAAACGCAGAGAGGGGGCTCTTGAACGGATCGTCTCAAGAAGTGACGAGGAATCGTCGCATAGCAGAAGATAGGTAACGTACGCAGGTGGCTCTTCAAGAGCAAGAAGGAAAGCGTTCTGCGCTTCCTCCGTCATACGATCCGCATCATTGATGATGTATATCTTGCGGTCTGCTTCTGAGGGGATGGTGTGAGCGTCTTTTCTTACCTCGCGGATCGTTTTGATCTTTAAGGATGCTTCGTCGCCCTTATCTATGACACGAATGTCGGGATGGGATCCGGCGACAATATGCTTGCAGGCGACGCAGCCGCCGCAGGGCAAAGCCTCGCCTTTGCCTTCGCAAAGCAGGGCTGCCGCCATAGCAGCGGCAAAATCTCGCTTACCGACGCCCGTTGGGCCTTCTATGATATAGGCGTGACCGACGCTGCCGCGTTTGACCTCGGACTTGATATATCCGATAAGTTTTTTGTTACCGCAAACAAGGGAAAAATCTTTACCGAACATAATGTGTCTCCGCTCTGAAAACTGCCTCATTTCATGGTAAGTATACTCTACCACCTACTCATTATAACAAAGTTCAAATCAAGTGTCAACGCACATAGGGAATACAAATAAAGACAAATCGTAAAATCGTGATTTTTACTTAATTTTTACCGCACAAAATTATAATTATACTATTGACAAAATATCCGATCTGCTTTATAATAATTAACGCTGTCCTCGTATTGGGGTGTTTTCTGTGTGGAAATTTTAAGAAGAGTCTGCTTTATCGGAGGGGAAGAAATGAAGCTTGATATAACTTCGGTTCTTGCCGGAAGAAAGAAAGATCTTCAGTTTTCATACGAGATCGCTGCAGGTGAGGAAAAGATCCCGTTGCCGCCCGAAGGCGTGACGCCCACGTCCGGAATCACGGTAAACGGTAAGATCTCCGATTCGGGAAGCTGTCTTTCACTTTCCGTAACAGCCTCAATGGAATACGACGCACTTTGCGACCGTTGCGCCGATAAGATCCACGATAGGGTCGAAGTCACGCTCAATCGGATAATAGCAGGTGTCGGTGTTATTTCCAATGTAGATGGCGACGAGTACGTCATAGAAGAAAACGGCAACATTGATATCGACCTTGATCTGATTGAGGAGATAATGCTTTCGTTCCCGTCACAGCTTCTGTGTCGTTCCGATTGCGCCGGAATATGCGCAAAATGCGGCTGTAATTTCAATTATGAAAGCTGCGATTGCGCCGAGCAAAAAGAGATAGATCCCCGTTGGGCGGTTCTTCAAAAGTTGCTCGAATCAAAAGATTGAAATAAAAATAATATAAGCGTTACGGCTTTTGCGGTAGCGTATCTAAAGGAGGTAACACAAGATGGCAGTACCGAAGAGAAAAGTTTCTAAGGCTCGTAGAGATAAGAGACGTTCGAATAACAGCAAGCTCGAGGCTCCGAACATGGTTAAGTGCCCCAACTGCGGTGAATACAACCTTGATCACCGTGTTTGCAAGGCTTGCGGTCACTACAACGGCGAAGAGATCATAAAGAAAAACGAAGACAACGCTAAGTAAGTCTTAATTAAATCGTTTACTGAAAGGGAACACGAAACCGTGTTCCCTTTAGTAATTTCGGAGGACTATTATGGAATTTATTCTTGATAATCGTATACCGCCGCACGAGATCGCGGATCTGCGTGAGTCCGTTGGCTGGAACAGAATGGAGAGGTCCCTTTCCTCTGCGATGATGAACAACTTATTTGAGATCGGCTGCTATGCGGAGGGGGAGCTGATCGGATATTTATGTGTCGTCAGCAATAATGTGACCGATACCTATATACAGGATCTGATGGTCGCGCCCGAATATCAGGGGCAGGGGATCGGCACGGAAATGATGAATCACGCAATTGAAAGGATCCGTGAGCTTGATATATATATGATCTCCGTTATCTACGGAGATGAAAAGCTCCGCGGATTTTATGAAAAATTCGGATTTTATACGATGCTTTGCGGTCAAATGCCGGCAAAGCCCGAGAGTGATTTCTGAGGCACTTATGAAAAACTATATAATAGACAAAAATAAAGAATACTGGAACAAAAACGCCGACTTTTGGTTTGGCACGACGGCTCTTCCGGAATACGGAGTGAAATGCGTTACCGAAGATGAGCTTTCGCTGTTTGGCGACGTGACGGGTAAAAAACTGCTTGAGATATGCTGCGGAAGCGGACATTCCCTGAAATACCACAGCGAACACGGGGCAGAGGAGCTTTGGGGCATCGATCTTTCCGAAAAGCAGCTTCTGAACGCATCGAAGCTTTTGAACGGGGGATGTGCCGCAGTAAAGCTGATATGCGCGCCCATGGAGAGCGACTGCGGTATCCCGCAGAACTATTTTGATTGCGTTTATTCCATATACGGTATTGGATGGACGACGGACCTTGACGGCACCTTTGATAAGATCGCTTCATATTTGAAAAAAGACGGAACGTTTATATTCAGCTGGCATCATCCCCTCAATTACTGCGTTGCATGGTCAACGGAAAAACGTACCGACGTTATGGACGACGGAAAGCTTATTTTCGGACGAAGCTATTTTGACGAAAGCTATTTCAAGATGCCGGTTCACGATAGCGAAATAATTCTATCTAACCGCAAAATATCGACTTACGTAAACGCACTTGCAAAAGCAGGTTTTTGTATTGAAAAGATGGTGGAGGAGACCGATGGCGAAACGATGTCGGCAACGGAGGGACTGACAGATAAAATGAAGAAAGCGAAGATGCTTCCCATATCCGTTATCTTCAAAGCAAGGAAACTATAATAAAAAAGCACCGCCGAGTGTACGCAGAATCAGCGGTAAAATAGCCTTCCTCCGGGAGGGAGCCTCATGGTACGTATAGCTTTGGCGGTATAAGCTTCGCCCCGTGCATTTGCGAAGCCGGCGATAAAAGAGAACGTTAAATAAGAATTCACCGAACAGAATATAAAAAAACCGATAGAGATCTATCGGTTTTTTTCGGTGGGAGCAAGCCCCCGGTTATTCTTCCTCCGCCGCTTCCTGCTCCTCGTACATGAGAAGTAACGATTCTTCAAGTTCTGTTTTACGGGCGTCAAGCTCAGCTGCACGGATATAATCCGTTGCAGCTTCGCCGAAAAGCTCCGCGTCAATGGCTTCGATCTCGTCCTCCGCGGCTTTGATGTCTGCGGCGAGCTTTTCTGCCGCGCGCTGTCGCTTCCGCTTTTCAGCAGCCTCTTTTTTGGAGTTCAGATATTTTTCCTTGTTTGTGGAAACGGTTTCAACGGCGACAGCGGCAATCGCCGCTTCTGTGGTGCCAAGGTGCGCCATATAGTCGGCGTATCCGCCCTCCCACACCTTTGAGCCTGAATGCTTCAGGGGAAGTATCCGCGTTGAAAGCTTGTCGATGAAGTATCTGTCGTGGGAAACGGCAATGATGGTGCCGTCGAATTCGGAAAGCGCTTCCTCCAGCGCTTCACGGGACTTAATATCCAGGTGGTTCGTCGGCTCGTCTAAAATGAGCAGATTAACACGTGAAAGAATTAGCTTGCAGAACGTAAGTCGGGCGCGTTCGCCACCGGAAAGAACGGAAACAGGCTTTTCAATGTCGTCGCCAATGAAAAGGAACCTGGCAAGAGCATTTCGCACCTCAGTCTGTGTCAGCGACGGATATTCGCCCCACAGCTCCTCGATAACGGTGTTTCTGTCGTCGAGATTTTGGTTTTCCTGATCGTAATAGCCGATCTCAACGTTGTAGCCGTATTCGATAACACCCGATCTTGCGTCAAGATTACCTGTCAGAAGCTTGATAAGCGTCGATTTTCCGCATCCGTTTGCTCCCGTAATGAAAAGACGGTCAAGACGCTTCACGGAGAACGAAAGCTCCCGGAACAGTTCGTTATTATCATACGCCATTGTAAGTCCGCGAACGTCGAGAACGTCGTTTCCGCTTCGCCCCGAGGATTCGAGACGGAAGCGTATCGATTTCGGCATGTTTTCGGGTTTGTCAACGAGAGTCATACGCTCAAGATACTTCTCGCGGCTTCGAATCGTCACAAAATTGTGTTCGCGTCCCCAACGCCGTTGCTGCTCAATAAAATCAAGCTGACGCTTGATCTCTTTTTGCTGAAGATTGTAGTGCTTTTCTGCGATCTCACGGTCGCGGCGCTTTTGCTCCGCGTATCCCGAATAGGAGAAATTATAAAGCTTCGCTTTTTTGTTTTCGATATCGAGAGTTTTGTTCGTCACACGGTCGAGGAAGTATCTGTCGTGCGACACAACCATAACGGTTTTTCTGTAGGTGGAAAGAAAACCTTCGAGCCACGAGAGGGAATCAATGTCAAGATGGTTCGTGGGCTCGTCGAGAATGAGTATATCGGGTTCGGATAAAATGAGACGCACGAGCGCAAGGCGTGTCCTTTGCCCGCCGGAAAGAGCAGAGGCGGGGAGAAAATGATAGCTTTCGTCAAAGCCAAGTCTTGCAAGCACAGATACACAGCGAGACTTATAATAAAGGCCGCCGTTTTCTGTGTAGAATTTATTCACGCGGTCGTGCTCGGCGAGTGCGCGTGTGTATTCGGGCGAATCGGAGGGAAGCTCAAGAAGCGAAGCTTCAAGCTCCGAAAGCTTTATTTCTGCTTCAATCAGATGCGGAAAGGCGCCGTACATCTGCGAAAGTACCGTGTCCTCGCAACTTACGTTCACAGCAAAAACGTCGTTCTGACGTAGCATACCGATCGTCTTGCCCTTGGCTATGAAGATGTTTCCGCTGTCGGGAGTCACGTCACCCATGACGATGGAAAGAAAGGTGGTCTTGCCGCTGCCGTTAACGCCAACGATACCAAGGCGGTCGCCTTCGTTTATTGAAAATGAAATATTGTCGATAATTGTCGTCGTGCCGATGGAATAGTGTATGCTGTCGGCTGTCAGTATAGTCATAAGAGTACCCGGTGCGCAATCTCAGCGCAAAAAATTATTGTGGGAGAGATCCCTGAAAGGACCTCTCCCCCGTGAATATCAGTTGATAAGTATCAATTGATGCGGTCGGTGTTGATCTCGAGAAGCTTTGTTTTGAGCTCGGCTTCAATGCGAACGAGCTCTGCTTCGGATTCGCGGCGCTTTGTTCTGCCGTCATCCTGTATGCGGATAACTTCCTCGAGAGTGGAAACGAGCTGGTTGTTGGTGTGCTTGATGGTTTCCATATCGACGATACCGCGCTCGGATTCCTTGGCAATCTCGATGGTGCTGGTCTTGAGCGCGTCTGCATTTTGCTTGAGAAGCGCGTTTGTAACTTCAGATACCTCGCGCTGAGCCTCCATTGCCTGGCTTGCGTGAGTGAGACCCATAGCGATGACCATCTGGCTCTTCCAGAGCGGAATGGTGTTAACGAGGGTGGACTGGATTTTTTCCACCATAAGCGTGTCGCTGTTCTGGATCAGACGGATCTGAGGAGCCATCTGAATGGAGATCATACGGGTGAGTTCAAGGTCGTACAGCTTCTTTTCGAAGCGTTCGCAAAGATCTGCGAAGTCACGTGCAGCCTGCGCGTCTTCAGCGAGACCGGATGCCGTTGCTTTTGCGTGTAGCTCCTTGAGGGTAGTCTCGCGTTCGTGATTGAGACGCTTCTTACCGGCAAGAATATACATCGTAAGCTCTTTCTGATAGGTGAGGTTAACGGCGTAGAGCTTATCGAGGGTAGCAATGTCCTTGAGAAGCTGGATCTGATGGTCCTTGAGAGCGCCGCAGATCTTGTCAACGTTGACCTCTGCTTTATCGTATTTTGCCTTAAGAGCGGCGAGCTTGTTTGTCGTGCGCTTGAAGAGACCGAAGAATCCCTTTTCTTCTTCTTCTTCGATGGAAAGACCCTTGAGCTCAACTACGAGGGCGGAGATCTGATTGCCGATCTCGCCGAGATCCTTTGTGCGGACCTTTTCGAGAGCCGTGTCGGAAAACTGAGATACCTTCGTCTGTGCGGGGGCGCCGTACTGCATAACGACTGCAGAATCGGTGATGTCGATTTTTTCAGCGAAGTCGGCTACCTGCTGCTTTTCCTCTTCGGAGAGCATGCTGTCGTCAATCTCAACGGATTCGGGGGTAGGAGCTGCTTCTTCAGTGCCGGGGATAACGAGGGAGGGAGCTTCGGCAACTGCGGTACCGAGGGTGAGGGACGGTGCAGGAATGTCAAATACGTTCTTGTCTTCCATAGGTAGTTACTCCTTGTAATAAATATTTAGTGAGATATTGTTATAATCAGTAAAATGATCAATAAGGCGGTCATTCAGCGTCGGCGGCATCTTCGTCAGAAGTTTCGTCAAGCTCCTCTGAAAGCGTGATGGAGACACGGTCGAAGGAGGACTCTGTCTCAGCCTGATCTTCGCCGTTTTCAACGGCGGCTGTCTCATCGGGGTCTGTGACAGACTTGGAATAAACGCAAAGCCGGAGAAGAATATAAAGCCAGATGATAGCGAGAATGAACTCAAACGTGATATCAAGAACATCGGGATAATTGTTCGTGAGTGCCAACATAAGATTGGGGAGGGAATAGAGTCCGACGATGATGACGGAGACGAAGCCAAATCCGACGTAGCACCAGGGGGTGGACTTGCCATAGGTGTAGCGGCATTCGAAAACGAAGAAGAAAAGAACGGCTGCAACGGCCACAAGCTCAAGCGAACGGTTTGGATTGTTTATGGCAACCTTGTCGCTGAAATAGACTGAAAGTGCGACGGTGAAGAGCCAAAGGAGCATGAATGCTCCGAGCACGGTCTTTCCGCTTGCCGAGCGGATTGGAAGCGCGATACCGATGAGGGGGTAAAGCGCAGCGGGTACCGAAAGGATAAGAGCGATGATCTTTATCGGTCCGACGGGTGCTTCAAGAGAGAAAATGCTTGAGATAAGCACGGATATGATCATAAAGGAAAGGAGTGCGGAGGTGAAGATGATTACGCCGGAATCAGTTTCGGGCGTTACCTTTGCGAAGGATTTCCTGAGAAGAAATGATACGAGGAAGACCAACGCCGTAACGACGATCGCGGCGTATGAAAATACGTTTGAAAGGAATGAATCCAGCGAATAATATCCGGTGGATACTTCAAAATCCAGTATGAGAGCCGCTGCTCTTATGGCTACGAGCGCGAGAGTTGCGGAAATGGTGAAGAAAAGTGTAAGATTGTAAAAAACATTGTATTTTTTCATAATGCTGTACCGTAAAATTATCGTGATTATAATATCTTAAAGTGTATTATAACGCATAATTGTTAACAAACTGTTTATAAAAACGGGAAATGACAATATATTTGTTTGAGAGTGAGCGATAGCTGCAGCCGTCTGCAACGACACGGCTGCGTCTGTAAAGCTATGCAGATGCATAACGAAACACGAAAAAGGTCAAAAAAATTACACAAACGCATAAAAACGACGCATCCTGCATAATCTGAAAGGAAAGCGCGTTGTGAGGAGGTGGAGTATGAGATCGGCGGTCATATCTTTTCAGCGGTGCAGAAAGGCGGCTGATGCGGTTCTTTCGCAACTTAGGCGTGATAAAATAAACGTGTATTCGGCAGAATCCGCCTTTTACATCGTTTTGTCAGCAGTACCGTTTCTCATTATGCTCGTAGCGCTGGCGAGGTATGTTGTTCCGGACGGAGCCTTCGAGTATATTAGATTTATCGGAGAACAGATACCGGGTGTGCTCGGCGAATACGTAACGTCTGAATTTCTGTCTTTTATGGGGGCGTCCGTGCCAACGCCTCTTTCACTTTCTGCCATGGGACTTTTGTGGAGTGCGTCGAGAGGAATGAAAGCGTTACGTCGCGGTGTGTTCAGTCTTTACGGAGAGGATTCCGGTACTTTCATAGGAGAAACTGTGCGCGGTATTATTTTGACAGCTGCGCTGATCGCTTTGCTGGTGGCGCTTTTGGTTTTTCTCGTCTTCGGGGATGCTCTGCGCAGATTGCTCGGAGAAGCGGTGCCTCCGTTAAGATCTGTGACGGACGCGGCTGTGAGATATTCACCCGTGCTGTTTTCCGTGTTGCTTTTGCAGTTTTTCATATTTATGTACAGAACGCTGACTCCCGTGAGTGCCGGTATGGGAAAATACAAAGATCACGCCAAGGGTGCTGTTTTTGCCACTGTAGGTTGGGTGCTTTCTTCCTTTGCGTTTTCGTTTTTTATTGATGAATTTTCAAATGTATCCCATATTTACGGCAGTCTCACTGCGATAATGATGCTGATGCTGTGGATATATATGCTGATGTATATACTTTTCCTGGGTGCCGAGCTGAATAAATATTTGTTTTTTCGCAAAAGAAAAGTGAAAACGACTGAATATATTAAACAGTCTTGAATATTATTCAAATCTGTGGTATTATAATTTCATAACTATCCGAAAGGAAAAAGATGCACATGAAAACAAAATTCAATCTGATCATTCTCCTCTTGGTGTTGGCTGTCGTTATAGGCTCCTTCGCATCCTGCGGCGGTGACGACGGTACAAGCGATGATTCGGGAACGGGAAGCGTGTCCGATACTGATACCGGAGCGGAAACCGAAAACGCCGGAGATGAAGGCGAAAAGTCCGACATCGTTTCTGCCAAGAGAGTTTCCGCAACTGACGTTGAGGTATATTACTCTGACGACTATTCCGGATCCGATCCCAGAACGATGTTCTTCGACGCCTTCGACGCTGAAGGCAACGAGATCAAATTCGATCTGGATTATGGCTACGGCGGAGCCGTCTTCTTCGACAATATGCTCACGCTCAAGCTCGCAACTCCCGTAGAGGGCGACGAGACCATCACTATAGTTCACAAGGAAGTGACCTACGAGGCACCCTACGAAGCGTATTATAAATATGAATATACGACTCCCGAATGCGGCATCACTATCGTTGGAAGCGCTAAGCTTATCCGCGGAATGGAGACGCTCGAGCGCGCAGGCGAGATCGTTGACCAAATGCTGGCAAACTGCCCCGACGTAGTTACACAGATGAAAGCAAGCGGTATCAAGCTTGCTATTTACGGAAAGGGTGAGCATGCATACTATATCCTTGAGCACAGAGGCGATTACGATACGTCTATGCTTTACGTTGAAGGATTTGGCGGCATCACCTGCAGTATCACGGAATCCAACATCTGGCATTGGACAGCTGCAAACTCCGACAGCCCCGATCCCGATTATTACACCGCATACGAAAACGAAAACATTCTCGTTCACGAGTTTGCGCACGGTATCAAGATCGCCGGCATCGATATGATGGCTGATCCTGCTCTTGCTGCTGAATTCCAGATGATATACCGTCACGCAAAGGCAGCCGGACTCTGGCCCGATTCCTATGCTATTTCAAATTCCGATGAATTCTTCGCAACTATGTCCGCTATCTGGTTCAATGTTATGAACGAGTCTGCCGCCGATGATACATGGGACGGCGTTCGCGGACCTATAAACACCCGTCAGGAGCTTTATAATTACGATATCGATACATATCGTTTCTTTGCGAAGCTTTATCCCTTCACGGATCTTGACGGTGCGTGGACTCCCGTTCCCGATACCGTTACCGTAACGGGACTTTCCACCGAAGAAGCTCCCGATCTTTCAGGAGAAGTCACTGTTTTTGCATATCCCAACGATGCAGGCTTTGCGGGTATTGATTTCACCAAGTCCTATAAATTCAAGTATGCGGATGCCGACTATATCCTCGACACTGCAGCCACCTCCGTTGGTATAGGTCTCTGGTGGGACTATTCCATTGATTATCCTGATAACCTTGCTCTTGACTATACCATTGAGCTCGTTCCCGGTACTACCGTGGAAAAGAAGGATTATAAGACGATCTATACCGTATACATCAAGGGTAACAGAGACGGCTATCTCTACGCCGTTGACGATGCAGTTTACGCGGCTGCAAATGCAGGCGCCGTAACTCTCCCCGACTCTCCCACGGCATTCACACTGACGGTTAACAGTGAAGGTCTTGCCACTATCTCCTGCGATGGCGGCTCCTTCATCGTAACTGCAACGCCCGATAACGGCGCTGTCGTCGAGCTTACCGATGGCGAAGGCTGCGGCTGGTATATCGTTGATATGGATAGCACTACGTCCTCCATCCTCTTTATCCATGACGGTGAGGCTGACGGAAGCGAAAACGGAACCGTTGCCGTAACGGGTGCTGAGATCACAATTACCGCCGAAGCAGAAAAAGATGGCAAGACCTTTGCCGGCTGGCGCGCATCTGCAGGTACTATCGCGGACGCAACGGCTCTTGAGACCACCTTCACAATGCCCTCCGGAGACGCTGTCGTTTGGGCTCTCTACGAATAAAAACAGTTATATTTCAACATTATATTCGTCAACATTATTGACATACAGCCGATATAATGATATAGTTATTTTATCCTGAATGCACAAAAACAGCATAGGGAATCCCAGAAAAATTGGAAAGGAAATATAACAATGAAAAGATTCATTTCACTTTTACTCGTTCTTGTGATGCTTCTTTCAATGGCTCTCCTCTCTTCGTGCGGAGACGACGATTCGCTGCCCCCCGCAGTTGACGGCTCAGGAAGCAATGACGACACAGATCTTTCCGGCAGCGACGAAGAGACTGAAGAAGAAACCGAAGAGGAAACCGAGGTTGAACTTGAAGAAAATGGTCTCTCCACGGAATTCTTCTCCGATTATGTCCCCGATCCCGACGCTCAGTATACCGGTATGGTAGGTCTTGGTGCTAATAAGGCAGGCGTTGATTTCGACAACTTCCGTATCCTCACCGGCTCCAAGCAGGATATTATGTATGAAGAATTTGAAGAGATCACCGAGCTTAATTCTCTCCTCTTTGCGGGATTTGCAGCTCCCGGCGGAAACTGGGACGGAACCCTTTCCGATTGGGTCATCGGTGCTGATGATCTCGACGAAGACAATAAGCAGCTTACCTTCTCCGCGGAGGATGCTGCGGACGCTATGATCATTATGGGTAACAGCGAATGGGGTCCCTACCGCGTAAACGTCAAAGTTAAGCTCGCTGATGAAACTGAGATTGCGTACGTTTATTTCTGCGTTAAGGATGAAAAGAACTATTACGCTCTCGAGCTTTCCACCGCCGGTACCAGAGTGCTTAAAGTGACTGACGGTACCTCCGAGGTCGTCAGTGAGATCGGCGTTGGTGTGACAGCAGGCGCATGGACTGCAGGATCCGTTCTTCTTTCTCAGAAGAAGATCACCGTTTATGTTGGCGGCGAAGAAGTGATCCGTATCGGTGAAATGGAAGAAGGACTCACGCTTATTACGGGTAATTTCGGTGTCGGTCAGTGGAATACTCAGTTCTACATTGATAACTTCCAGATCGTTGACGCTGAGACCGGCGAAGTATATTTCTTCGAGGATTTCGAAGATGCAGACGATTTCGTTTCCAAGTGTACCTTTGGTGTACGTAACGGTGGCGTTTACACCTACGCAGAAGGTGATTGGGTCGTAACCGACGAGGTACTCAACGACGGTACCACCGTTGATAATAAGGTACTCTCCTATGCGGGAGCAAAGACCATTTACGGCGCAATGATGATATTCCCCGAGATCGATATCCCCGAAACCTGTGGCGGCTATAAGGTTCTTATGGACTGCTACAGAGTGAGCGGATCCGGTTCTTATGAATTCACCGCCATCGTATTCGGCTACGAGTCCGATAACGATTACTGGAACTACAACTACGGCGGATGGAGCGGAGCCGGTGCAGTGCAGAAGATAATCAGCGGCTCCAAGACCAATATCCAGACCTCCACGCTCATCGGCATGGAGACCGGTAAGTGGCAAAAAGCAGAGATCCAGGTATATCCCGACGTTATCTACTCCTATTTTGACGAGAAGCTCGTTCAGATCGCTTGGCTCGACTGATAATATCACCTAAACAAAAAGCCGATACGGATGAACCGTATCGGCTTTTTTAGCGCGCTTTGCGTATCTTTTTCTCATAAACACTTGACATATCACCGTCCGCGCGGTATAATCCTTCTATAAAACCGATGAACGAGAGAAGTAACCGTAGGGGATCCGTAAAGAGAGCGGTCGATGGTGAGAATACCGTGGGGGAAACTATGGCGAATGGACTCGTGAGGGCGGCAAGGAACGACGTAAGGTTTAGTATGTGCCGACGGGAGCGACCCGTTATCGTGTTGCGAAGATATGATGGTATCTTATAAAGCGGAGGAGATATATCCTCAATTCAGGTGGCACCGCGGAGCTTTGCTTCTGTCCTGTTATGCAGACGGGACGGGAGCGTTTTTTGTTTTCGTCTCTATATCTTGGATTTGTGCCGCAATTCGCAGCAGAATGGAGTATAGCATGAAAGTATCGTCACACTATGCGTAACTCTGCTGTTACACGCCTGAAATCCTCGCAAAACGGGACACAACCCGTTTTGCCGCATAAATGCGGCGCCGAGGATTACGATATGTATTTGTGCCGCTGTTGGCGGCGGAATGGAGATTAATATGAAACGAAACAGAATCGGCAGAGCGACCGGATGCTGGCGCGGTATCTCCGGATGACGAAAAAATACGTTGCAATTGCCTAACGATCATAACCTAATAACGAAAGGAAGCATAAAAATGAAAGCTAATTATAAGGAATTTGATAATTATTTGAAGCAGTACCCCGACGAAAGAGGCTACTACGGCAGACACGGCGGTGCATTCCTCTCCCCTGAGCTTGAGCCTGCGTTCGTCGAGATAAACGATGCATATGAAACCATTTGCAGAAGCGCGAAGTTCATTAACGAGCTTCGCCGTATCCGCCGCGAATTTCAGGGCCGTCCTACTCCGGTTTATCATTGCGAGAGACTCTCCAATCTTCTCGGTCGCTGTCAGATATATCTTAAGCGTGAGGATCTGAACCACACCGGCGCACATAAGCTCAATCACTGTATGGGCGAAGGTCTTCTCGCGCAGTATATGGGTAAAAAGAAGCTCATCGCAGAAACCGGCGCGGGGCAGCACGGAGTTGCTCTCGCAACTGCCGCGGCATATTTCGGACTCGAATGCGACATTTACATGGGCGAGGTAGACATAGCTAAGCAAGCGCCCAACGTGTCCAGAATGAAGCTTCTCGGCGCAAACGTTGTCCCCGTTACCTTTGGTCAGAAGACCCTCAAGGAAGCAGTCGATGCAGCGTTCGAAGCATACGCAAAGGAATATAAGGACGCCATCTATTGCATCGGCTCCGTTATGGGGCCTCATCCCTTCCCGAAGATGGTGAGAGATTTCCAGTCTGTCGTTGGTATCGAGGCAAGAGAGCAGTTCCTCGAAATGACTGGCAATTTCCCCGATGCTATTGCAGCTTGCGTCGGCGGAGGAAGTAACGCAGCAGGTCTTTTCATCCCGTTCCTTGCAGATCCAGTTGAGATCTACGGAGTTGAACCTCTCGGACGCGGCTCCGAGGTCGGTCAGCACGCGGCTTCCATGACGTACGGCACTCCCGGCAAGCTCCACGGATATGAAAGCTACTTCCTTCAGGACGAGAACGGCGAGCCCTCTCCCGTTTATTCCGTTGCCAGCGGTCTTGACTATCCCGGTGTCGGTCCCGAGCACGCATTCCTCCACGATATCGGCAGAGTTGAATACGTTACCGCATCCGACGACGAAGCGCTTGAAGCCTTCTATCTCCTTTCCCGCTTCGAGGGGATCATTCCCGCAATCGAAAGCTCCCACGCCCTCGCATACGGTATCAGATATGCGAAAGAGCATAACACGGGCAGCATCCTCGTCAACGTTTCCGGAAGAGGTGACAAGGATATGGACTACGTCCTAGAAACCTACGGCACCGGCGAAAACTACATTGAAAAATATCTTAAGTAAAAATGAAAACCGCACGGTTCACAAAAAGACCGTGCGGTTTTTGTTGATTTCTGACAAAAAGTAAATTTTTAGAAAACGTGAAATAATTCTATAAAAAAGTCGACAAATATAGTGTGAATAATGTATAATAAAAATACATAGTTGACTACTAAAACTATCAGAGAATTAAGAGAGGAGTAAGGCCATGAAAAGAACTGTCGTTTTGTTGATCGTTTCATTTGTACTCACATCAATTTTCACCTTGCCTGTATCAGCGGCAGAAATGCCGCAGGACGGACTTGTCGGATGGTTCAAGCTTGATGGCAATTTCAAAAACTCCGTTAACGGTGAATACGGAACGCTGATAGGACGAAACCTGACAGCTAAAGACGATATTGTTTTTGAACGTGATCCAAAGTGGTATCGGGGACTGGAAGGGTACAGCTATAAGCATAATTACGGAGAGGGGCACGTGGGATTCAACACAATGATAAGCCCCGCGAACAGCGATTTTACGATGGGACTCTGGATCCTTGACGGAAGAAGCGGTGGAACCGATTTTGATTATTTGATTTATTGCTCTCCCGACAGCTTCAAGGATTACGGTGGACTTTTAGACGATCTTTCAAAATTCATATCCGTTAATTCCGGTGATGGCGGATGGGTAAGTACGGGACCGATGATAGCATACAGAGAAAATGAAGATTCTGCTGAAGTGACGTATAAGTACTCAACGGATGGCGAATATCCGACTCAAGGTTCGGTTATCGCAGCGTGGCTTCACGTGGTTGCTTCCTGCGATTACATTGAATCAACTGATACATACACGGTAACGCTGTACCAAAACGGAAAAAACATCGGAGAATACAGCGGACTTCCGAACCCGTATACTCACGGCAGCGAAGAAAATTACATCTACTGCTGTAAGTATAGCTGGGATATAGGTCACGATATGGGATTTGTTGATGAAGTCGTTATATATGACCGCGCACTCAATGACGGTGAGGTTGCAGAGCTTTACGCTTCCTACGGTCCTCAAAAAGAAGAGATAGATCCGTATTCATGGTATGATACTTATGTTGGTGAGGGATATGAGATAGAGTACGTTGCCCCCGAGACGGGCAGCTACGCTACAGCATACTTGTTTACAGCCGTGAGTGCCGTTGTCATTTCTTTCGCGCTTTCGCGCCGCAGAGGAATAAGGTAAATTGCAAAATCAAAATCACCGCAAAACGGGACATGTGTCACGTTTTGCGGTGATTTTTTATTATTTCTGTTCCGTAAGCACGCCGAATAAAACGAATCTTGCATTATCGAATTCGTAGGTGCAGGTGGAGAGGGTGATGATATGATCGGTGGCTTTTGGCGTTACGTTTGATTTGAAAAGGGATTTTGCTTTCGTGTTTTTGAGCCAGATTTCGAACTCTTCATCGCTGTCAAAATTGACCTGCCACGCCTCATCCTTGACGGTGGCAACGTAACCTGAGAAGATCTTCACCAAGTAATTCTTTTCCGGAGTGACGATAACGTAGTTGGGGTAAGTGTTGTAATACCATTGCTTTTTATAATTTTTCAGCGCGGTGAACATCGTCTTGTCGGAAAGACGGTGACCGTAGATAACGGAGTTTCTGCCCGTGAAGCCGTTCTCGCAGCGATAATCCATAAAGATTGAGCCAACACGGTTTTCCTCGCCGGTGAAGGTATAGTGAAGGTAATAGTCGTTATCCTCACCCTGAACTACAGGATAGTTGATGTTAGTGCCTTCAATGTATATCCAGGCGATGATATCTTCATTTATGTCGGAAAGTGCGTCGAAATCAACGACGGGAAAAGCGGACTTTTCCGGAGTTTCCGTTTCTTTTTGTGGCTCCGTCGTCTCGGCTTTGTCGGTATCAGTCACAGCGGCCGGATCGGTGTCTGAGCTGAGATTTTCCGTGTCTGATTCGATGGGAAGGGGGCCTTCCGTTTCATCGGCGACCGGATTCGTTGCAGGCGGTATATACTCGTCTGTCATGGAATCCGTTTCCGGATCGGTGTCTGCGGCTCCGTCATAGAGAGACGCAGAGGGTATTATTATGTACTCCAGAAGATCGTCGTAGGATCTTTTGCTATCGCTGTATTCTTTGTTGATCGTTATGACTTTATAAAATGAAAACACGGCGGTGCAGGAGAAAAACACCAGCAAGAGTGATATTACGACGGTCCGTTTATCGGTTCTTTTATTTTTCATAGGCGCTCATTTTCCGCCGCGTATATTCCAAAATCGGCGGATCTTTACCCTTAAATTATTTTGTAAGAGAAAGCGGCAGTCAGCCAACGTATACGAGCCAGGCAAGAGCCGCGTGGATAACGATAAGTATGGGAAGAGGCATCATAAATTTTGCGT
Source organism: uncultured Lachnospiraceae bacterium (assembly GCA_964464905.1). Taxonomy (GTDB): domain Bacteria; phylum Bacillota; class Clostridia; order Oscillospirales; family CAG-272; genus DTU064. The sequence continues at coordinate 21,841 of CAYXHC010000009.1, forward strand.
GGCGGGTCTTGTGATGTAACAGCTTCATAGTGATAAACATAAAGAGCGCACCGCCAACGACGCCAATGACGAGGAGCGTGCGTTCGGGGATGCGTCTGGCGCGCTTCCATGCGGCAGATTTATCGTATGCGGTGGCTGCCACAGCAATGATAGAAATGACGATAAAATATACGAGAAGAGGTATGCGAAGAAATTCCATTTGTCGTTACCTGATTGGATTATTTAACTAAAAGACAGCCGGCGTCGAAAAGCTCGTCATCAGTGAGAGAAACGATTCCGACACCGAAACGCTCTGCCGTTAACTTTATTATATCACGATCGGGATGAGATTCAATATTTCCGAGAAAATAAAGTATGCCGTCACAGTAAAAAGAGGCGCCTCCTATAAATCCCGTGTCGTAGCCGGGGAGGGAAACGTGTCCCGACGATATTTTAGCGGCGTGAACACCGCATTCCGTAACGGTGGTGTATATCGAAGGGTCGGCTGTGATAACGGCGGTGCCGTGTTTTCCCCCATCGCCAAGAACGGCGGAGGAACACTTGGAATATCCTTGACGGGTATCGATCATTGGCGTCATATTTAGCGAGGCAGTACGGCAAAGAGCGCGCGAAACGTAATCCGCCTTGCCTATGAGCGCCACACCGGGCAGGTGGAGGCAGTTGAACGCCACGTCTGATGGATATTTGGCTGAAGGTGCGTCAGAGGAGGGGCAAAGCGTAAGGTTTGGTGAGCGGTGTAAGATCTCGCGAACGGAAGCTGAAAATACCGCGCTTTCAAGATGTGAGCTTCGAGCGAAAAGCTTGCCGAAGCCGCAAAAAAGAAGCATATCGGGATGTGATGCCACGGGCGCCGCCATGCCGGCCATCGGCGGCATTATAACGGGATAAAACCCGCGGGAGACCGCCGCGGAAACGATGCTTTCGGGTGTGTTATGTGCAAGTAAAAGTGTCATAATGAAAATAAACAAAAACAGGCGGACGTAAAAGTCAGCCTGTATTCGCGTTTCAGTATTAAAGTCAGACGGCGCGATTTACCTTGCCGGAGCGAAGGCAACGGGAGCAGATGCTAACAGTCTTGTGAGTACCGTTATCATCAACGCGGACTTTTCTGATATTGGGTTTCCAAGCTCTGGAAGTCTTGCGCTCGGAGTGAGATACGTTGTGACCGAAAGTTACGCCCTTTCCGCAGATACAGCATTTTGCCATAGAGATACACCTCCATATATATAAGTTATATTATTTATCAAATCACGAACGAAAGTATTATATCATAACAAATCTGCGATTGCAAGAGTATTTTCAAAGATATTTTTAAATATTTCAGAGGTTTTTTGCGCATTTTATTGTATAGTGTCAACATACGCGCCAAGATCCCGGGGCATATTGATTTTTCTTCGGTTTTGTGCTAATATTTCTGTTGTATTCATTAATTTGTTCCGGGCGGGCAGTACCGTCCTGAGACAGCACCGACATTTATGCCGTATTCGACGGCAGAACGGAGATCACTTATGAAACGAGACAGCGGAATACTATTACATATATCGTCCCTTCCCGGCAAGTACGGATGCGGAAGCTTTGGCAACGGTGCAAAAGCCTTCGTTGACAAGATCGCTGCCGCGGGATTTTCCTATTGGCAGACGCTCCCTTTCTGCGTGCCCGACAGCTATGCATCCCCTTACAGCTCTGCCTCTGCCTTCTCAGGCAATCCTTATTTCATTGACCTTGACGTTCTTTATAGCAAAGGACTTGTCACCAAAACTGAGCTTCTGCTTGCTGAGGAAAAAACACCCTATGCCTGCGAGTTTGAGCGTCTTGGCAAAGAGCGCTTGCCGCTTCTTTTCCGTGCAGCACAGCGTGCATATAAAAACGATTCCTTCGCGAAAAAGATAGAGACGTATATGACCTCTCACCCGCATCTTGCGGACTTTTGCCGCTTTATGGCTATAAGAGAGAAGAACGGCGGCCGCCCATGGACGGAGTGGGATACAGAAGAATACGACGAGGCGACTGAGCGTGCATGGAAATTTATCGAATACGAATTTTTCATGGAATGGGAAGAGATAAAAGCATACGCAAACAGTCGCGGCATCGGCATAATCGGCGACATTCCGTTCTACGTGTCTCTTGACAGCAGCGACGTTTGGGCGGATCGGAAGCAGTATCTTCTGGGCAGAGACGGCAGACCGTCCTGGGTGGCAGGTGTGCCCCCGGATTATTTCTCCGAGGACGGTCAGCTTTGGGGCAATCCCCTTTACGATTGGGACTATATGAAAAAGGACGGCTACACCTTCTGGCGTGACCGAATCTCATTTATGCTCACCATTTTCGACGGTGTACGTATAGATCATTTCCGTGCTATAGAATCATATTACGCTATCCCCGGCACTGCGAAAACGGCAAAGGAAGGGGAGTGGCGTCCCGGTCCGAGGATGGAGCTGATCAACGTTATAAAGGACGTTTCAAAGGATAAGCTCATCATCGCTGAGGACCTTGGGGATATTACCGATGAGGTTCGCGAAATGCTTCTTGAAAGCGGATTTCCGGGAATGCGGGTCTTGCAGTTTGGCTTTATTTCTGAGAGCGACTCTCTTCACAGACCCCATAATTACGTCACCGATTCCGTTGCTTACACGGGCACTCACGACAATAACACGCTGCTCGGCTTTATTTGGGAAATGCCTCCCGAAAGGCGGCGTGATCTTTTCGATTATTGCGGATGCCGCGAAGATTGGAGTGCGGCTTGCCTTGACGTTATCCGCACCGTTATGGCGTCGTCCTCAAGTCTCGTGGTGCTTCCCGTGCAGGATATTCTCGGCTACGGCGCCGACACCCGTATGAACAAGCCCGGTGTTGCCACCGATAACTGGAGCTTCCGCATCACAAAGGAGCAGCTTGATTCCATCCCCGCATCTCTTTACGAAAGACTTAACCGCCTTTACGGAAGAAAATATTGATCATTTGCGAAAGTGAAGTATTCCCGACGTGAAAGATAACGAAGCAAACTTCAAAAAAATGACCGAGACCCCCGTGGAACGTCTCGTGATCACCCTTGGCATACCGACTACGGTGTCTATGCTCATCACGAGTCTTTATAACATGGCGGACACTTATTTCGTTGGCAGACTGGGCGAATCGGAGCAAGCCGCAACGGGCATACTGCTGACTCTGCAAACGATCATACAAGCCGTGGCGTTTATGCTCGGCCACGGCTCGGGCACCTTCGTATCTAAGGAGCTTGCGGACCGTAACAGAAAAGGCGCATCCGAATACGTTTCCACTGCATTTTTTTCGGGCGGAGCCGTTGGCGTTGTTTTCCTCGTATTCGGACTTTCGTTTCTGTCACCGCTGATGACGCTTCTGGGAAGCACGGACACGATACTTCCGCACGCGTGCGACTACGGATTTTGGGTCTTTGCATCAGCGCCGTTTTTCATTTGTTCCTTGATACTCAATAACAATCTGCGATATGAGGGCAAAGCCTTTTACGCAATGATCGGACTTACAACGGGCGGTCTTTTGAATATCCTTCTCGACTATATTTTCGTTATGAAGGTGGGAATGGGCGTTTACGGCGCAGGTATGGCGACCGCCATCTCCCAGACCGTCAGCTTCGTTTTGCTTCTCGTGATGTATTTCCGTATGGCGGAAGGGCGGATATCCATTCGCTCCATATCAAAGCGTGCAAGTGTGTATGCGTCTATACTGAAGGTCGGTTTCCCGTCCTTCATAAGGCAGGGTCTCACATCCATCTCAAGCGGTATGCTCAATAATCTCACTAAGCCTTACGGCGACTCCGCGATCGCGGCAATGAGTATCGTGAACCGATATTCAGGACTCGTTATGTGCGCAGGCCTCGGTATTGGTCAGGGGTTCCAACCCGTTGCGGCGTTCAACTATCAGGTGAAAAAGTACCGTCGCGTAAAGCGCGGACTCTTCTTCACGATGATGGTGACCTTTGTTATCGTGTTTACCGTTGCCATTGTGGGACTTATCTTTGCTGACGACGTTGTGGCGCTTTTCCAAAAGGAAGAGGATGTTATAGAGATCGGCGTGCCTGCACTCAGATATGCGGTTCTGGGACTTTTGTTCTGCCCCATATTCGTACCCGTCAATATGCTTTATCAAAGCATCAGAAAGGCAGGTATTGCAACGGCGCTTGCCGTTATGAGGTCGGGCGCCGTGCTTATCCCCGTGCTGTGGGTGCTTTCAAGCTTCTTCGGACTCACGGGAATACAGCTGGCGCAGCCGGTCAGCGATATGATCACGGGACTTTTCACCATCCCATTCGTCGTTTATTTTATGAAAAATACCCCGAGCGAGGACTTATAAAAAATAAAGATCCGGACACCCCGTCCGGATCTTATTTTTTGCGTCATATTCCGTAAACGCCGTCGCATTTTTCGACGGTATCGATGGAGCCGTCCTCGTTATACTTGAATTCGGCAACGCAAACGCTTCTGTGGAAAAGGCTGCCGCCGGGAAGCTCTCCCGTGTGGTAGAAGAGATATGAGTGACCCCTATAATCAACAACACCGGGGTGATTGGTGAAGGTGCCGCCCTCCTCGGTCATAAGTATACCGCCGTATACCCAGGGACCCGTGGGGGAAGCGGAGGTGGAATACGCAAGATGCTCCTGATGGATGCCCTTGTTGAAGGCGGCGTATACCATATAGTATATGCCTTCTCTCTTATAAAACCAAGGTCCCTCCGCGTAGGTGGTGCCCGTCATGTGGCCGCCGACGCCGAAGGATTCGGGCGTCATAGGTATCTTAACGACGCCGACCTCCTTATTATATGAGATCATATCCTCGTTGAGCAAAACATAGCGCAGCTCGGGGTTTCCGAAATAAAGATACGCCTGACCATCGTCGTCGATGAACACGGTGGGGTCTATGTCGTTCCAGTCGCCCTCGTCAACCAAAGGGTAGCCAAGATCACGGAAGGGACCCGTGGGCGAATCAGACACACCGACGGCGATCGCCATACCTCCGTTTATCTTGTGAACGGGGCAGTAGAGATAGTATTTTCCGTTGCGCTCGACAGCCTGAGGCGCCCAGGCTCTGTCGTCTGCCCATTCGATGTCGTCAAGGGAGAAGACCTGACCGTGATCGGTCCAGTTAACCATATCGCGGGTGGAATAGCAGTGCCAGTTAAACATGGTGTAAAAATCGCGTACAAGCTCGTCCTCGTCGTGGGTGGTGTAAAGATAGAGAGTGTTACCCACCACCATGGGAGCAGGGTCTGCGGTGTAGATGGAGGTGATGATAGGGTTCTTGCGGAATGCTTTTTCGTTCATAACGGTCCTCCGAGTGGTGTTTTATAATATTAGTATAGCATAACGAAGCATCAATTCAAGACAAATTACGGAAAGTATAGGATATAAATCATTATTCGAAACCAAAAGAAAAAGCCTCCTCGGAGGCTTTTTCTTTGTGTATTATTTTTCGTTACCGAACACCTTGATCTCGTAAATGGTGGGGGTGTACCAGTTATAATCGGGATTATTCTGGAGGCGTGCGCCCTTTACGGTGATCTTAACGTATCTTGCAGAGCCTGCAAGGTCGTTTACGTTGAAGCCGTAGGTCTTTGTCACCTTTGTGTCTGATTCATTGGTGTTGTCGTAGAGCATCTCCCAGGTCTCCCCGTCAACGCTGCCTTCAACAGTGTACATATAATAACCCTCGGAGCCCTTGCAGATGTACCAGGAGATCTGGAGGTTCGTAAGCTCGCACTGTCGTCCAAGATCGAGGGTGAGCGTTACGGGCCAGCTTGCAGAGGATGCGGTATATGAGGTGAAGTAGTCACCGTCAACGGCAAGGGAAGGATCGGAGTCATTAGCTGAGCCGAGAGAAGCTTTGATCTCACAATTCTGTGAAAGGAGCTTGCCGTTTGTTACGGGGATCATATCACCGGTCTCAGCGTTATAAAGTATCTTACCGTAGAAATCATAGTATGCAATGCCGTCGGAGAAGGTGATGGGCGCCAGCATAGTGCCGCTCGTTCCCGAGCCTGCTATCCAGCGGTATGCGTACATAATGTGATTCTTCAGCGAGCCTTCGCCAACGGTGGCGATCCAGCTCGACTGAGACGAGAACGTGGAGGTGTTACCGATGGAGCGAAGCTCGCTCCATCCTTCCGTCATATTGCGGGAGGATGCGTATGCACCGGCGCTGGGATACCAGCCTGCCGCCTGAGAAACGAAGAGATAGTACCAGCCCTCGTGTTTCACGACGTTCGGCATTTCGCGGTACTGATTCTCAAAAAGCGTCGTTGCGATAGACTCGATATCGGAGAAATCGTCGTTGAATTTGAAAACGTAGATGGTGGCGTTTGCACCCTGACCGGGTTTGTTTGCCGCCGCAAGGAGGTAGCCCTGACCGTCATCGTCGATGAAGACGGAAAGGTCGCGTACTTCGATGCCAAGAGGATTCCAGATGTTATGAACGGTAAATTCACCGCCGGGAGTACCGGTGATAAGGAGGAGCTTACCGTCTGCGTAGCCGTCAGGCTTTTCCCAGTGAGCTGCAATGATGACCTTGTTTTGCGCCTCATTGTAAACGACCTTCACGCTTTCGATCTTGCAGCTTCCTAAAAGCTCGTGAGCGTCGGATTTGATAATTACCTTGGAGCTGGGGAAATTGTAGCCGTCGGTGGAGGTTCTTTCGGTGACAGTGGCCTTGCCTGCGGAAACGCTGACGGAATAGCTGTAATACTTGCCGTCGCTGTAGATCCCGCTTTTCGTGGAGAGACCGCCCGCAGTCGTCTGATTATTAATGGTGGAAAGCTTCACGTCGGGCATTTCGTATGCCTTGGCTGAAGCAGGAGCGCTTTCAAGCTTTGTGGAGCCGTTCACGGCCTTCATTATGTAGCTGTATTCGCCGAGAGGGAGATCGTAATCCTGCCAGGACGTACCCGTGCCGGTGTATACAAGCTCGTAATCGCCGCCGTTTGAGCGGTAGATCTCGTAAATATCAGCATCAAAGGTGGATCCCCAGTAAAGAGCGATATTGTTTACGTCTCCATTCTCGGAGGTTGCGAATGGGAGTGTCGTCAGGGAAACGGAAAGGTCGTCTGTCATGGCGTATACTCTTATTTCGGAAACAGCACCTATCTTATCGGGATTTTCATATTTGATATATGCAAAGTTGCCCGTGGTGAGAAGATCGCCGCAATAAACGAAGGTGGAGCATACGGATTCGGGAGCTTCCGTTATCTTATAAATAAGCACCCAGTTTTCGCCGTCGGCGCTTCCGTAGAATTCACCGCCCACAATGTCGGCAGGCTTAACGGCGTCGTTGCTGCCGCCCATATAGGCGATGGCGCCAATGGGGTACGTGCCGCCGAGAGGTATGATGATCTCACCCTTGTCGGTGAAAACGGTGGAGGGATTGTTATCGCAAACGATAAGGGGAACTTCTCCCTCCTTGGCGGAGGTGTCGATCTTGGTCATACCTCTGTCCTCGGGAGTGTCGGTGAGGACTTCGTATGAGCCGTCGGCGTATGTGTCGCGGGTAACGGCGTCAAGCTCGTCATCGGGAATGCCGCTTGCAACGTAGATCTCAAATTCGGAGATGTTTGCGCAGTCGCTCACATTTTCGTATTTTACGAATCTGAACGCGGCAACCGTCTCGAATTTTTCATAGCTTACCGTCTTTTTTGCAGAGGGGGCGGACTTGATATCGTAGATGAGATACCAGTTTTGTCCGTCAAGGCTTCCATAGAATTCACCGGTAAGACGGGACTCGTATCCACTGCGCGGTGCAAAGCCAAGCTTGCCTATAACGAACTCACCGCCAAGGTCAACGCGGATCCATCCCTCTTCAACACCGTCGAAGAAGGTGGAGGTGTTGCCGTCAAACGCCTTTGCTGCAACGTCGCCGCCGTTGTTCCAGGGAGTGGAGCTGGAGATCATATCCTCGGTGACGGTGACCTTTTCATAGGTAACCTCGACCGGAGTTTCGGAGCCTTCGTTTTTATCGGATCCGGTGTTCGTTTCCGTTTCGGAGTCTTCGTTTGCTTCGGGCTCTTTTTCCGTGTCGGAAACTATCGCCGATCCGGTTTCGGTGCCACTTTTGTCGTCGGTGCCGTCAGCAGCATCATCACCACTGCAGGCAACGGTGCAGATAAGTGAAAAAAGCAGGAAAAGTGCCACAAGTGTTTTTTTCATAGCGTGATTGCTCCTAAAATATATTTTTAATTTGTTTCTTTATTAAGTATATCATTTACTCGTTTATTTAGCAAGGAAAAGAAACGAAAGAGCCGTTAAAATCGTCAATAGTTGCTAATACTTTATAGTATTATGGCGTAAAATAAACGGCAGGAGCACTTTTGAGGACTGCTGTTTTTCGATGAACGGTATCAGAGAAATTTAAAATGGTACTTCCTGCATTCAATGACGCCCTCGCGGCGAAGCTTGCTTATTTCAGCGGAAAGACCGCTTCTGTCTACCTCAAGATAGTCTGCCAGCTCCTGCCTGTCGAAAGGAATGTCAAATGAATTGCTCCCCGCCTTTTTTGCTGTCAGGGCAAGATAAGCAAGCAGCTTCTCTCTGGTCGTGCGGGCGGAGGTTATCTCAATGCGTTCATGATAGAGAATGGTCTTCGTTGCGAGTATCTTCATCAAATTATAAATGAGCTGCTGATGGAATGAGCAGTTGTTTTTGCAGGTGTGGAGTATATGAGAGCAGTCGATGAGCATCGTCACGGCAGGCTCGTTGGCAATGACGGTGACAGGGGTGGATGTCGCTTCTGCGCAGGCAAACGCCTCGCCGAAAACCTCACCCGCCTTACTTTCGGAGATGATACTTCTGTTGCCAAAGTAATCGACGCGCACCGTCTGTACGGAGCCGGATAGTACGATGCCTATCTGACGGGCGGGAGCGCCTTCGCGGAAAACGGTGTATTTTTTATCGAAACTCACCGTTTCGGCGCCAAGGCAGGTGAGCATTCTGTATAGATCATCGTCGCTGATGGAATCGAAAAGGGTACATTGGCGGATTATTTCAGAATAATTTTTCAAAACATTCTCCTTATGTTGAAAATTCAACGGAAATCACGTTTTGATTATACTATAATATAAGTGTAAAAACAAGAGACAAAACAAACTCAGATAAAAATACACTATCCGTATAAGCGGCGAAAGGAAAACAGAATATGAAAATAGCATTTTTCGATACCAAATCATACGATAAGATCTCTTTTGAAAAATACGCACGAGAGCATGACGTTACGCTCAAATATTTTGAAACGAAACTCAACGAAGACACCGTTGATCTTGCGCAGGGCTACGATGGCGTTTGCGTTTTCGTAAACGACACGGTCAACGCTGCCGTTATAGACAGACTTTACGAAATGGGCGTTCGTCTGGTGGCACTCCGTTGCGCCGGCTTCAATAACGTTGATATGAAGCACGCTCACGGAAAGGTACACGTTATGCGTGTCCCCGCTTATTCGCCCTACGCAGTTGCCGAGCATACGATGGCTCTTCTGCTTACGTCCATCAGACGTATCCACAAAGCTTATATCAGAACGAAGGACTTCAACTTCAGTCTCGGCGGACTCACGGGATTTGATCTTTACGGTAAGACCGTGGGGATCATCGGCACGGGACGTATCGGAAGAGTGTTTGCCGATATCTGCCGCGGCTTCGGGATGAAGGTACTTGCATACGATAAATACCCGGCTGAGGACTTCGCGAACGGCGACACCGTTCGCTATGTGACGCTCGACGAGCTTTTCCGCGAAAGCGATATTATCTCCCTTCATTGCCCGTTGACGGACGATACCTACCATATTATCGATGGTGACGCTCTTGAAAAATGCCGACGCGGTGTAGTCATACTGAACACCTCAAGAGGCGCACTCGTAGACGCTGAAGCGCTTCTCACTGCTATCAAGTCGCGCAAGGTAGGGGCGGCGTGTCTGGATGTTTACGAGGAAGAAGCAGACCTTTTCTTTGAGGACAAATCGGGGCACATTCTGGAGGATGACGTACTCGCACGTCTCATTTCCATGCCCAACGTTATCGTCACCTCCCATCAGGCATTCCTGACCGAGGAGGCTCTTGAAAACATCGCGGAAACAACGGTAAAGAATCTTGTTTCCTTTATGGAAAACGGTCAGTGCGCAAACGAGATCTGCTACCGCCGCGAGGGCGTTGAAGATTGCCGTGAAGGGAAGTGCTTCTAAGCTTCCAAGCAGCACACACTTCTGACAGAAAAGTTATCATAAAAAAGGAGCTTTACGAATATGAGAAGACGTATAATCAGAATCGACGAAGAAAAATGTAACGGCTGCGGCGCTTGTGCTGCGGCGTGCCACGAGGGAGCGATAGAAATGATGGATGGCAAAGCAAAGCTTACGAGAGAGGACTACTGCGACGGTCTTGGCGATTGTCTCCCTGCGTGCCCCGTGGATGCCATCTGCTTTGAGGAAAGAGAAGCGCCGGCGTACGACGAGGCGGCTGTGGAGAGAGCGAAAAAGCAAAAAGAGACCGCTAAAGTTCAGATAGGCTGTCCCGGAATGCGGATGAAAACGATGACGCCTCGTACGGATCCGGTATCACGTGCCGCATCTTTGCCGAGTATGCTCTCCCAGTGGCCCTGCCAGATCAAGCTCGTTCCCGTGAACGCTCCCTACTTTAATGGAGCAAACTTACTTGTTGCCGCCGATTGCACCGCTTTTGCATACGGTAATTTCCATAACGATTTTATAAAGAACCATATAACACTCATTGGCTGCCCAAAGCTTGACGAAGGCGATTATGCCGAAAAGCTGACGGCGATCATAAAGAATAACGACGTGAAAAGCGTGAAGATCGTGCGTATGGAGGTTCCTTGCTGTGGCGGGCTTGAAAATGCCGTCAAGCGCGCGCTTCAGGCAAGCGGAAGGTTCATCCCCTGGCAGGTGGTCACCATCACCACAGACGGACAGATTCTCGCTTAAAAAAACGTTTTTGGGGTTGTATTCCGGCAAAAAATGAAGTATCATTATTATGAGGGCAAATTAACCGCAAGGAGAAAAATAATGGCTATCAATGAGAATCGCGTTGACCCCAAGGCTCTGTTCAATATCAGTTACGGACTTTACGTCGTTACGACAAACGACGGTGAAAAGGATAACGGTCTTATCGTTAATACCATATCCCAGCTTACGAGCAATCCCGTTAAGGTTGCCGTCACCGTGAATAAAGAGAATTATTCCTACGGCACGATCGTGCAAACGGGAAAAATGAACGTAAATTGTCTGACGGTGGGGGCACCCTTCAAGGTGTTTGAAGCATTTGGCTTTGCAAGCGGACGTGACAAGAATAAGTTTGAAGGCTGCACGCCCAACCGTTCCGAAAACGGACTCGCTATACTGCCAAAATATATCAATTCATTTATGTCCCTTTCGGTGGAAAGCTACGTTGACCTCGGCACACACGGAATGTTTATCTGTACCGTTACAGAATCGGAGGTGATTTCTGATCTTGAAACGATGACGTATACTTATTATCATAAAAACGTGAAGCCAAAGCCGGAAACGAAGAAAAAAACGGGTTATGTTTGCAAGATCTGCGGCTACGTATACGAAGGCGACGAGCTGCCGCCTGATTTCGTGTGCCCCCTCTGCAAGCACGGTCCCGAAGATTTTGAAAAACTATAATATTTTTATTCTACAAAACAACACGGAGGAAATTATGATGAAAGAAACGAGATTTTACATTTGCGAGCATTGCGGAAACATAGTAGGCGTGATCCGCGATTCCGGAGTACCTATGATGTGCTGCGGCAGGAAAATGACGAAGCTCGAGCCGGGTACCGTTGAAGCAAGCCACGAAAAGCACATTCCCGTAGCAACCGTTGAAGATGGTATCGTTAAAGTCACCGTTGGCTCAGTTCCTCATCCGATGCTTGAAGAGCACAATATTGAATGGCTCTATCTGCAGACTGATAAGGGCGGTCAGCGTAAATGTCTTGAGGTTGGCAAAGAACCCACAGCCACCTTCGCCGTTACCGACGAGAAGCCTGTAGCGATATACGCATATTGCAATCTCCACGGTCTCTGGCGTGCAGATCTTTGATTTTTCACGCATAATTGATTTTACTCATAGGAGGTATATATTATGAAGAAATACGTATGCGGCGCTTGCGGATGGGAATATGACGAAGCAAAGGGCGATCCCGATCTCGGTATTGAACCCGGAACGAAGTTTGAGGACCTTCCCGAAGATTTTGAGTGTCCTCTTTGCGGCGTAGGCAAAGACAGCTTCGAAGAAGCTGAATAAAAGAAACGATTCCCACAGCAACACGGTTACTGTGGGAATCTGATTTTAACGAGGAAAACCATGAAACTTGTACTTTTGACAGCGATAGGGGTCGGCGGTGCCACCGTTGTAGGTGCCCTCGTGGGATTTCTATTCAAAAAGATATCTCACAAATTTTCGGATATAGTGCTTTCCTTTGCCGCAGGAGTAATGCTTGCAGCGGCGATCTTGGGTCTTATACTGCCGTCCGTTGAATACGGCGGCAAGTGGGGCGTGGCGATCACCGTCGTTGGCATTTTCGTTGGCGCTCTCTCCCTCAACCTTATAGATAAGGTGGTGCCTCACCTGCACAGCTTCGTTGGCGGTGACACGGAGGCTCACAACAATAAAGACCTGAGCCGCGTACTTCTGTTCGTCACCGCTATTGCCATACATAACCTGCCCGAGGGCATCGCGGCAGGCGTTGGCTTTGGCTCCGGAGATGTGTCACGGGCGCTGATAATAGCAGGCGGCATTGCATTGCAGAATATTCCCGAGGGTATGGTCATCATCGGCCCCATGCTGTCAGCAGGCGTGTCTGCCAAAAAGACCTTTATGTGTGCAATGGCAACGGGGCTCGTTGAGGTAGTCGGCACGTTTATCGGATATTTTGCCGTCAGACTTGCGTCCGCGATTCTGCCTTTTGCCCTTGCCTTTGCAGGCGGCACGATGCTATACGTTATCAGCGACGAAATGATACCCGAAACTCACGCTCACGGAAGCGAAAGAGGTGCAACCTACGCCCTGCTCGTGGGATTTTGCGTGATGCTGGTCACAGATGTGCTGCTCGGGTGAGAGGGGAGAAGTACCCGTGAAAGAGCAGATCTATAAAAAACTGCGAAGAGTAACATCAATTGTTTACTCTTCGCAGTTTTTTAACCATTAGTTTAACTGATTAGAAAATCATCAAAACACTGTTGACAAAAGTGATTAGATGGGTATAATATCATTGAACGCAACAGAAAGGTGGATATATTCTAATGAATGCGCAGGAAATATTTAATGATTTTTGGGTGATTACAAAAGAGAAGCATAACACCTGCAAAGAGGAAGTATCGTCGGTAGATAAAAGCCATCCTACCGAGCGAAGCGCTTTGCAGTTGAAAGTGGGTATCTATAATGCAGCGATAGCGGCGGGACTTATTTCCGGTGCAGATAATGCAATAGAATTAATGAGCAAGCGATTTAAGAACTTAATTAAGCTTTTCCCGGAAATAGCCAATCATTATTATACTTTACCCGAAGATCAAAAGAGTATAATGGAGATCGCTCTCTATCCCGAAGTGTTTATGAGAGTTTACTTTTATAATACCTACAGTACAGATCTCGAACAAGCGGAAAAGTATGGCGATCCACAAGCCATTTTCAAGGCAAAAGTCAAGAAAGAAGTGCTAAATGATATTTTAGATATGTGGCGAGCTTATAGAGTTGAAAAGGATTTATTTGTTTTTGCATTTGACGATAAGGAGGATTTAAAATGAACGCATATTCCATTGAGGTTACAAACGGAAAAGTTATAGGGGATTCGACCTTTTTCCGTATAGCAAATGATTTGCTTGACAGAGAATGTAAACGTCTTTGCGATTTCACCGATGCACTTGATAAAGACCCTCTGCAGAAAAAGAAAAAAATCGCAGAATACAAGTGTGCAAAGTATCGCTATGCAGCAATCTCGTTAATCCATACCACCGTTTACCATAATAATCGTTGCCGAAAGTTACACAACATTGAATATTCTCATTATTTATTACAGCCATTTGACGAAATTTTCAAAGCGCGCGATGAATATTTAGCTTTGTATGAGTCTGCTTCTCTTAACGAAAAACCTGATTACAGCCTATATTATTCTATGGTTGCATTTTCTGAAACGGAGCTCGATCAACTTAATGAAAAAATCCAAAATGCAAACGATTGGGAAAGGATCGAGCTTGAAGAACGCATCAGCGGCTTGATATTTGCAAAAGAATGTCTGGACGAGGCTTGGGAAAGACGAAAGGACGTGATTGCGTGAAAGAAAAACTTGAACTTTTAAAGCTTCTTGCCGACGAAACACGCCTTGAAATTCTCAATATTCTATTGAAAGAGGATTCCTACGTAGAAAAAATCGCTTGCGAGCTGTCCCTGACTCCTGCGACCATTTGCTATCATCTCAAAAAAATGGAGTCAGCCGGGGTAGTCAACTGCTCTCGCTCGCAGTTTTATATTATTTATTCGCTCAATAGAGAGATCTTTAATAAACCTCTTTACGAACTGATTAAAAAAGACGATCAGGTGGTTGATACCGAGGAAAAATATAAGAAAGCGGTCATTTCCAACTTTTTTAAGTATGGCAGGCTGACACAGATTCCCACGCAACGAAAAAAGCGCGAGATCGTGCTGCTTGAGATACTGAAGCAGTTTGAATTTGATCGTGAATATCAAGAAAAAGAGGTCAACGAGATCATTTTGCGCTATCACGAGGATTTCTGCACAATTCGACGTGAAATGATCGCATTCGGTATGATGATGCGCGATCACGAAATATATAAAAGAATAAAATGAAAAACAAAATACACATAAGTGAATTTATATTAAAATATCGTAAGGAGCATCAACTTACACAGGGCGAGTTTGGCGAACTTCTGGGCGTCAGCGCAGTTGCTGTATCCAAGTGGGAGAGAGAAATTTGCTATCCGGATATTTTTCTGCTTTCCACCATTTCTGAACTCATTGGTGTTACAATAGATGAAATGATGGGTAAATAAATTCGATTTTGCGACCGCAAGAGCAGTGTTTGTCAGGAAAAGCAGACGAACTTTTACGGTTCTACGGTTCACTGAAAAGCCTTCTCCGGTGAGGGCGAGCGGATGAGGTGTCCTGAACTCAAAGAAAATCCTCATCTACCGCTGTAGCATAGCCTTCTCCCACAGGAGAAGGCTATGCTACAGCCAGACAATACACCTAAAAGGTGTAACACAATATACCTTGTGCGGTGAGGCGTGTAAAAGGGAGTACGACCAAATGGTTCGTACTCCTTTTTTATACTGACGGGTAGTAACATAGCCTTCCTCCTGGAGGAAGGTGGCACGCGAAGCGTGACGGAAGGGACCTGCGTGTCTTTAGTTTTTCATAAATTTTATCGCAACGCGCTGTCCCTCACCCGACTTTGTCGGGAGCTCCCTCCCGGAGAGAGTATTTGTTTTATGCGCCCCGAAAGTCTGTGTGCTTTTCCTGACAAACACTGCTTTTGTGGACACAAAAACGAAGTCCCGCACGTGGCGGAGCGAGATATTACAACAAAATCTCAGCAAATTCTTTTGGATAATGAATCTTATACCACATCAGTGTTGCTGCCAATCTCACATAGGTAACGCCGTGTGCTTTCGGGAATAAATATTGAATCTTTCCGATTGAACCAATAAACCAATCCTCTACCTCAATGCCTTTGAGCTGCTTCTTCATTTCATCCGAAACACCGCCTCTGAAATAAACACCTCTGCGTGTATCCTCCATAATCTTATAGGCATATCCGGTGTTTACCATTCCTTTGCGCAACATATGTTTCTCAATGTGATTGAACACATCATCGCGATATGCAATCAATCTACTTACGGGAATGCCTTGATTTATCAATTCCTTTGCATTGTCAATCCACACCCCCGTACCGTGAGATAATCCGGCTATCTGAATCAAATCGTGAAAAGAATTTGGCGATATCTCTTCTGCTATATCTTTATAAAAATTAGTGCGAAATTCTGGAATACCATCGGTATTACCGAGCTTGAATTCGTTCAATACGTCATTTTGCGAAAAGTTTACTCGCTCAAACGCTGTCGCTGTTGCGCGTTCCAAGGCTAGATACTGCTCAAATTCCGTGTCTGCTAAAAACGTAAAGGCACAAGCAGATTTATCATAGGTGACTATATAAGTTATGATGCGGTTTTCATCCTGTTCTGTAGCTGTAAGTTCACAATCTTTGAAGTATTCATTTATGACAGAGTTTGCTACACACCAAAAACTTGGAGACATTGATACATCAAAGCTCGTATTTCGCTTTATAACGTGACGGTATGTTTCAAACGGAATATTGTGTCCATCCGTTTGCATTTCTTTTCCGCACGAGCATACCTTCTTCGGAAGATCCCAACCGTCATCAACACTGTCGTCAAAAATTACCGTACCACATTCCGAACAGTAATAATGCGGTTTCAAGGGGTTGATCTCCGTTGCTCCCAAAAGATACGCCACAAAGGATGCTCCCGTTCCGCCTCTTACCTGAATATGTTTACCTTGATTTTTTGCTTCGGATGAAAGCACGGCCAACAGATTGAAATATACGATCATATCCGTGTTCTGCATTTCCGCATGCTCTGTAAGAAAACGGTTCATTATTTCGATTGGCGCAGGGGTGCCATAGCGTTCGCGCATAGCATCAAATGCTTTGTTCCATAGTTGTTTATTCATTGTAAATACTCCTTTAATATCCTTCTTTTCAGAGGAATGATATTTGCAAGTCAGAAGCTCATCAACGCTGATTCCGAGAACTTCGCTGAGCTTATATAAAATATTACTCTGCGGTTTGGAAGAACCGTTCTCCCATTTTGAAACCGCCTTGTCGGAAACGCCGACGAGCACGCCGAGCTGATACTGCGTAAGGCCTCTACGCGATCTTAGCTCATGCAGAAAATTACCAAAACTATAGTCTCTCATAACATCCTCCGTCTGCTTGCTGATTATATTATTACACTAAAGCGACGTTTCTTCAAGACTGAAGATATCTACCGCAGGTAGAAAAACAAAATGGCGTACCTGCCCTATAGCAGGTACGCCAAACAGGTGTTTTTGTTACGGAGAAGAAGAGCTTCATGAACTCGGAACGATAAATTGCTGACGCAGTTTATGTTCACGTAGAATTGCTAACGCAATTTTACACAAGATCTCTCACAGTTTCATTCCTCCAAAACAAAAAACCACCCTGATGGGTGGTTTTTGTTTCGGAGAAGAAGAGATTCATGAACTCGGAACGATAAACTGCTGACGCAGTTTATGTTCACGTAGAATTGCTAACGCAATTTTACACAAGATCTCTCACAGTTTCATTCCTCCAAAACAAAAAACCACCCTGATGGGTGGTTTTTGTTTCGGAGAAGAAGAGATTCATGAACTCGGAACGATCGTCCGCTGCGCGTCCGATGTTCTAACAAAATGCTACGCATTTTGCCCAATATCTCTGCTTACCCTACGTTAGCCAAAAAACAAAACCCCATCCGTTGGATGGGGTTTCATTTTTCGGAGAAGAAGAGATTCGAACTCTTGAACCGTTTTTGGCGGTTACGCGATTTCCAGTCGCGCGCCCTCGACCAACTAGGCGACTTCTCCATTAGTTGGTGCTGTCCTTGACAGCCTTAATATATTATCATAAGTGAAGCCGCTTGTCAACATTTTTTTGAAAAAATCTTTTATTTTACTTTTGATTTATTATATGCTATACTATCGATGTTGAAAGTTGACGTGTAAATGCGAGGTGTTTCTATGGCGAAAATTTCTATGAAAGGGCGAGGCACCGTCAGCGGAGTCTCCGATATAATTATTACCGGAATCGCAAACAGCGGTATTTCCACTGAGCTCATCGATCGCACCGACAGATACTGCGGTGACGTGAGAGCTACGATGCTCGTTTTCGAGAAATACTATTGGCGTGCAAGCAGCAGAGCAAGCCTTTCCGTCCTCATCACGGGAAACGGCGAGACCGTCACGGTCGATGCCATAGGTGCAGGCGGCGGCACGGGAATTTTCCTCAATTTCTCCTGGGGAGTCGAGGAAACCTTCGCTGAAACCGTAAGACGAATACTGAACGAACACGGATTTACCGAAAGATAATGATTATGTCGGAGGACAAACAAATGAAAAGAGATTACGCAGTTTATGCGGCTGATATGGCGGCGGAGCTGATAGGTATTGACAGTCCCACAGGCTTCACAGAAAAAGCAGCTATTTGGGTCAAGAACGCTTTTTCCGAGCTTGGATATAAGGCAACCCTCACGGAAAAGGGAAGTGTTCTTGTCGATCTCGGAGGCGAGGACGATAAGGATGCTCTCCTCCTGCAGGCTCACGCGGATACTCTCGGTGCAATGGTTGCTGAAGTGAAGGGCAATGGCAGACTCCGCGTTACCTCTCTTGGCGGTATGCGTGCGGAGAACGCTGAAACCGAAAACGTCCGCGTTTATACACGCGGCGGTAAGGTGATAGACGGCACGCTTCAGCTTTGCAATGCATCCGTTCACGTAAACGGAAGCTACGGCTCTACCACTCGTTCTTTCGATACAACCGAGATCGTTCTCGACGAGGATGTTAACTCCTCGGACGATGCCCGCGCGCTGGGTATTGAGGTGGGCGATATAGTTTGCTTCGATCCCAGAACCAAGATCACCGAAAGCGGATATATCAAGTCACGTTTTCTGGACGATAAGCTTTCCGTCGGTATCATCCTCGGTTTAGCTAAATATATGAAGGATAAGGATATAACTCCCGTACGTCATGTATACGTTCACGTTACCGTATACGAGGAGGTTGGTCACGGCGGTTCCTGTTCCGTTCCGGTCGGCGTCACCGAATCCATCTCAGTTGATATGGGATGCGTTGGCACAGGACTTTCCTGCACAGAACGTATGGTTTCTATCTGCGCCAAGGATTCGGGCGGACCCTACAGCTATCAGGTGGTGGGCAAGCTTATCGACGCAGCAAAGCGCGAGGAGGCGGATTATGCCGTTGACGTATATCCCTACTATGGCTCCGACGTTGAAGCAACTCTCCGCGCAGGCTACGATATCCGTCACGGACTTATCGGCGCCGGCGTTTACGCAAGCCACGGATACGAGCGCAGTCACATAGACGGTGTTTGGAATACTCTCCGCGTGTTGAAGGGATATATATTGTGAGATAGGATAATAATGGTTATTGAGACGGCTCGAAAGAGCCGTCTTTTTTTACTGTCGAAATGCACAATTTGCTTCTGCGAATATTTGTATATGTGCACAATTTAC
>CAYXHC010000010.1:0-38695 GCA_964464905.1 uncultured Lachnospiraceae bacterium
AATGCACTTCGCCGCTGTTCCCCGGATTTACACCAATCACCGCAGAAGAAAGGTAGCTATATCCATCAAGATAGTGGTTTGCATGAGACCATCCCATACCGGTATACAGCACATAGTTATCTGTAAAATAGATGTCATCGAACAACGCAAGGTCAAGACCGGCAAACAGAGCATCCCAGCAGGCGCACAACAAACCACCGCCGGTATACTCCAAAAGATTGCCGGAAATGTTCACATTATGATGTGCATAATCCTGCGTCGGATCTTCTACCCATCCGGCAGCTCCGTTCTCCACAGTTATACCGAAATCATAAGAATACGCAACATATGTATTTGTTACTGTTGTGTTATTGTTGCCGGCAGCAATACCGTCACCGCAGCGTACAATAGCACATTCGCCGCTGTCATCAATCGTTGTATAGCCGCCCTTGTTATATGCCTGAACGATACCGCCGCAGTATTCCACCCGGCAATTACGGACGGTCGCACCATCTGCCAGACTAACAGCCGAACCAAAATACTTTACAGTTATATTATCCAGTATAGCATTTTCAGAAACCTGTACACAGCGTCCCCAACCATCCACACCGGTAAAGAACTCAATGGAGTCATACACCTCTCCGGGGTTGCCTTCGTCACAGCGCAGATATAGCTTGCCCCAGCACCATGCGGGAAAGTCTATGGTGATATTCTGCAGATCATTGAAGAACCGCAGATCGCCCATGGTCTTTACGTCAAACTCCGGGCAAGCCGCAGCTTCTGCATAGGACAGATATTCTTTTTCTCCAAAATCCAACCATTTTCCGGTATCTTCATCCCAGAAAGGCGCGTACTTATTCGCAACGGTTTCGCCATTGAGCAGAATACCGCCGCATTCCTGAATTTCCTTATAGTAGATCCAGATATTATCCGTACCCTCCAGCAGCGACCATTTCTCCGCGCCGCTTCCGTTTTCGGGAGAGCCCCAGATCTCGGGTTTTGCGCCTTCGCCGTAGGCAGAATAGGTAACGCCCTCTGCTGTAATCAAACCGCCGCGCCAGAGACCGCCCCGTTCAAACAGCACCACATCACCGGGGTTTAAGGTGATCCATTCTTCCGGATGCTCTGCTGCCCACTGATAATGGGGGAATTCTTTGGTGTTGATCTGTTCGGCACTACAATTCAACTCGCCAACAGCAGCACTGTTGAGCTTTCCAAGAGACTTCCATGCCGTTTCGGGAGAAAGGCCGTCGTTGCTGTCGTCGCCGTTGGGGGACACATAATAAACCGTGCCGCCATCTCCGAGGGTCCAGTCGGACTCCGTGTTGAGAATGGCAGTTTTACGGGCTTCCGCTTGATCGAGAATTGCCTGTTCTTCTGCGGAGGGAGCATGCTCAAACATTTCCGGATGTGCAGTTGCGGCGGCACGGGCAATTGCCATGACGCCGTCCAGATAGGTTGCGTTATCCTTCATGTGGTAGGCATTGTTTTCGGCATCATAAGCCAAAGGCTGCTCACCGCTGACAGGGCTGACAGTGACATTATTATAGACTGTACCGCCTACACCGAAGTGGTCTACACCGAAAATTCCATTATCAAAGTTGTCGACCTCGCCGTACAATTCCCATATCGGGCAATCGGTTTCGCTGAAACTCACATTTACCAAATCCTGATTCACATTATCAATAATGGTCACATAATCTGCATAGGCGCCACCGATAAACTGAATCGCAAGAAACAGCACCGACTGCACATCAATTCTGGGAAGCGGTTCTGCATAAGTACGGAATACGGGATACATGGACTGCCATTCAGTTAATCGCTCCGGTGCCTCAAAGGCTACAAGGGCATCCAAAAGCACCGCCATTTCCGCACCGGTGATAGTTTCCTTTTCCAGATTGTCCATGGGAAGACCTATATAGGCAGCAAGCAGCAGCTCCTGCTTCCAGGAATCGGCAATATCCAATTCATCAATATGTACATTTACAGTTGATCCTGACGTATCCTGAAACGTCGTTTCCTCTGTTTCAATAGGTGTGGTGCTTTCTGAAGAATCAGTTGAGTCCGTAGAGTCAGTATTGATAGACGAGTCCGTTTTACAGCCGGCAAATACACTCAGCACCATAACGATAGATAGTATCAAGCAAACTACTTTTTTTGCTTTCAATTTCAAATCCTCCTCAGCGCTTGATTATCGCGATCTTTTGGTGAAGCAAGATCTATAATAATTATACTGCTTTGAAATCCTGCAGTCAAGCAAGATCGGGGCATTTTTAACGATCCTGCATGTTTTTACGAAAAAACGGTAGGGAACGCTTCGTATCGGAATATGTATCTGTCTTTATTTGTAGTATAAAAAACATGCACAGCGAAGCGATCCGCTGTGCATGTCAACTGTCTAATGAATACCGCCCGATGGAGGGCGTATTCTTTTTTTCTCAAATTATTTAGCGGTATTGGAAACAACAGCCTCAAGGAATTCGCTCATGGATTGAGCGGCTGCAACTGCATCACCGGACGGGATAAGGTTTTCGATGGAGTAAACGTGTCCGTTTGCAACTGCGGCGATCTCGCTCCAGCCTTCGCGGCCGGTGATATCTTCAACAGCACCGGTGGTGAAGATGACAGCAGGGTTAGCGGCAATGATCTCATCAGCGGTTACGGTGATGAAGCCTTCATATTCGGAGCTTGAACCGAAGATGTTGTTTCCGCCTGCGGAGGAAACCATTTCGTAAACGTAGGAATAGGGAGCTACGGTGTAGTATCCGTCGTCGCCGTTTCCGAGTTCAACGTATACGCTGGGTTTATCCCACGCGGAAGAGGTGATCTGAAGGGAAGTGAACGCCTTGGTGATAGCTTCAACGACCGATTCGGTGCCGATGCCGAGCATCTTGCCAACGAAGGTGATGTGAGCCTTAACGGTTGCCATAGAATCAGCGGTGGGAAGCTTGATAGCAACGATGTCGGCAGCTTCGATCGCTGCAATGTCGATAGCGGCGCCTTCGTCGTAAAGAACTACTTCAGGCTTCGCGGAAACGATATCGTTGGTAGCGTCAGCGGTAACGTCGTAGGAAGCGGTGATCTTAGAACCTGCACCGAGCTGCTCGATAATGCTCTTTGCAGCGGGAGAAACGGTGACGATCTTTTCGATAGTTTCGGGAAGCTCAACGGTGGAGCCGTCGGGTGCGGTGAGGGATACCTCGTCATCGCCGTCGTCGCCATTGATGGGAAGCCCTCCTTGATCCTCGGGCTCGTCTTCGCCGCAGGAAGTGAGAAGCGCAAATGAGAAGATCATCATAAGCGCCATTAATAATGCAGTAATACGCTTTGTCATATTTTCCTCCAAAAAATACCGTGCGGTATTTATAATTATTATTGATATTATAATAACACTCTTTTATTGCGTAGTCAATAACTATTTTATTTCCCTGCGTCCTTCGATGGCGCGGTTGAGCGTGACCTCGTCGGCATATTCAAGATTGCCGCCAACGGGTACGCCGTATGCAAGGCGGGAAGTCTTGACGTTGAGTGGTGAAAGCAGCCTTGAAAGATACATTGCCGTCGTCTCGCCTTCAACGTTAGGATTCGTTGCAATGATAACTTCCTTGATCTCGCCCTCGCCAACGCGCTTCAGAAGAAGATCAGTCGTAAGATCTCCGGGGCCGATACCTGCAAGGGGCGATATTGCACCGCCGAGCACGTGATAAAGTCCGTTATACTCGCGGACACGCTCAAATGCAATAACGTCGCGTGAATCTTCAACGACACAAACGGTGGATCTGTCACGCTCTGAGTCGGCGCAGACGGCGCAGATCTCAGAATCCGTCATATTTCCGCAAACGGAGCAAAGACGAACGTTGCGTTTTGCATCGAGAATAGCCTCTGCGAACGCTTCCGCTTCCTCCATTGAAAGATCAAGGACGGAAAAAGCCATACGAACCGCAGATTTTTTTCCCACGCCGGGAAGACGGCGGAATTTTTCGGAAAGTATCTCAATAGGCTCTATGTAAAAAGACATAGCTTAGAAAAGTCCGCCGGGCAGTCCCAGTCCGCCGGTGATCTTCTGCATTTCTGCTGCGTTGGTGTTCTCGACCTTTTTGATAGCCTCGTTCACAGCGGCGATGATGATATCGGAAAGAGTTTCGGTGTCGTCGGGGTCAACGATCTCGGGAGAAAGCTCCAGACTCAGCACTTCCTTCTGTCCGTTGATCTTAAGCTTAACGACGCCGCCGCCTGCGGTAATGTCGTATTCGCGGGCGTCAAGGTCTGCCTGAAGGGCAGCCATATCTTCCTGCATCTTCTGCGCCTGACGTATCATCTGGTTCATGTTGGCGGGACCGCCGCCACCGGGTATTCTTGCTTTCATTTTATATATTTCCTTTCGGGATTGATTAACTGTGATCAAAGGTCGTCAAGAGAGACTCTGTCTTTTGAAATGGGAGCTGTGCTTTCCTTTATGTCTAACTCCTTTTCCGTTACGAGGGAATTTTCAAACACCGTGAGAAGCTCGGCAAAGAGTTTTTTGTTGTCTGAGCAGATCTTGTAGGTGAAGGGGTTGGCGCAATGGATAGTGAATCCCTCAGCAGTCCTATATCCGCTGATGAACTGACGGAAGCCGTCGATGAAGTGATTTTTCTCAGCGGCTCGTGAAATAAGCTCACCCCAATAGGGAAGGGGAGAATCCGCTGATACTGCGGATGTCGCTTCGTCTTTATCTGATATGATATCGGATGATGTGAGCTTCGTCTCTTTCTTCGGGGCAGCTTGCTTCTCGGATATTTTATCTGCAGGAGGAACGGCTGATATTTCAGGAGCTTCGCTGCGAACGATACCGCCGACAGAAAGGAGCTTTACAGTATCTTCAAGAGCAGCAATCCGCTTCAGGAGCGCGTCGTTACCAACATCGAGTGATGCATCACACATTCTTATCAGAGCCAGCTCTGCAAGAGTGCGCTTTGATCCGGAGGTCTTAGGGAACGCGGTAGCAGTCTCGTCAAGAAGCCTCGACTGATATAATATATCGGCAACAGTGAACCGTCGGGCGGCTTCTTTGAGCGCTTTCAAAGAGCTTTCCGAAAGGTCGAGAAATCGGGAAGGATCCTTCGTTGTTTTCTGTATGAGCATATCACGGTAGAAAGCTGTAAGCTCATCCCAGAAAACGGAGATGTCGCGTCCGGCAGAGGTGAGATCTGCGATAACGGAGAAAACGGTGTCGTAATCGCTGTCTGCAATAGCCACGGCGGTCTTTGCGACCTTATCGTAGCCAAGCGTGCCGAGTACGTCGGAAACGAGTGCTTCGTCGATGGCTTCGTGACGTCCTGCGCAAAGCTCAAGCAAGGAGATTGCATCACGCATTCCGCCCTCGGAAAGGCGTGCGATCTCGTCGAGAGCGCCCTTCGTGGTGTTGAATCCTTCATTTTTTGATATATACGCAAGTCTTTCAGAGATAACGGGAACGGAAAGACGGCGGAAATCGAATCTTTGACAGCGTGAAACGACGGTTTCGGGAAGCTTGTGGAGCTCCGTCGTTGCCAAAATGAATATAACGTGAGCAGGCGGCTCCTCAAGGGTCTTAAGGAGCGCATTGAAGGCGGACGCTGAAAGCATGTGTACCTCGTCTACGATGTAAACTCGGTATTTCAGCTCTGCCGGCGTGAACATGACCTCGTCGCGTATGTCGCGAATGTTATCGACGCCGTTGTTACTTGCAGCATCCATTTCTATAACGTCAACGGCTGAACCTGAAAGAATCGAACGGCAAGCCGCACATTCGTTGCAAGGGTTTCCGTTTACGGGAGAAAGACAGTTGACGGCGCGTGAGAGAATCTTAGCGCATGAGGTCTTGCCAGTGCCTCTGGGACCGGAGAAAAGATATGCGTGTGATATCATACCGTTTGCCGCTTCGTATTTCAGCACCGATGTCACATGCGTCTGACCCGATACGTCGTCGAAGCTGACCGAACGCCATTTTCTGTATAAAGCAAGATGCATGCTGCCTCCGTTCTGCCGTTTGACGGCTTGTTTTTGCCATATCGGATAAAATACGGGCTGTATTCTAAGACCATACACCTTAAAATCGAACAGCCCTTACGCGTGGAAAAAGTGCCGACCGCTCCGGACAGGCAACCCCGCGGCACACCGAATAAACTGCTTAATGCTGCTTGGTTCCCCACCTGACATGGTTCACAGCCTTCGATTGCGCGGGACCCATCCTTCAACACGGCCGCACACAGCGCAAACCGCACAAGAACAGCCCTCAAAAAAGGAATCGACCCCTGCGTATAGCGGATTTCAGGTACAAGGCACCGCTGGCTCCCCGGCTGGTATGGTCTTAGAATACAGCCCACGACATTATAACACAGGCTTTTGTAAAAATCAAGAGCCGACCGTATATTAAAATTAAATAGGACGTGCCGAATATTAAAATTAAATGAGATAATGACGCTTGACAATTATTTTGTATTTATTTATAATTGATGAGATGATGTATTTTTGTGTACGTTTCATCGCGAAGCTATTCAAATATCGACAGCACTTGTAGGTTAGATTATGAAAAACAACGTCCTCAGCATCATAAAATCCGAAATGCATAAAATGTCAAAAGGACAGCGCCGAATTTCGGAATATATACTGACGCATTATGAGAAGGCGGCGTATATGACCGCATCAAAGCTCGGGAAGAACTCCGGCGTATCGGAATCTACGGTAGTACGCTTTGCGAACGAGCTTGGTTACGAAGGCTATCCTGAATTTCTTCACGCGCTTCAGGAGGCAGTGGGCGCAAGACTCACCGCCGTACAGAGGATCGAAGTTACAGACGAAAGGATAGGCAATTCGAGTGTTCTTGAAAAAACACTCCTTTCCGATATATCGAAGATCAAAGCTACACTTGAAGCAAACGACAGCGGTGTGTTCGACCGAGCCATCGATGCTATTATAAACGCGCGCAACGTGTATATAGCAGGCGCCCGTTCCACATCTATGCTATCGGAGCTTTTATCCTATAACCTCAATCTTGTATTTGATAATGTACGTCACGTCAACACCACATCTTCCGGTATGATATTCGAGCAGATGCTCCGTGTCGGCGAGGGCGACGTTTTCATAGCCATGACGTTTCCGCGTTATTCAAAGCGTATTGTTAAGGCAGTTGAATTTGCCAAGAGCAGCGGCGCACTCATTATAGCTATTACCGATAGCGAGAATTCACCTATAGCCTCCCATGCTGACGAGCTTTTGATAGCAAAAAGCGATATGGCGTCTTATATGGATTCGCTCGTTGCACCTCTCTCTCTTATCAATGCGATTATCGTCTCGATCAGCCGAAAGAAAAAGGACGTTCTCGCGGAGACCTTTGAGCGCCTTGAACGTGTTTGGGATGAGCAGGATATTTATGATAAGGCACAGGACAATGTTTGATAATACTAAAGTAGCAGTCATCGGTGCAGGCCCCGCAGGAATGATGGCAGCTGGTACCGCGGCATCACTCGGCGCCGACGTGACTCTTTTTGAGCGAAATGAAAAAGTGGGGCGAAAGCTTGCGATCACCGGAAAAGGTAGATGTAATCTGACGAATAACTGCGATATAAACGAATTTTTACAGAACGTACCGAGAAATCCGCGATTCCTTTATGCTTCCCTGAACGCTTTTTCTCCTGCTGATACGATGTCGTTTTTTGAGGAAAGAGGCGTTCCTTTGAAAACGGAGAGGGGGAGGCGGGTGTTTCCCGTTTCTGATAGATCGTACGATATCGTTGACGCTTTGCGTAAATACTGTGTGTCCGAAGGCGTAAAGATAAAGTGTGCCCGTGTTACCGATGTGGTGACTGAGGATGGTGAAGTGACCGGCGTCAGAATCGGAAGCACTGTCGAGAGCTTTGATCGCGTCATAGTTGCTACCGGCGGCAGATCATATCCCACCACGGGCTCAGACGGCGACGGATACCGCTTCGCAAAAGAAGCGTGGCATCACGTTACCGACATTTATCCCTCTCTCGTTCCGTTGACGGCAGGCGCGCCCTGCGCCGATCTTTCGGGGGTGACACTGAAAAACGTCACTTTGACTCTTAAAGAAACTGAAAGCGGTAAGGTGGCTTATAAAGAGCTCGGTGAATTGCTATTTGCACATTTCGGACTCACGGGGCCTCTCGTGCTTTCCGCCTCGGCTCATCTGAAAAAAGACGTTTCGTACACGGCGGCTATAGATTTCAAGCCTGCACTTGATGAAAAAACTCTCGATGCGCGGCTTCTTTCCGACTTTGAAAAATATAAGAACCGTGATATGATAAATGCAACGGTGGATCTTTTGCCATCGGCGCTTCTGCCTCATGTATTAAAATTTGCCGGCATTGAGTATAGCGAAAAATGTCATTCGCTGAGCCGCGAAAAGCGCGCAGCGCTTCTTTCTGCACTGAAATGCTTTGAGATAAAGATCACGGGTACGCGCCCTATCGACGAAGCTATTATTACGGCTGGCGGTGTTGACGTTAAAGAGATCAACCCAAAAACAATGGAATCAAAAAAAATCAAAGGACTTCATTTCTGCGGTGAAGTTCTTGACGTAGATGCATATACCGGGGGTTATAATCTCCAGATTGCGTTTTCCACGGGACGTGCGGCTGGCATGGCTGCCGCATCGTGGTGATATAACTAAGAAATTATTCAGGAGAATTAGTATGAATATAGCTATTGACGGTCCCGGCGGATCGGGAAAAAGCGTGCTTGCCAAGAATATCGCAAGAAAACTCGGTCTCGTTTACGTTGACACGGGCGCCCTTTATCGTACTGTCGGACTTAATGCATATCGTAACGGTATTGCAAAGGATGATGCTGCAGGCATAATCGCCTCTCTTTCGTCCATTACTGTTGAAATGAAATACGTAGACGGCACACAGCGCGTTGTGCTTTCCGGCGAGGATGTAACCGAACATATAAGAACACCGGAGATATCTATGTACGCATCTGCTGTTTCCGCTGTTCCGGAGGTTAGAAGTTTTCTAAACGGAATTCAGGCTGACATGGTCCGCCGTGGCGGCGTCGTTATGGATGGCCGTGACATCGGCACCGTTATCATGCCCGATGCAGACGTTAAAATATTCCTTTTTGCCGCTCCCGAAACGAGAGCAAAACGCAGATATGAAGAGCTGACCGAGCGCGGAAGCAAGGTCACCTATGAAGAAGTGCTTGCGGATATAATCGCCCGTGACACGGCAGACAGCACGCGCGAAACTGCCCCTGCGGTTCCGGCGGAGGATGCGGTTATGCTCGATAATTCCGGTTTCGAGGAAAAGGATACCTACGCTGCAGCCGTTCGTATCATAAACGAAAAAACAGGAAGCGATTTCGATGTCAATTTATAAGATTCTCTATACGCTGCTGGCACCTCTTTTCAGGCTCCTTTATCGTGTGCGTATTCATGGCGCGGAAAACGTGCCTGCCGAGGGCGGTGCTGTCATTGCGCCGAATCATACGTCAGCCATGGACTGTGTTATTATTGCCGTCAGCTCACCGCGCCGTGTTTTCTATATGGCGAAGGCTGAACTGTTCCTGCCTCTGCTCGGTGCGTTTTTTCGCGCCATGGGTGGATTTCCGGTAAAGCGTACCGAGGGGGATGTCGGAGCGATAAAAAAATCGATCTCTATCATTGAAAGCGGCGATCCGGTGTGCATTTTTCCTCAGGGGACCCGATGCCCTCACAGAGAGCTTGAGGACACAAAGGTAATGCTGAAATCAGGCGTAGGCCTCATAGCCGCGAAATCGATGTCGCCTATAGTGCCCGTTTACATTAAAACAAAGAAGAATAAGGTGGCGCTTTTCCGCCGTACCGACGTATATTTCGGAACTCCCGTTACGCCTGAGGAATACGGCGTCTTTTCCGGAAGAACGAAACACGCCGATGCGACGGCGTTGGTGTTTGACCGTATATGTGCCATTAAAAAAGAACAGAGCGGGAATTGATTATGAAGATAACTCTTGCAAAAGGCGCTGGTTTTTGCTTCGGCGTACAGCGTGCCACCGATACTCTTGAAGAGCTTATAAACAAGAATGAAGGCAGTATATATACCTATGGTGACATAATCCACAATCCGCAGTATCTTGAAAGCATCAGAAACCGCGGTGTTGAGACTGTCGGGGAAGAGGATATAGACAAGATCGCATCTCTGGCAACAACCGAGCATCCCGTGTTCGTTCTGATACGCGCCCACGGTATAACGAAGGGAGAAGAGGCGGCACTTCAAAAGGCCGAAACCGATCACCCCGGTTTTCATCTCGTGGATTGCACTTGTCCTTTTGTTTCTAAGGTCCACCGTATTGCGGACGAGAAGACTGATGAAGACACGGTGTTTATTCTTATCGGATCCCGCGAGCATCCCGAGGTTAAAGGGATCATGAGTTGGGCAAGAGGCGAAAGCTACGCTTTTGCAACACAATCCGAGCTTGAAATGTATTTGAGCGGCGATTGTGCCACAGAATGGCAGAACAAGCGCGTTGTGGTGTCTGCACAAACGACACAAAATATCGGAGAATGGAAAAAGTGTTGCGAAAAAATAAAAAAACTATATACAAACGCAATTATTTTTGATACAATATGTAATGTTACGGACAAAAGACAGCGTGAAGCCGCCAAGCTCGCGCCCGAGTCCGATATCATGATCGTTATAGGTGGCAGTGAAAGCTCAAATACGAAGAAGCTTTACGACGTGTGTAAGCGATATTGTCCGAAAACGTATATGATAGAAACGTCAAATGATATTCCGTCCGAGATAATCGGTAGTACATATAAAATCGGAATAACCGCCGGAGCGTCAACGCCCGACGGTATAATAGAGGAGGTAATTCACAAAATGGCAGAACTCGAAAACAACAAATCCTTTGAGGAACTGCTCGACCAGTCGCTCAAAACTTTAAATACAGGAGATATCGTTACAGGCACCGTTACATCCGTAACCGGAACCGAAGTGCATCTTGACGTTGGCGCAAAAGCTACCGGCATTATCACGCTCGACCAGTTCACCGATGACACGACCGCTAAGCTTGCAGACCTTGTTAAGGTCGGCGACGAAGTTAAAGCTTTCGTTATCAAAGTAAGCGATATCGACGGTATTGCAACGCTCTCCAAGAAGCGCGTTGATTCCGATGCAAGCTGGTATGCAATGGCAGAACTCGAAGCAAACGGCACGATCGTTGAAGGTAAGGTAGTCGAAGCTGTTAAGGGCGGCGTTGTTATGAACGTCAATTCCGTAAGAGTATTCGTTCCCGCTTCTCTCTCCGGCGTCCCCAAGGACGGCGATCTCAATTCGCTCGTTGGCACGACTCAGAAGGTCAAGCTCAAGGAAGTCAATGCACGTGCAAAGCGCGCATACGGCTCCATTCGCGACGTTGTTCGCGCAGAAAGAAAGGCACGCGAAGATGCATTCTGGTCCACCGCTGAAGTTGGTCAGAAGTATCACGGTACCGTTAAGAACCTCACCGTATACGGTGCGTTCGTAGAGATCGCTCCCGGCATCGAAGGCATGGTTCACCTCTCCGAGCTCTCCTGGAAGCGCGTAAGACAGCCTTCTGACGTAGTTTCCACCGGTGACGAGATCGACGTTTATATCCTCGACCTCAACCGTGAGCGTAAGAGAATCTCTCTCGGCTGCAAGACCGAAGAAACCAACCCTTGGTACGTATTCACTCATAAGTATGCTCTCGGCGACATCGCTTCCGTTAAGGTAGTTAATTTCACCACCTTTGGCGCATTCGCTGAGATCGTTCCCGGACAGGATGGACTTATCCACATTTCTGAGATCAGCGATCAGCGTATCGCAAAGCCCTCTGACGTTCTTGAACTCGGTCAGACCGTTGACGTTAAGATCATCGCTATCGATGAAGAGAAGCAGAAGGTAAGCCTTTCCATCAAGGCTCTCACAGCAACTCCCGTAGAGGAAGTTGAATATGAGGAAGAAGTTGACGATTACAGCGACGGCGTCGTATACTCTACCGACGATCCCGACGCAAGTATTTACGCTGACGAAGAATAAGTCAACCAATTAACGGTAAATAAAAGCCGGACGCTCTGTGTAGTCCGGCTTTTGCCTACGTTTAGCGGATTATGACTAAACTAATAACTAATAATTAATAATTAACTTTGTGTAACAGCCGCCGTTGTCGGCGGTATGGAGAATTTTATGGGAAAAGCTAAAAGAGCAAAACTCAAAAAAGAGCTTGAAGAACAGCGCCGCATTGAAGCAGAAGCGAAGCACCGCGCCGAAAAAAAGGAGACGATGAAAATATACACGGCTGTTATTGCCGTAGTTCTCGTCGTTGCCCTTATCGTCGGTTCCGTCAGTGTTCTCGTTACTTCGATAAAGAAAACGGGTAATTATCTCAGGAATACCGTATCCGTTTCTTCGGAAAATTACGAGATCAACAACGCGATGCTTTCGTATCTCTTTGCTGACAATTTCTATATGCAGAAATCATACTTTGACTATTATCAAAGTTATTTCGGATTTGATACCTCCAAGTCTCTCAAGAGCCAGAGCTACGGCGATGATATGACCTGGTACGATTATTTCCTTGAAAGCGCACTTGACAATGCTGCAAGCATGCTCATTTCTTGTGAAGGCGCCCGTGCTGAAGGCATCGATATTGACGAAAAGGATATGATCCTCGTTGAAAAAGAGATCACCGCGCTCAAGGACGTTGCCGAAGGCCTCGATATGAGTATGGACGATTATCTGTCCGAATACTACGGACTCGGTGTTAAGGAAAGTGACGTGCGCGACGCGCTCAAGCTTTATTATCTTTCTACCAAGTACTATTACCATCAGCTCGACAGCATCGAAGTGACCGATGCCGATATTAATGCTTACTACGATGCGAACGAAATGGATTTCCTTCGCGTATCGTATAGAGTTTACACCGTAAGCGCTATAGTTGAATCTGATTTTACTGATGCTGAAAAGCAGAAAGCATACAACGATGCTGAAGCTGCGGCAAATGCACTTGCTGCAGCAAAGACCGAAGAAGAATTTGACGAGCTCCTTCAGGATTATCTCACCGATCTTCACAAGCGCGACGGTTCCACGGGCGTGTCGCTTGAAGATATCGTTGAAGAAATCGACGATACTAAATATGAATCCGCATCTTATTCCGAGGATTCCGAATACAGCGAGTGGCTCTTTGCGGATGATACCAATGTCGGCGATACCAAAGTGATCGAAACCGACGATGGCGAGTATGCAGTCTATATGCTAACCGCAGCAAAGGCTCGTGAAGAATACGCAACCAAAAGCGTTCGTCACATTCTGTTCCTCGAATCCGAGTATGAATCTAAGGAAGCATGCCTCGCAGCAGCAGAGGCTATACTTGCTGAGTTCAAGGCAACGGATATGACTGTTGCTGAATTTGGCGACCTTGCGCTCAAGCATTCGGCAGACACCGGTTCCGTTTATCTCGGCGGTCTTTATGAGAATATCACAAAGGGACAGATGGTGGAAGAATTCGAAGACTGGTGCTTTGATGAAACGCGCGAAGAGGGTGATGTAGAGATCGTTTATACTGAATCTTACGGCTACCACATTATGTATTTCGCAGGCGATGGCGATGCAGCATGGGCAGCAGCAGTACGCGATGCTATCATAGATGAAGAATATGAAGAAATGTCAACTCTTCTGATCGACGCTTATAAGGCTGAGGTGGATTCTTCTGCGGCGAAGAAGATACCGGATATCAACTGAATGATATAATATGCACAAATACTCTAAGCTATAATAGCTTAGAGTATTTGAGTTTTTAGTTATTCACAAAACACTCAGTGAATATTCACAAAAGATAAGACTGTGATTTGTATATTTATACAAATCGAATGATTGTGGTGTAAAATATCATTGAAAATTATTAAATACTATGTTATAATCGATGATATAATAATGTACTTAATAGGAGGACATAAAGATGAAGAGATTTTTAATACTTCTTCTTATTCTCTCGATGGTATTTACTTCTGTTATCGCTTGCAGCGACCCTGCAGATGACGGCGAGGATACCAATGGTCCCGCAGACAGCGGCACGGCTGAGTCCGGTTCTGCAGATCTTCCCGACGGTATGGGAGCGGACGGTAAATACTATACGGATCTAACCTCTGCCGAGCTTCAGCAGTGGTCAGACACCGAATTCACCGTAAGAACGGTCGATCTCGGTGAAGCAAGAATACAGATCGACTTTGAAGAGATCACAGACGATCCTGTTGACCTTTCGGTTTATTACCGTACTGCTTATATCGAGCAGCAGATGGGCATCGATCTCGTTGATATCATTGATAACGACTATTACTCCGGTGCTTTTACCTCTCTTGACTCTCTCGTTACCGCGGGTGACGATTCCTACTACCTCTTTAACGTAAGATGTATCGAATCCATCACTGCTTGGTCCAACGGTAATATCTACACATACGATGAGATCGAATACGTAAATCTCGATAAGGGATATTGGGCGCAGGATCTTAACCCCGGTCTCACTCTTCTCGATCAGCAGTATATTGCTGTCGGTGCGGCTGACCTTAACGTTTATGACTTTATGTTCACCCTCCTTTTCTCCAAAAAGCTCTTTGAGGACAGAGGACTCCCGAACATATACGAGCTCGTTGATAGCGGTGAATGGACTATCGATAAGATGTCTGAGATCATGAAGAACTCTTACTTCGACGAAAACAGCAGTGACACGAGAGACAGCTCCGACTATTACGGTTATCTTGCTGACCAGCGTATGGTTCTTCCTCACTTCCTCGTAGCAAGTGAAGTTCTCTCTGTTTATAAGGATGACAATGATTATCCCGTACTTAACTTCGAAAACGAAAAGTTCTATGATGTTCTTACAAGAGTATTTGAAGTAATGTGGGACGAAGAAAACTGGTATGAAAACTATAGCGGCGGCGGAGACGTTCCTGCAGACTGTATTACTATGTTCTCTCAGAATCAGGCTCTCTTCCTTGACTGCTCCTTCAACTACGTACCCAGTCTCCGTTCTATGGAGACCGACTTCGGTATTATTCCTTACCCCAAGTGGGACACAGATCAGGATCAGTACCATTCCAGAGTTTCCTATTTCTTTTCTCTTGTAATTCCGATAACCTGTAAGGATACCGGTCTTACCGGTGCGGTTCTCGAACTTATGAACTGCTACTCAGCAAACGAAGTAATCCCTGCATACTACGATCAGTCGCTTCAGGGTAAGATCGCACGCGATGAAGAATCCCAGAGAATGCTTGATATCATCTTCAACAATCGTATTGCCGACCTTGGCGATACCACGTTCTGCGATATTATCCGTGACGGTGTTCTTTCCGGTATGTTTGGCGCTAACAACAGAAATATGTCCACTCTCACTCAGAATACCAAAAAGATCAACAAGCAGATCACCAAGTATCTTGAAGAAGTAGGCTCATAAAATTACATGAAAGGGCATCGGAAAATCCGATGCCCTTTTTTATGAAAGAAAACCACCGGCAGTGCCGGTGGTTTTGATTATGTTGGCGTAACAAAAAGAAATAAACGCATGGTGCATTATTCTCTTACGTAAACCGACATCTCGCCTTCTCCGCGGTTTGCCCAAGCATAATAAGGAATGAATGTGAGACGAGTTTTTTCGCTCTTGGGCGGCTCTTCGCGGTATAGAGAATCATCTCCGTCGTCTACGAGCGCGGTGCCCTCAGCGTAAATTTCAACGATTCCGCCAAGCTTATCCGGAACGTAAGCGGAGGTAAGCTCAGACGAACGGGGAAGTGTGAGGCCGAGAATCGGAGATTTATTGTCGGCTTCTTCAAGGCAATATACGATAGGTCCGCGGCGAATTGCGACCTTTCCGGCGTTCTGACGCACCTGATAGTTTGCATATACGCGGTGTGGCTCAACGGTGAGAACGAGAGTGATAACGTCGCCTTCATTCCAATCGCGGTCGATCATAATATAGCCGTTGCAAAGCTCAGGATCAATAGCTTCGTCGTTGAGAAGAACGCTGTACTTCTTCAAGGAGAAAGCAGGAATGCGGAGTCCGAGAGCATACTTGCCCTCACTTGCGATGATCTTTACGTTCCCGTCAAGGGGGTAACCCGTTTCAAATCTGAGGGTAACGGGCCCGTTTTCCGTATCGAGCGTGGATGTTCCTGATGCATAAAGATGAGTGTATATCTTGTCGTTGTCAACGGTAAACATATATCTGCCTACGCTTGTTATCATACGCGCAAGATTGGGCGGACAGCAAGCACATCCGAACCACTTGGGACGAACGGGCAGAACGTGGCGATGCTCGGGGTTTCTCTTGCTTGATGCAGGCCATACTTCAAGAGGATTAACGTAGAAGAAGTTCTTTCCGTCAAGAGACATGCCTGCGATGCAGGTGTTGTAAAGCGCAGTTTCGAGCGTGTCGGCGTAACGTGAATCAATCTCCATCTGGAGCATTGCTCTCATAAAGAAGCAAAGCGCGATGGAAGCGCAGGTCTCAGCGTAAACGGTGTCGTTTGGAAGGTCGTAATCAAAGGTAAAACGCTCGCCCGAATGAGATGAGCCAACGCCGCCGGTAACGTACATTCTCTTGTGAATAAGGTTTTCAAAGAGGTTCTTACAAGCGGTAAGGAGCGTTTCGTCACCAGTCTCACGGGCGACGTCTGCCATACCGGTTGCAAGGTAGAGCGCACGCACGCTGTGTCCTTCCAAAGCTTCCTGCTCGCGCACGGGTTTGTGCCACTGTGCGTAATCGCCCGGATCACGCCAGTTTCCTCGGCGACGGGGACGGGGAGAGCTCGCCTCACGTTTTTCTGCTTCAATATCGAAGAAGCGAGGCTCCTTTGCACGTTCATCGATAAAATACTTCGCCAATTTTAGCATAACGGGATCTTTGGTAGCGTGATACATGGAAACGAGAGCGAGTTCGATCTCTTCGTGTCCGGGATAGCCATGAAGCTTTCCTTCTTCCGCGCCTAACACGGTATCTATGTGGTGCGCCATTCGGGACATGATGTTGAGGAGCTCACGCTTGCCCGTTGCGTAATAATAAGCAGTGGCAGCTTCCATCATGTGACCCGCGCAGTAAAGCTCGTGATTGTCACGGAGGTTGGTCCAGCGGCGGCCGGGTTCCTTAACGGTGTAATACGTGTTGAGGTAACCGTCGGGTTGCTGAGCCCTGCCAACGAGAGCGATCGCCTCATCTGCAATAGCTTCAAGTGCAGGATCGGGCTTGGTCATCAGAGAATATGCAACGGCTTCGAGCCACTTTGCAAGGTCGCTATCCTGAAAAACACAGCCGTAGAATTCTCCTTCTGCTTCTCCTGCCGCGATCTTAAAGTTTTCGATGCAGTGACTGGGGGCAGCGCCTTCAACTCGATCGTTAAGGGTCTCCCACTGATAGGGAATAACGTGATCTCTCACTAGGTCCATAAGATGGCCCAGAAAGCTGTTTTCGTCGATCTTGATCTTTTTGATGTCGGGGACGTTATAATTTTTCATGATCATCGCTCCTTCTGTATTAACTGAATCTGACGTATCAGTATAAGTCAATATTATCACATTGACGGCACTTTCGCAACTATAATGCATGAAAAAAATAAAGTCAGCGGCGATGGGGATGTGCTGTCACAAGCTGCACAAAATACTTTACAAAACGGTTATTGTGTGGTAAAATAATACGAATGTATATTTGGAGGACAACGAATTGATTATCGCACTTGAAGAAGCTAAATATAAGCTTTTGAATATGAGAGGACCTGTTGCCGACCTCGGTTCAGCGCTCAGAATAGAAGAGACCAACCAGAAGATAGAAGAACTTGAAAAGTTGACTTACGCCGAGAACTTTTGGTCTGATGCCGAGAACTCCAGTAAGATATTAAAAGAGGTCAAACAGCTTAAAGACAAATCCGAAGCTTATGCTAATCTCGCAACACGTCTTGAGGACGCAATAATGATGGCTGAAATGGCTATCGAAGAAAACGACGAATCCATGATCGAGGAGATCACGGGCGAGGCTGACTATATTGAAAAAGCTGAGTCGGATATGAGGATCGCCGTTCTTCTTTCGGGCGAGTATGATGCAAATAACGCTATCGTATCTTTTCATCCCGGCGCAGGCGGCACCGAGGCTCAGGATTGGGCGCTTATGCTTTACCGTATGTATACTCGCTGGGGAGAACGTCACGGTTACAACGTTAAGCTTATCGACTGGCTTGACGGCGAAGAAGCAGGATTAAAGAGTGCCACGATTATGATCGAAGGTCTTAATGCATACGGTTATCTTAAGAGTGAAAACGGCGTACACCGTCTCGTTCGCGTATCTCCTTTCGATTCCTCGGGACGACGTCATACGTCCTTTGCTTCCGTTGAGGTAATGCCTGAATTTACCGATGACAATTCTATTGAGATAAATGAATCCGATATTGAGGTTACCACTCACAAATCCAGCGGTGCCGGAGGACAGCATGTTAATAAGACTGAATCTGCTGTCAGAATCGTCCATAAGCCTACCGGTATCGTCGTAGGATGCCAGACGGAGAGGAGCCAGATACAGAATAGAGAAACGGCTCTAAAGATGCTGAAAGCGAAGCTTATGGAGATCAAGGAGCGCGAGCATCTTGAAAAAATCGAGGATATTCAGGGCATCAAAACGAATATCGAATGGGGTGCCCAGATCCGTTCGTATGTGTTTATGCCTTATACTCTCGCAAAGGATACCCGTACCGGATACGAGGACGGTAACATTCAGGCGGTTATGGACGGCGATATCGACGGCTTTATCAACGCGTGGCTCAAGTGGAATTCCGGAAAATAATTTAATGTTCATAAGATCCGAGAACGAAGATTCTCGGATCTTTTTTTTGTAATCATGCGTTGATTTGGAAAGAAAAGAATAAACAGACGCCGTCTCGACGATACTAATCAAAATATAACAAATCGGAGGTGGCAAGATGGTGGTTGATACTGTGAGACAGCTGAAAAATAACATAAAACGGATTCGTGATACGAAGGTGTCGGGAGATGGCGGAACTCTGGACGGCAAATGGTTATACGAAAATAAACTAAGAGTGCTTAGATTCGGAGAGAAATCGTTGGTTGGTTTGAGGCGGGGGTACAGGAATGCGAGTAAAGAAAAGATACGGAAGATGTATGACGTTTGCTCTGAAATACTCGCGAACTGCGTATATTCCTTATCGGAGGAAGGTCTTATAAATGAGCTACTGAAAAGACAAAGCGGAAATGAATATTTTTCGCTTTCGGAGCTTGGTGTGCTTGAGGATGTATTCATCGCAGTCTTGATAGATAGGATCGCTGTAAGCGTTAAAAACGAACTTGATGACGGATTTGTCAGCCTTTCCGTGAATATGCTTTACAGCCTTGGAAAAATAGATTTTGAAAATGTTCTTTCAGAGGTGTCGGTGTCTGAAAATGTGCTTCGAGAAGATCCGGCAGGGATATACGAACGGTGCGACGGTGCAACGAAAAGGATGTATCGACGAAAGCTTGCCGAAATGGGAAAAAGGAAAGGAGCAGATGAATATAAGATAGCGCTGCGTTATAAAAATACTGCTGCGGCTTCTTCAGGAAAAGAAAGACATATCGGTTACTTATTAATGAAGGATTCTCTTCCTGCCTTTAAGGGACTGTATTTTCCACTACTATGTTTTGTACCATTTTTGATGAGCGTTATACTATGCTCTGTGGCGTATAAAGCTCAAAGCATAGCGCTTGTGTTTGTGGCGGTGGGGGTGTACTTTCCGCTGAGATTACTTGTGAAAAGTGTGATTGACGATGTGTTGTCGAAACTGACGTCCGCTGACACTGTGCCGCGAATAGCCGGCGATGTGATTTTGCCCGAGCTGCGCACCATGATTGTGTACACTGCGATTTTGTCAAATGCAGAAAAAGACAAGGGTCTATATGATAAGGTTGAAAGATATGCGCGCGCATATAAAGACAAAAACCTATTTTTCGGCATACTTGCAGATCTCCCTGATTCGGATGTGCCTGCGACGCTTGCGGACGAGGAACTGAAACGGGAAGCAATATTAAAAACAGAAGCTATAAACCAACGCATCGGTGAAGACCGTGTTTGCCTTTTTTTGCGCGATCGGACTTTGTCAAAAAGCGAAGGAAAATATATGGGCAGTGAGCGTAAAAGAGGCGCACAGGAAGCTCTCCTTTCGCTTCTTAGCGGAAACGGATCGGAAAATTTAACGATTTCAGGGGTGCTTCCTGCAGACATTAAGTATGTTCTTGCGTTGGATGCGGATTCGGAAATAATGCTTTCTGATCTGAAAAAACTGATATTCACAGCCGCGCATCCTTCAAACAAACCCGAATACACGGTTAAAAACGGAAGAATGATCGTGTCAAGCGGATACGGTATCATAGCACCGCGTGCAGAAGTGTCGCTAAAAAATGCAGACAAGTGGAACAGATACACGGTGCTGAGCAACGCTTTCGGCGGCAGAAGCTCTTATGAAAACGCTGTGTTCAATGTATATTCAAAATTGTTCGGAAACGGACTGTTTTGTGGCAAAGGACTCATTAGCGTTGAAGCATATAACAGTGTATTGAAAGGAGTGTTTCCGAGAGAAACGATATTAAGTCACGATATTGCAGAAGGTTTATATCTTCGTTGTGCCGCTGCAACGGACGTTAATATATACGATTCACCGCCTCCGGGATATCTATCAGAGATCAAGCGCGCTCACCGCTGGATACGCGGAGACGTTCAATCCCTGTCGATTGCAGGTAAATACGTTAAAGATTCAAGCGGAACTGTCAGCCGTAATCCTTTATCTTACACGAACAGATGGATGCTTTCCGAACCCCTCTGCGATGTTCTTGCATCGGCGCTTCGTTTGCCTGCTGTTCTGATTTCGCTTTTGTGCGGGAAGATCGGTATTCTCTTCTTTTTTGCCGCCATATCGGATCATGTATATAAAACACTGAAAAGTATATTGTTTGCGTTCAGGATACCGCGGAGAAGATATCTGTCTGGTGCTCCGGATTATTTTGATGTGCTTCTTTTTTCAGCGCTTATGCCGATGAGCGAGTCTGCAATGCGTTCCGTTTTCAGTACCGATGCCTTGGCGAGAGCTATTTATCGAATGAAGGTATCGGGACGACGCTTACTTGAATGGAGCGTGTTTGATCCGAGCGGAGATGACGGAAATAGCTTTAGTAAATATTTCAAAAAAACAAAGGCATCCGTCTTGATAGGCGGATTGTCTATAACCGCATCTCTGCTTACGGAAGGGATAAATGTGCTTATTCTTTTGCTGAACGGTCTTGCTTGGAGCGTTTTCCCTTATGTAATATATTTGCTTAACAGACCCAAGAAAACAGAACATCAAAAGAACAGAAGCGAGAAAGAACTCGTTAACGATGCGCGTCTTATGTGGCAATATTTTGAGACCTACGTGACGGATGAGTATAATCATTTGCCTCCCGATAATGTATCATTTCTGCCCGATTTCAAAATAGCAGAACGAACGTCACCAACAAATATCGGTATGTATCTTATGTCGGTCATTAATGCCTTTGATTTTGGATTTATTGATAGTGACGAACTTTACAGACGTATTGACAATACACTCACCACAGTATCAAGGCTAGAAAAGAAATGGGGACATCTATATAACTGGTACGACATAAGGACGTGTAGGGTGCTTTATCCCGCTTACGTTTCAACCGTTGACAGCGGTAACTTCATAGCTGCGTTGATTACCGTAAAAAACGGCATTGAGAATCTTGGAGTTCTTTTTGCTTCTATAGTTGCCCGGATCGAGGAACTGATTAATAACGCTGATTTTGAAAAGCTCTATTCTAAAAACAGAGACTTATTTTATATTGGATATAACGGAGCCGATGGCAACTACGACAGAAATGTTTATGATCTTTATACCAGTGAGATGCTTATAACATCTTATTATGCCGTAGCTGTAGGAGCAGTGCCGTCATCGCACTTTACTGCTCTTGGCAGACTGTGGGTGGATAATGGCAGAGCTTCAGTTATGCTTTCTTGGAGCGGAGGTGCATTTGAATATTTTATGCCTTCTGTTTTTATGCCAACAGTTAGGCTCACTGAACGTGGAGAAATGCTTCTTTCCGCTTATGAAGAACAAAGAAGAAATGATGGAAAATTTTACGGTGTTGGTATATACGGCCGTTCGGAATCGTCATTTTATGATTTTGATATCAATATGACCTACAGCTATAAAGCACACGGCATAGGAGCACTTGCTTTATCCCGTGACATCGGACGCGAATGCGTGTATGCACCTTACTCAATGTATCTTATGTCGGCGTATGATGATAACATCAGCAATTCTCTAAAGCACCTTAGAAAAACGGATATCTATGGAAAGTACGGTTTCTATGACGCCTTGGATATGACGCGGAGCAGAGTTGGGAGCGGTTTTGGTGTAACACGTCTTTACATGGCACATCACGTTGGCATGAGTATAGCCGCACTTGCGAATTTATGCTTTGATAATATAAACGTAAAACGATTTATGTCCGAGCCTGCGATGGGGTCGGCAGAGCATCTGCTTATGGATAAGATTGAGATATGCCGACCGCGAAGTTACTTTGATACTTGCGTTGACTTGGCTGAATACAGTGATTTTGTGCCTCACAAAGGAATAGTGACCGAAAAAGGAGCGGCTGTCGTTTCAAACGGACGTGAAAAAATCATCGCAGATGAGGAG
Source organism: uncultured Lachnospiraceae bacterium (assembly GCA_964464905.1). GTDB lineage: Bacteria > Bacillota > Clostridia > Oscillospirales > CAG-272 > DTU064. The sequence continues at coordinate 22,685 of CAYXHC010000010.1, forward strand.
GGGGGGATCGTCTTATATTCCGGTAATAAGCTTATAAATCAACCTCCAAGCAGAAATATAAACGGTCTGCACGTATTTATTTTAATTGACGGGACGATTTATGACTGTGTGTGTGGCGGTGAGGGAGGACGAGGGATCAAAAGCTCATTTTACTCGGACGGAGCAACTATTGTATATGTTAACGATATCGTCCACGGTAATAAGCTTTTGACGACAGAACTGATTCTTACGGTATCGGCAGATGAGCCGCGGATCGCAGCAAAACTGTGCCTTCACGGAGAAGTATCATCAGCATCTGCTATGTTTTTTATGCTTCCGGTACTGAATGAACGTGAGGATTATTTCAGTTCACCTTCGTATTCGGATCTCTTTATAACGACTGAATGCGGTGATAACGGTGAAGTTATCTACAAACGAAAAAAGAAATCCGACGGCGAATATTATATCAGGATACACACAATCCCTGAAAATGCTTTTGCGACCTTTACAAGATCGGATGACGTGCTCTTTTTTCCGGCTGAAAAGGATATGCTGAAGGAAAGCTTCTATAAAGAAGGCAAAACTGTGTTCGGGCCAGCGGTACACCCCGGCTATATGACGGTAGTGCCGATGAATAATAGAACGGCAAACGAGGCTGAACTTCACATTTTCATTGATGAAGACGGCGATACAGAAGACTTTGATACTATCGTCAACAAAGCCAAGCGTCAGTTCTCTTTGACGACTGCTCTTGCAGGCGCTGACACCTCCGCTTTGAAAACGGCATTCAATATATTGACTGCTCTGAACACGGAACGAACCGTTACAAATATCGGTGACTGCGAAGATATTCTATATCAAAGAGATATGTTCTGGCGTTACGGAATATCCGGTGACTTACCGATTGTAGTTGTTATGGTATCCGGAGAGAGCGGTAGATCGACGGAATTCATTATTGAAGACATTCTTCGTGCTAAACGCTTTTTGTTTATTTCGGGAGTCCGATTTGACCTTGTTATGATGATCGAATACGGCGGATATTTATCTGCCGAAACTGAAAAAGTGCGCAGACTTGCGAAAAATAACGGATGCGAACAGCTTATCGGGAAAAATAACGGTATTTTTTTTATTGAAAAAGAAAAACTGACTAAAAGTGAAGAAATGATATTTATTGCTTTTGCAGCGGACGTTATTAAATGCGGCGATGCGGAGAGCGTTGATTTTGAAAAGCCGACGGAACGGGATTGTAAAGTGAAAAGTAATACTGATAACCGTTACGGAAACGGATATAAGATGCTTCCCGGTAAAACGGTCATCATCAACTGTAAGCATTCTTCGCCTTGGTGTCAAGTGTACGCAAATGCTGCGTTCGGTACGCTTCTGACGAATCGTACATCGGGGTTCACGTGGCTTGGCAATTCTTCACTCGGAACAGTGTCAAAACGACACAGAGATCCGATTGTCGGTGACGGAGGAGAAAGCCTCACGCTTTCGGTAGGAGAGTGCGTGTATGATCTTTTGAAAGACGCGACAAAGACCGTGTACGGAGAGGGGAACGCTGAGTATATAGGAAAAGCGGGCAATATACCGTATAACGTAAAGATCGGTGTTGATCCGAGGTATCCGCTTAAACTTTTTCACGTAACGATACCGAGCGGACTTGAATGCGGTCAGCTTACGCTTGTGCATTATCCGCCCTCAAATGTTATTTATAATGGTGAAAAGCTTATATATTTAAGAGAAGATCATATCGCATCTACCGTCCTCTGCGTTCCGTTTTCGTCAACGATGGACGTGAAAACCGGAGCTTGTGTCATATCTTATTCTCAAAAGATAAAGAACGGCACATATGGATTTGTACTTGCTGCATATCCGTCGGGGGCGCACGAAAAGATCGTCCCGCATCTTGAAAACAGATTTAGAACGATAGAAGCTATTGAGTATGCATTTTCGGAATATGCAGAATTGAAGAGGAAGCTTATTCCCGAGCTCGTATATAACGGAAAGCTTAAAAATGAAGTCAAAATGTTGAATTCCGCATCTTGTCAGGCTGTGTATTTCCGTATGCTCGCAAGGTGCGGTTACAGTCAACCGGGCGGTGCTTACGGATACCGCGATCAGCTTCAGGATGCACTTTCAACGTTGTATTTTAAGCCTGAGCTTTTGAAATATCAGATATTACGCTCTTGTTATAATCAATATACTGACGGTAGGGCTGCGCATTGGTGGCACACCGGCGCGGGTGGATTGAAATCAAAATGTTCAGATGACTATATGTGGCTTCCTTATGCCGTGGCGGAGTATATTATTTCGACGGGAGACGTCGGATTGCTGGACTTTAAGATAAGGTGTCTTTCGTCGCCGCCGCTTGCTGAAAATGAAGATGACAGATATGAAAAGGCGCGCCATACGGACGAAAAATATACGGTGATGCAGCACTGCCTGATGGCGTTGAATGCTTCTTTTGATAGAGGAAACCACGGTCTCCCTCTTATGGACACGGGGGATTGGAATGACGGTATGAACAGAGTCGGCTCGCGCGGAAGAGGCGAAAGTGTATGGCTTGCGTTTTTCTTTGCTTTGACCTATAGACGTTTTTCGGAAGTTATGCATATTATTGGCGATGTACGGGAAGCGGAACGACTCGAAAATGCGGCTTTGGAGCTTTTGAGAGCAGCAGAGATTTCATGGGATGCTGACAGATATTTACGAGCCTACGATGATGATGGTATGCCAATAGGAAGCGATTCGGCAAATGAATGTAAGATAGATATCATCCCACAGGCGTTTTCGGTATTTGCCGGAGCAGACCGTGAACGCTCCGTTATTTCAATGGAGACGGTATATAAAAAATTATTTGACAGTGAGCGTGGTATATTCCGTTTGTTCGCTCCGTCCTTTGATATTACGAATAAATACGGTTATATTTGCCGTTATCCTGCGGGGATAAGAGAAAACGGCGGTCAGTACACTCACGCGGCGATCTGGGCGGCAATGGCGTATTTTGAACTTGGAGCATGGAAACGCGGACTTGAAATTATTTCGTCATTGACTCCGCTTAACATTTATGAAAATGGTGCGATGGAAGGTGAATACACCGCTGAGCCGTTTTTAATGTGTGCTGACGTATATTACGGTAAAAATATTACGGGTAAAAGCGGCTGGAGCGGTTACACAGGCTCCGCCGCGTGGTATTACCGTGTGGTGATGAAATATCTGATAGGTGTGAGTGTCATCCCGGGTGGAATTAAACTGACGCCTCCGCCTGAAATTGTTAACGGCGACTATTCTTATACGTTTTCGTATCGTGGGCGTTATTTTTCCGTAAAAACCGTTTACGGAGAAGGGGATAACGGTACGGCGGAAAAATACGATAAGACCATCATTATATCCGAAGGGGAATCGGTGCACTTGCTCCTTGATCGTGAATTCGTGAAAATTTTAATAAAAGTGAGAAAGTAACCTGCCTTATCACTTGCAAAAAGCGTTCATTTATTGTAGAATGTATATACGAATGCCCGTATATGCGAGTTCTCAATGAACGCTTTTTGCGCTTTGGCGCAAATGTAACGCTCTTTTATACGTTTTTGAAAGGTGTTATTCTCTAAATGCTCACCAATGCTATACTTGAAATAAATAAATTGTCTTTCCCCGGTCTCGGTATCGGAGAATTTTCGGTGAATGAAACTGCGTTTACCATCTTTGGTCATGATGTCGCTTGGTACGGTGTTATTGTTACCTTCGCCATCCTCACCGTATGTGCTTACGTTTATTATAGAGCCAAGAGCGTCGGATTCCTTTTAGACGATATACTTGATTATTTCATTTTCTCGATTTTGTTCGGTATTCTCGGTGCGCGTATTTATTACGTTGTTTTCCATGGTATCGACAGATATATTGTGACTGACGGGAATTTTTGGTCAAATCTGAAAAACTCATTTATTAATATCATTGGTATATGGAATGGAGGTATCGCCATTTACGGCGGTATCATCGGTATCGTTATTACCGTTATCGTCGTGTCCAAGCGTAAGGGCGTGCCGTATGCGGCGATGCTCGATTTCGGCGGACACGGAGCAATGCTCGGTCAGGCTATAGGCCGTTGGGGCAATTTCGTCAATGCAGAAGCCTACGGAGTTGAAACTGAGGTGTTCTGCAAAATGGGGATTACAAATTCTCTTGGTATAACGAGATACTATCACCCCACGTTCCTTTACGAATCCCTTTGGAACGTAACGGGATTTATATTGATCAACTTTCTTTTTCGCCGCCGCAAATATAACGGGCAGGTATTTCTTGCATACTGTGCGTGGTACGGACTCGGACGTATGTTTATCGAAGGACTCCGCACCGACAGTCTCTATATTGGCTCCACGGGTATCAGAGTATCGCAGCTTCTCGGATTTCTGCTCTTTGCGTTTGGCACGGTAGCTTTAATTGTTATCGGTAAAAAGAACAAAGAGACCACTCAAGAGGAGTTTGAGGCTGACCTGAGGGCCGCTCTTTCCGTACGTGCTGAGTATCTTGTTAAGAGTCAGAATAAGCGTGACGCGGAGGGCAAGAATGCCGATGCGGTCGAAGCTGGATCTGAAAACATACCTGATGAAAACGGAGACGAAACAAAATGAGTGCAAAAATAATAGACGGCAAGCTCGTTTCAGCGGCTGTCCGTGAAAAGATCAAAGCCGACGTTGAAAAAATGGACGTAAAGCCCGGACTGGCGGTTATAATTGTCGGTAACGATCCTGCATCTGCCGTTTACGTTCGCAATAAAAAGAAAGCATCTGTCGAGGTTGGGTTTAATTCATGGGTATACGAGCTTCCCGAAGAAACGACTCAGGACGAGCTTGACGCTCTCATCGATAAACTTAACGCATCCTCTGAGGTTCACGGTATCCTCGTTCAGCTTCCTTTGCCGAAGCATCTTGACGAGAGGGAAGTGGCGGAACGTATCATCCCCGAAAAGGACGTTGACGCTTTCCATTCCGTGAATTGCGGAAAGATCCTAAAGGGAACGGCTGAGCTTCTGCCTTGTACCCCTGCGGGAGTTATGGAGATGCTCCATTATTATAATATCGACGTTGCAGGTAAAAGCTGTGTCGTCGTCGGAAGAAGTAATATCGTCGGCAAGCCGATGGCTTTGCTTCTTTTGGGTGAAAACGGCACCGTTACCGTTTGCCACTCCAAAACAAAAGATCTCGGATCCGTTACGAAAACAGCCGATATACTCGTTGCTGCCGTTGGCAAGGCTAAGCTCATCGGCGTGGATATGGTCAAAGAAGGCGCCGTCGTTATCGACGTCGGTATGAACCGCGACGAAAACGGTAAGCTTTGCGGCGATGTTGACTACAACAGCGTATCAGAGATCGCATCCTATATCACTCCGGTGCCCGGTGGCGTCGGTCCTATGACGATATCAATTCTGCTCCGTAATACGTACAGAGCGGCTTTGAATATATTAAACTAAACTCTAAAAGTGAGGTATTAAATTATGACACTTGTTGTACTTGCAGCCGGCATGGGCTCTCGCTACGGCGGAATGAAGCAGATCGACCCTATCACCAAGCACGGTGACTTTATCATCGACTTTTCCGTTTATGATGCTATCAAAGCAGGCTTTGACCGTGTTGTATTCATCATCAAACCCGAAAATGAAAAGGATTTTGAAGAAACGATCGGCGCACGTCTGCGCGGTAAGATAAAGGTTGAATATGCTTATCAGACTCTTGATAAGCTTCCCGAAGGCTTTACCGTTCCCGAAGGAAGAGTTAAGCCCTGGGGTACTTCCCACGCGCTTCTCTGCGCCGCTGACGTAGTTGGCAACGATAAGTTTGCTGTTATCAACGCAGACGATTTCTACGGTCGTGAAATGTATATCAAGATTGCCGAATTCCTTAACGGTGTTCCTGTAGATTCCAACAATTTCTGCATGGTAGGATATATCCTCAAGAACACTATGTCTCCCAACGGCACCGTTACCCGCGGCCTTTGCAAGACCAACGATGAAGGCAAGCTCGTTTCTCTCGTTGAGACCTTCAAGATCCAGCCCAACAAGAATCTTCCCGAAGGCGCTGAATCCTTTGAAAACGGCGAGTGGGTTCCCCTCGATGAAAACAGCATCGTTTCTATGAACTGCTGGGGAATGACCGCTAACATTTTCCCTGAACTCGAAAAGGACGTTATCACCACACTTTCCAATCCCGAAAGAGATCCTCTCAAGTGCGAAGCTCTCCTTCCCACCGCTGTATTCAATATGATCTCCGAAGGTAAGTGTACCGTTGATATGCTGACAAGCGACGCTCACTGGTACGGCGTTACCGTTCGTGAAGACAAGCCTACCGTTATGGCAGGTATCAACGCTCTTATCGAGGCAGGCGTATATCCTGAAAATCTTTGGGCATAAATAATTGATATTACAAGAGAGGTATAATATAATGGCAATTCTTGTTTCCGGCGGCGTTGGTTTTATCGGTTCTCATACCGTTGTGGAGCTTCTTGAATCGGGTTATGACGTCGTTGCCTTTGATAATTTTTATAACAGCAAACCCTGCGTTATCGATAGGATCAAGAAGATAACGGGGCGCGATTTCAAGTTCTACGAAGCAGATATGCTTGACGGCGACGCGCTTGATAAGATCTTTGAAGAAAATCAGATCGATGCCGTTATCCATTTTGCAGGCCTTAAGGCTGTCGGTGAATCCGTTTCCATTCCGCTTAAGTATTATTACATAAATATCATGGGTACGATCAAGCTTTGCGAAGCTATGGCCCGCCATGGCTGTAAGCGTATCGTGTTCTCATCCTCGGCGACCGTTTACGGCGAACCCGAAAGTGTTCCCATGAGAGAGGATTTTCCCACCTCCGCAACCAATCCCTACGGCGAGACCAAGCTCGTAATTGAGCATATCCTCTCCGACCTTTGCGTTTCCGATCCCGAATGGAGCGTTTCCTGCCTCCGTTACTTCAACCCCATCGGAGCACACAAGAGCGGCCTTATTGGCGAAGATCCCATGGGCATTCCCAATAATATTATGCCTCGCATCCAGAAGGTTGCCGTAGGTGAGTGGGACGCTATCACTATTTTCGGAACCGACTATGACACACCCGACGGAACCGGTGTACGTGACTACATTCACGTTACAGACCTTGCGCAGGCTCACATAGCCGCTCTCAAATATGCGGAGACCGTAACCGGTTGGGAAGCCATCAATATCGGATGCGGACGAGGTTATTCCGTTCTCGAGATCGTAGATGCATACGAAAAGGCTTGCGGAAGCGAGATAAAGCGTACCATCATGCCTCGCCGTCCCGGCGATATTGCCGTTTCCTACGCAGACCCCGAAAAGGCACGTAAGCTTCTCGGCTGGGAAGCGTCTCTCACCATCGACGATATGTGCCGCGACGCATATAACTTCAGAAAGAACAATCCTCGCGGATACGAGGACTGATCGAAGGAGCTTAAATGAGCATTGTAAAATCCATATTCGGCGTTACACGTGACGGCGTTACGGTAACTGCTTACGAAATGAAAAACGATTCCGGCGTGACCGTGAAATTCATCGATCTCGGCGGTACGGTAGTTTCTATTCTTGCTCCCGATAAGGCAGGCAAGCTTGCAGATGTTGTTTGCGGATACGATGATCCCGATTCTTACCTCTCCTGCGGAGGTTATCCCGGCGCTCTCATCGGACGTTACGGCAACCGTATCGGCGGCGCTAAGTTCACTCTCGACGGTAAGGAATACAATCTTTTCAAAAATGACGGAAACAATCACCTCCACGGCGGTTCTGTGGGTTACGACAGAAGAATGTGGGACGTTAAGATCGTGTCCGAGGGTGAAGAACCTGAGGCAGAGCTTTCCTACCTTTCCCCAGACGGAGAAGAAGGGTACGACGGAAATCTTGATATTCACGTTTTCTATAAGCTGACCAAGTGCGGTGCGCTTTCCATCCACTATATCGCTACTACCGATAAGAAAACGGTTGTTAACCTTACGAATCATTCTTATTTCAACCTCGCAGGCTACGACAAGGGTAATATCCTCGGTCACGAGCTTATGATCGCTTCCGATGCTGTATCCGAGGTCGATTCCGAGCTTATCCCCACCGGCAAGGCTATCGATGTGACCGGAACTGAATTCGATTTCCGCGAAGCGAAGCCCATCGGCCGCGACATCGGTGGCGACCATGTTCAGCTCAAGTACGGTAAAGGCTACGATCATAACTATATCCTTTCCGGCAGCGGTGAGATCGAGCTTTGTGCTCTCGCACGTGAGCCTGAGTCCGGCAGAGTTATGAAGGTTTACACAAACCAGCCCTGCGTACAGCTTTACACGGGCAACTGTATCGACGTAACTGAGGCTCCCTATAAGGGAGGCTCTCCCAAGCGTCTTTATGCAGGCTTCTGCCTTGAAACTCAACATATGCCCGACAGTCCCAATCACCCCGGCTTTACCGACACCACACTTTCTCCCGGAGAAGTATACGATTATACTACTATCTACGCTTTCTCCGCGGAATAATACTATAAAAGGAACGTGAGAACGCCTTTTGACGTTCTCACGTTTTGAATGTTTAATTGTGAATCTTACTATAAATGAAATGAATTCGGGAAAAACGGTTCTTGCGGTGTTACGCGAAAACGGTTTTTCCGGAACGGAAATAAAGCGGCTTAAGCAAAGAAAAAACGGTATCACCGTAAACGGAGTTCGCGTTACGGTAAGATTCGTTCTTTCCGCAAACGATCGTTTAAGCCTTCTCTGTGAGGACACATTTGAGGATGAAAACCCCAATTTAGTGCCCTCCGATCTTCCGATTTCAATAATCTATGAAGACGATGACGTTATCGTTGTTGATAAGCCGCCATCTATGCCAACGCATCCGTCCATGGGGCATCATAACGATACGTTGGCAAATGCTGTTTATGCTGAATATAAGCGCAGGGGGATACCGTTCGTGTTCAGACCCGTGAACAGACTTGACGGAGACACAAGCGGCGCCGTACTTTTGGCAAAAACCCATCTCTCGGCATATCTTCTTTCGCAAGCTATGATGAAAGGGAAGATAAAAAAGCGTTATGTTGCGATACTCGACGGCGAAATGAGCGTTGAACCCCAAAAAACACAACGAATCGAAAACTATATAAAACGTGCTGAAAACAGCATAATAAAGCGCGAGGTCTCAGACTGCGAAGGTGAGGGGCACCTTGCTGTAACCAATTATATGTGTCTCGCAGAAGGGAACGGCATTTCAGTGGTGTTGGCAGAGCCGGTTACGGGTCGTACCCATCAATTGAGAGTACATTTTTCCGGTATTGGTCATCCTATATCCGGAGATGATTTTTACGGTGGTTCTCTTGAGCATATAGAGCGTCAAGCGCTTCACGCATATTCGCTCTCGTTTCCGTCTCCGTCAAACGGAGTTATGATAACGGTAACAGCTAAAGTTCCCGACGATATGCGTAATATTCTTAAATCGAAAAATATTAAGGTGGAGCTTCAGTGAAAAGCTTATATAATAAATTGCGGATCTACGTACATCCGATACCAATGGTGCTGTTTCTGCTCGTTCCTATAGCAGCGATCATTCATTTGCTGGGCGTGATATCCGAAAGGTTTGCGGACTTATTTAATATACATGTTTCGTCTGTGTTCCGTGCGACGCTGGCGTATATTACCGGTTTTTTGCCATTTTCCATTTCGGAAACGATTATTTTATTTCTGCCCGCTGCGGTGATCGCGCTGTTATTTGTGATCATTCCGAAAACGAAAAATGACGAGATCTCCGCGTGGCGGTGCGTGATATCTCTTACCTCCGCAATTGCATATCTTTACATTTCGTTTGTGTTTACGTTTGCTCTCGGATATCAGGGAACATCTCTTTCCGAAAAACTTGATTTTGATGTGAGAAAGGTCTCGAAAGAGGAGCTTTATGAGACCGCAGTGGCTCTCACAGATATCGTCAATGGTCTTGTCGAAGAGATTGGGTATAACGTAGACGGATTTTCCGATATGCCGTATAATCACAGTGAGCTGGTGGAAAAACTCAATGATGCTTATTCTTCATTGGCTGACAAGCTCGATTTCGTTCCGCGTCTCCGCGCAAACGTAAAACGCATTGCATTAAGCGAGCCTATGACATATACGCATATATCGGGTGTCTATACTTTTTTTACGGGAGAGGCGAATGTTAATATAAATTTCCCTGATTATACGATCCCGTTTACGGTTGCACACGAGATGTCACATCAGCGAGGCATTGCTCCCGAAAAGGAAGCTAATTTTATGGCTTTTTTAGTGTGCATGGAAAGCGACGACCCTTACATCAGGTATAGCGGAGCACAAAATATTCTCGAATACGTTCATTCAGCTCTTTATAAAGCGTCTCCGGAATTATATCGTGAGTGCTATTATCAGCTTGATTCCCATGTTCGAGGTGAAATGACGGCTTATAATGATTTTTTTGAAAAGTATGAAAAGAACATTGCCGCCACAGTAACGGGAACTGTAAATAATGCATACCTGCAGTTGCAGGGAACAGAAGGAACCCGAAGCTATGGACTTGTTACAGATCTCACAGTCGTTTATTTTTGTGATGGGCATTATGCCGGAAATGAAGAAAAATAGGTGCTGATTACAAACCGTCAGCGTATCACCTATTCAACGACCGATGAATATGATAAGATAGGCAGATGTTTTGTTTATAACGGATTCAGGTATGTCAAATTCACCGCCGGAATGCATTGTAGTTGTTAGTCTGTTTGGTTATCCGCAACAAACATTGCCCGACGAAAAAAAACTTTTATTTAACACTTTATTTTTCTTCATATATCTGTTATAATATATAAGTTAAATAGTATCATTATTTAGACTTATCGTTTTTACGCTTAACAGCGCCTTTAATATAACATCCGTTGGAGGAATCACGTATGGAAAAGATTGTCATAAACGGCGGCGTGCCGCTTAATGGCAACGTAAATACAAGCGGTATGAAGAACGCCGCATTGCCTATTCTGTATGCTACTATCCTTGTAGCAGATAAATGCAGACTTGAAAACATTCCCGATATAAGCGACGTTTCCATTTCTTTCGATATACTTCGTGGAATGGGTGCCGAAATAACGAAGATAGATAAAACCACTTTTGACATAGATACGACCAATCTTAAAGGCGGCACATCGGACGCCACTCTTGTTTCCAAGCTTCGCGGCTCTTATTACCTTATGGGAGCTGAGCTTGGCAGATTCGGCAGATCCTATATGGGGTATTCAGGCGGATGCGATTTTGGCACACGTCCGATAGACTATCATATAAAAGGCTTCGAAGCTTTAGGAAGTGAAGTTACCGCTACCGAAAGATACATAGAGATTAACGCTCCTCTTGGCGTTAGAGGCGCTTCCGTCTACTTTGACGGTATCTCTGTCGGTGCAACAATTAATGTAATGCTTGCTGCGGTTCTCGCCAAAGGTGTTACTACTATCGATAATGCGGCGAAAGAACCTCATGTAGTCGATGTTGCAAATTTCCTCAACACCTGCGGCGCGAGAATAACCGGTGCAGGAACGGATATGATAAAGGTACGTGGCGTTGAAAAGCTCCACGGATCATCTTACGCTATCATTCCTGATATGATCGAGGCAGGAACGTTTATGATAGCCGCTGCTGCAACCGGCGGAACCGTGAGGATCGATAATGTTATACCCAAGCATCTTGAATCTATTGCGGCTAAACTTGAAGAGGTCGGTGCCGACGTTACGATGCTTGACGATTCCGTTATCGTCACCGGTGCTGAAAAATACAAAAAAACTTATATCAAGACGATGCCTTACCCCGGCTTTCCTACGGATCTTCATCCGCAGATCGTACCGCTTCTTGCTATAGCAAAAGGTACCAGCACCGTCAAGGAAACTATTTGGCCCAACAGATTCCGTTATGTTGAGGAACTGAAGCTTATGGGCGCCGATATCACCGTTAACGCAAATACTGCCGTTATCGAAGGTGTTGAGTCCCTCACACCTGCTGAAGTGAAAGCGGTTGATTTAAGAGCCGGATTTGCAGTTCTTATTGCAGCGCTTATGACCGAGGGAGAAACGAAGATCTCCGGTGTGAAATATATCGAGCGCGGATATGAAGAGCTGATCCCCAAACTTTCGAGTCTTGGCGCAAATATAAAAAAAATAACGGTATCGGAAGATGCCGATATTGTGAAGGCATAAATTAATCCTAAAAGGAGAATTAAAAATGAAGGTTACGAAAGACACTATTATCACCGACGTTCTTGAACTCGATATCAACACCGCTAAGTTCTTTTTTGAGATAGGTATGCACTGTCTCGGTTGCCCCGCGGCAAAGGGCGAGACGATAGCGCAGGCTTGTGCAGTTCATTCCACCGATCCAGAAGAGCTTGTTAAGAAGATCAACGAGTATCTGGATTCTAAGAAATAATATAGTAGGGGAACGTTCGTTCCCCTATTTTGTATTGTTGTTATGAATAGTAAAGAGAAAGATATTGTTTTAAGTAAAAGATTGTCGTCAGCAGCGTCTTTTGTTCGTGAGGGAGCCATATTGGCTGATATAGGAACCGATCACGGCTATCTGCCCATATATTGCGTAAAGAACGGCATTTGCGAACGTGCTATCGCTGCGGATATTAACAGTATGCCTCTTGACAGAGCTGTTGAAAACATTAAGTATTACGGTCTTTCAGATCGTATTGAGTGCGTTCTGACGTCAGGCTTCGACGATCTTGACAAAAAAGGCATCACAGACGGTGCTGTGTGCGGTATGGGCGGTGAGCTTATCGCAGAAATAATAAAAGCAGCAGATCACTTGAAGCGTCGGGGAGTCCGACTGATAATTCAGCCGATGACGATGCACGATGTTGCCCGCGAGGCGCTGTATGGTTCGGGATTTGAGATCACAGCGGAAAAAATGCTGTTTGAAGAAGGTAAATATTACACAGTCATCTCCGCTGATTATAAAGGCGAGCTTCTCATACCCGATAAGCATGATATTTTGCTTGGTGAACGAGAGAAGATCGAGTATATCGACGAAAACGGAAAAAATGAAGTGATAGATCACCTAATAGGCAAATATGAACGTATACGTAACGGAAGATCAAAAGCCGCAATGAACGTGTCTGATATAACTTTAGTGATCGAAGAACTTTGGCGAAGGAGAAATATATGAGCGTTACTGTGAAAGAACTTTACTCATATTTGGATGAATATATACCGGGAGCACTGTCTGCGGAATGGGATAACGACGGTCTTATGGTTACCGACGATGAAAACCGTGCTGTTAAAAGCATTCTTTTGACGTTGGACGTGACAGATGGCGCCATCGAACACGCCAAGAAAAACGGCTATGACGTTATTATTTCCCACCATCCTTTGATATTCAAGCCAATAAAAAGTCTTTCGACTTCGGATATTACGTCAAAACGCGCGATAAAAGCGCTTCTTTCAGGCGTTTCCGTTATGTCGTTTCACACCCGTCTTGACGCGCTTTCCGGCGGCGTCAACGACGTTCTTGCAGAACTCTTGGGAATTATAGATGCCGTCGCATTTGGCCCTGAGGGTGAAGAATACGGCCGTGTGGGATACGTTTCAGAAACCGGTGCCGCCGATTTTGCGAAGACTGTTAAATCTGCTCTTGGTGTAGCTTCTGTGATCCTGACCGATGCCGGCAGAAAGGTATCCAAGGTTGCGGTTCTGGGCGGTGACGGAAAAGACTACGTTGCGTCAGCTCTGAAGTACGGCGCGGATACTTACGTTACGGGCAGATGCGGTTATAATGTTGACGTAGACGCACGCGATCTTGGTATTAATATAATTGAAGCAGGTCACTACTATACTGAGGCGCCCGTGCTGAAACGGCTGTCGGAGATCATCGAGAAGCGGTTCGCAGGCATCAGCTTCGGTTACTATAACAGTTCGCCGAATTGCATTGTTTAAAAGAAGCATGCCATACTCGTCGCACTCTAAAGAACAGAAAAACAATTTAACAATGGAAACCGCCGAGAGTGACCAATGAACGGTTACTCTCGGCGCTAATATTATTTAATTTCTCACAACACAAACGGCAGGTTTTTCATTATCTTCAACCGCTTTTATCCAATCCATATCAAACAGCTTACTCACCAATTTGTCTATTGAATAAAAACGATAAACAAATGCTCCGACGTATTCTGCGTTTTTGCGTATATGAGAAGGAGCAAGATCTGCAGTAATATTTGCAGCAAGTTCGGCAGTTTTTCTATTCAAGTCAGAAACAACAGAAATGCACTCATGGAGCATTTTTTGAAGTTCATCGTACTCCTTGTTCGTCCAAACCGTAAAATTCGCCTTGCCATTCTTTACATATCCAAGGTTGTTAAGCACATTCTGCCAATCCCTTGGCAAATATTCAAAGCAACCTACCGCCGTGCATACAACTGGATCAGTCATTTGACCATAAAAACTCTGTGCATTAAGTGTTTGCCTGAAATTTATGGCGATAATACTTCCGCGTTCATCACTTGAAGGACAACCGTTATAAATGCCTTGAATATCTCTTGGCAGTTTATCTCCAACAACATTTTCATTACTTCTGCCCCAAATAATACCGTGACCGCCGCCACCGTTCACGAGTGAATACGGACCATCTTTGGGTAATGCACCATAATTCTTTTCAAGATCATTTTCGGTGTCGATTAACGAATAATGCAGGCACAAGAGAATCTTTTGCCAATGCGCGAGATTTGCGTTTGCAAATCTGCTTCCAAAGCGCGCATCAAATTCATCAGCTACAGCAACAAACTTTTTTGCGGTTTCCTCGGTAAGCTCTTGTATCCGTCCGTCAATCATTTTTGTGCAATCAAGTGTGAAAATCGGAATGTTCGTCAGATACTTTCCGTTGTTGCAAACGAGATACTGACGATCAACGAGCAATTTGATTTCGTCCTCAAGATAAGGAAGCGCCACTCCGAGCTCAATGCTAATTTCTTGGATAGTTACCGGACTATAATATGCTGCGAGTAAAATATTTCCTTTGATCTTTCTTCTTTGAAAATCGCGATATTCGCGATCATCCCCCGCTTTTGTTCCCCAAAAATCAATTTCAAAAATATTTGGGCGATAGCTCTTTTCTCCGTATAGTCTTTCCATATTCATACCCTCTCTGATAATTTTTCTTGCACGGAACAAATAATACTTTACCATTTCCGTGCTGATTTGTAATCTGTTTGCTACTTCGGAACAGGAGAGATTTTCAATATAGTATAAAACAGTAGAATCACGATATTGTTTTGACAACAATGAGAGTTCTCGTCGAAGAAGATTTAGTTCTTCTATTTTAATGAGTTCATCTAAAATAGAAGGTTCCTTGTCAGAAATACTTTCGTCGAGCTCCACTGTACGGCTCGCAATTTTTGATTTTTTACGAAGATAGTTCATGTAAACATTCTCCGCAATCTTCCACATAAAGCCGTAAAAGCGTTCCTCATCTTTTAAGTTTTGCGCAGATCGAATAATTTCATAAAGAATATCACTCGCAAGATATTCTGCTTCACCGACATTACCGAGTCGTGTCAATGCAAAGCCAAATATCGACTTCATGTTTTCGATTATCAGTTGTTCATGCTTTGTACTATCCATTTGTTTCTCCATTTCCGTTTTCAGGCGCCTTCATACATATAGTCGTTGGAACGACAAAACGGTTAAGATGGTTACTATATTTTTCAAAATTATTATATCATAAATTTGTGAATTAGCTTATCAAGCGCAGTGTTTGTCAGTCATAACCACCGGCCGTGCCGGTGGCTTGCACAGCCCCCTTGGGGCATGATACCGGCCGAGCCTAAAAGCTCGTCGAAAGGTCCGCCAACCGCGGATATTTCACCGGCATGCCCCTAAAGGGGCTTTCTTATTTGCCTTCTTTTACCGGCTCACCCGTAAACGGGTCGATATATTCTTTTATGCTCAACTGATCTCTTGCTATATCTTCCTGCAGCTGATTTCGAATATATTCCTCTATCGCCCTTTTGTTTCTTCCTA
>CAYXHC010000011.1:0-38633 GCA_964464905.1 uncultured Lachnospiraceae bacterium
ATTCTACCATAGGAGGCTGTTTTTTTCTATTGTCCGTTTTTACTGGACTTGTGCACTTCTCAGCCGCTGCCGTTTTGTTTGTAGATACAAAGTCATAAACCCGTCCGCGTGTCAATATACTTGTACCATGATGAAAGAAACGAAAGAACAAAACACTTCCCTTCGGGCAGCGCTGGAGCTTTTGCCTCCATATTTACGATCCGCGATATACAAAACGCTACGCGACCGCGGTATTGACCCTGAGAAGGTTACCGATATCCGCCTGCGCCGTGACGGCATATCGTATATTTCCGTTGGCAGAGAGTCTCATCCTTTGGGGCTCATACTTTCCTCAAGGCAGATAGACGACGTTGTTTATTCCCTCTCCGCAGGGTCGGTATATGCACACTCCGAGACTATCCGTGATGGCTACATAAACGCTCGTGGCTTCCGTGCCGGCATTTGCGGACGTGCCGTTCTGAAAAACAGCACGGTTGACGCGGTGACGGAATATTCCTCCGTTACCTTGCGTATACCTCACGACGTTTGCGGATGTGCCGTTGAGGTCTACAGACTTTTTTGTAGGAAAAGGCGCGGTATACTCCTGTATTCGCCCCCCGGTGTTGGCAAAACGACGCTTTTGCGTGATCTTATGCGGCTTCTTGACGGCGATGGCGTTCAATACGCCGTTATCGATACGCGCGGCGAGCTTTCACGGGGAAAGTCCCCATCCTCCGCGGACGTGCTTTTGAATTATCCAAAGGCAGAAGGGATAAGGCTTGCGGTGCGTTCGCTTTCTCCTGAGGTGATACTCTGCGATGAGCTTGCGGGAGACGACGATGCCGATGCGGCAAAATACGCATACGCAAGCGGAGTGCCGATAATCGCAACGGCACACGCAGGCACTCTCTGTGAGCTTATGGGTAGGCAAGAGATGGCGGAGTTGATAGCGTCAGGTGCTTTTCCCACGCGGATCGGATTATCGCGCCGCGGAGGCGGTTTTATTTTCGCGAAAGAGGAATCAGAGTGAACGTTACGGCAATAAAACTCATCGGTATATTTTGCATTGTAGTCGCCGCTGTTGAAGCCTCACGGTCATATTGCCGCGAGATCCGCACCACACTCCGCCTTGGAAAAGATGCTCTCCGATTCGTGCTTTATGTCCGAGATGCGGTTTCATATCACTCAACACCAGTGAAAACGATACTCGAATCCTACGAGACCGACGAAGACGAGCTGTGTGATTTTTACAAACGCGCCGCGTCAACGTCTTTATCCGAAGCTCTGACCGAAGCTAAGCCGCCCTTTGATCCGACAACTGCTGACCTGCTTTCCGGCTTTGCAGCACAGCTCGGACGCACTTACACGGGATCACAGCTTGAGCTTTGCGAGGTGACAAGCGAAAAGCTTCGCACCCACATTGATTTTCTTGAAGGCTCCGTAAAAAACAAAGAAAGAGCCGCAGTTGCCATGGCGTTTTTCCTTTCGGCAACGGCGATACTGATGCTCATCTAAAAGAAAGGTACGTTATGGACACTTCACTTTTACTTAAAACAGCCGGTATTGGCTTTATCGTTGCCGTCGTTTGTCAGATCCTATCAAAATCCGGACGAGAGGAGCAGGCAACTCTCGTTTCCGTTGCCGGCATCGTTATCGTTATTTTACTTCTGACGGATAAGCTCGCGGAGCTTTTCGAAAAGATAAGTAAAGTATTCGGATTATGATCAGGTACGTCGGAATCGCTCTTCTCGCCTCGGCAGCAGCCGTAGTCCTTGCGGAAGCAAAAAGTCCTCTGTCAAAATACGTTCCTATCGGAGCGTCGCTACTGCTTTTTGCCGTGGCGATCACGGAGATCGTTCCCGTAATAACGGAATTTTCGTCACTTCTCGATGATAGCGCCTCCTCCGTTTACACAGTCACTCTTCTGCGAGCTCTCGGCATCGCATATGCGACAGAGCTTACGGGCGATATATGCCACGCTTCGGGCGCCGAAGCCGCTGCCGTGGGAATATCCGTTATCGGTCGAGTCGAGCTTACGATTATCGCTGCGGGTTTTTTATTTGAGCTTTTGAAGCTTGCCGCTTCTCTTTTGTTATAGGATCTATGAAAAAAACAAAGTGCAAAATCAATATCATAACATTTTTAACATTCGCAACGGTTTTATCCGTGCTTACAGTCATTTCGGTAAAAGCAGAGGACATCGATTACATCACTCCGATCATAGACGGCCTTCCTGATGATATTCGTGAAAGAATGCCCGACGGCACGACTTCAGACAGCGTAACTAACGGCGAGTTGGGCTTCAATTTTGTTTCGGAGATCATAACGGAAGCGGCAACAGACGCGATATCTTACTCCGGAGATCTCTTTTCCCTTCTTTTGGGGACGGTACTGATATCATCGACGGCTTCCCTTCATTTCAGCGATGTAATGAGCGGCAAGGGACGAGAAGCTGTATCACTCATTTCGTGTCTTTCCATCGGAATCTTGATCCTGACGGAAGAAATAACACGGGCGGACGACATCGTTTTATACGGAACCGTCGTTTCTGCTTTCGTTGGTACGTTGGCACCTGCTCTGTCTCTGATAAACGCTGCATCCGCAAATTCACTCAGCGCCGCTGTGACCTCATCGGGATTTTTACTGTTTTCATCTGCCGTTGAATTCATAACGGCGTATGTCTTCACGCCTCTTTACAAGTGTTCACTAGCCGTTGACATTGTAGCCGCCGTCACACCGAAAGAAGGGGGAGCAGAGCCATTATCCGCGTTTCTGCGTCGCACTTTTACTACACTGATCTCAGCCGCATCGCTTATATACGTAACGGTGCTTTCATATCAAACGACGCTTGCCGCCGCCACCGACGGCGTCGCCGCACGAAGCCTCAAATTTGCCGTTTCAAGCAGCATTCCCATCGTCGGAGGTGTTCTCAGCGACACGGTACGTACGGTGGCATCCGGTCTTACGGTGATTCGCGGCAGTGCAGGCGTGATAGGGATCGCCGCCGTAATAGCCCTGACCCTGCCTATACTGACAAAGCTGTTTATTTCCGGCACCGTGTACGGTGCCATGGCCTTCATTTCGGAAATGTTGGGGTGTGAGCGCGAAAGCAGACTATTCTCTTCAGTGCGGTCGTCTTTGGGGCTGGCTGCCGCAACGGTTTCAGTGACGGCGATAGTTTTCATTATTTCTGCGGCAATATTTATGAAGACCGCCCCTGCCATATCGCTATGAGCAGGTATTTCTTATCCATTATTACGGCGGCAGTGATAACGGCGCTTACGTCGCTTCTCTCTACCGATCAATCAAAAACAGGCAAATATGTTCGCCATATCGCCGGACTTATAACGGTCTTAACCATTATTGAGCCACTAACGGGTCTTTATACCAAAATGAAGGATCAGGACATTGACTTCGACTTTTCCGCAAGCGAGAGCGAAACGCTTCCCGACTACAGAGAAGCCATCATAAAGGAAGCAAAAGACACGATCGAAAAGGATATCAGCGGAGAACTTTTCACCATTTTCCGCGTTTCAAAGGACTATGCTGCCGTGTCGGTCACTATGAATGCCGATGATTACGGCGATATCACGGTGGACGCCATCGTTATAACGCTGATAAGCTATGGTGCGTGGGCTGATGACGAAGCTATACGCCGATACTTTGAAGAAAAATATTATACTACGGTTTTAGTGAATTATGAATAACACATTATTAACTCAGTGGCTTAAAAAAACGCGCCGATTTGCGTTACCGCTTTTGCTTTTCGTTTTCGGAGTTCTGCTTTTATTCAGCGGACGCGGCGGTGACGAAAGCGATGCTCAGCCGTCTTCATCAGCAGATACTATATTTGCCCCCGAAGTCTACACAGACAGGCTTGAAGAAAAGATAGAAAAGCTTCTGTCAAGCATAGACGGAGTTTCAGGCGTAACGGTGCTTTTGACCCTTGACAGCGGAAGCGAGTTCGTATACGCGGAAAACAAATCGGGAAGCACCGTTGATTATCTCATAGTCGAGGGGGAGGACGGCGAAGAAACGGTGCTCATTCGGGAGATCTACGCTTCTGTGAGAGGTATAGCTGTCGTTTGCGTTGGCGGCGATTCGCCTGCCATACAAAAAACGGTATCCGAGCTTTTGTCCTCAGCGTTTGATATCCCCTTATCGAAAATATCGGTGGCAGGTGCCTGTCGGAAGTGAATATGGGAAGCTGTGCTTTCATATATATAAATCATAAAGGTAAACGGAGGTATTTTTATATGAAGCTTGATAAGCTGAAGGAAAAGATGTCAGCTGCAAAAGACAAGACGGTAGAGCTGGCAAAAAAGGTCGGTGCGAAAAATATGATAATCCTTTCCGCCGTACTCGTTTGTGTCATTGCGATCGGACTTAATTTTATCCTTGCTGACAATTCCGTGCCCGCAAACGAGGACGGATACGTTATCGATCCCGATCTTTACGCTTCTATGCTCGAGGACGAAACGGAAAGCGTTGGCGTATCCGGTGAGGCAAGCGAGGAGGACGACGGCTATTTTGACGCAGCGGTGCTGAACCGAGACCGTGCCCGCGACGAGGCGATAGAGGTGCTTTCCACCGTAGCGCAAAGCGATACCGCGCTTGACGATGTAAAAAACAAAGCAGAAGCAGATATCGCCGCCATTGCTGCCGCCATCGAAGCGGAATCGAACATAGAAGAGCTAGTTAAGGCAAAGGGGTTTTCGGAATGTGTTGCCGTAATAAACGGTGACCTTGCGAGCGTCATCGTGAGAAGCGATGGGCTTTTGCCCAGCGAGGTAGCACAGATCACCGAGATCGTGTTTGAACAGTCGGGAATTCTGCCCATTAATCTGAATATAATCGAAAAATAAAAGCGGGAGGCTTCAAAGCCTCCCGCTTTTTGATCTGTTTACTTTGTTTTTGGGGCTTTATTCTTACCGAAGATACGGGATCGGTAAAGGATCGCTATAAGCACGAGAAGGAATACGAAAAGGATGCCTATAGTAAGCCATGACTGTGTCACGCCCTTAGGAGCAAGGGCAAGCACCAGCATCAGCGGGAATCCGAATATGATGGCGTATAGATTCTGATACACAAGATTCGTTGCGGCTGGGGTCTCAAATTCAGGGTCGATCTCGCGGAGGAGAATAATGCCCGTAGATGCGGTACCCGTCAGCATACCGTACATAGAAAGCCAGAATTCGTGCTGATACGAAGGGAAGAGATCCTTTGCGATCTTATTGAGGAATAAGTAAGACGCTATCGCACCAACGATGCAGATGCATACGAGAGGAACGATAAATTCCGTATGGGTGAATGCGGAAAGATCGATAGCGGCGATGGATGCAACCACCATTATATCGAAGAAGAAGCCGGAAAGCCGTGTTTGCAGGAAGTTGTTCGTATAGTCACGCTTCATTACACCCGTTCTTCTGAGCCCCTTGAGAACAGCCTTGAGAACGATCGCCATAACGACACCGAAGAGGAAGTTGAACCCCCAGATCAACGGCTGGAGAGTATTATATCCAAAGTTGCCGAGAATACCGGAATTGATAAGTACGTTAAAGAGCATCATTATACCGTATGCCCCTATGTAAGCCGTGAGCACCAGTGCGATCTGGACTGTGAGCTTATCCATAGACTCTGAGGAAGGTATCTCATTTTCACCGGTGACAGCCTCGTCGTCCGTGTCTGATGATTCCCTATCGGAGAACTTGATCTTACCTTTGCGTCTTAAAATATTAAGATAAACAATACCGCCGATGGACGCGGAAACGAACCCCATTGCAGCCACAGTAAGTCCGAAGCTTGTACCGTTTACAAAGCCATAGAGCTTCTCGTAATTACTTCCCCAGTTATACGCCTGTCCGGGACCTTGACCGTATCCGAGAGGAAGAAGGATGCCCGATGCGAAGAAGCTGCCGATAGCGTAGTAAAGTCCGATAGTGATAAGAAGACCTGCAACAGCCTGAACGAGATAGGTGGCAACTGTGGCAACACCGGTGTTGAATATATCGCGCTGGCGAGTCTTATCTTTTTCCTTATCCTTTTCAACCAAAGTAATAGCAACAAATCCGAGTCCGAGGCCGTGATAGGTAAGTGCTTCGAGGGTGGAGGTTGCGATCAGCGGTCTGTTCGTTATCCTTTGATATACGACACAGAGAACAAGAACGATAAATCCTCCGAGAACTGAGCTGGGGATGAGAGATTTCTTGATGAACATGACCTTGCGGCGAAGAATGTTCGCGACGAGCATTCCGCCGAGCAGTACCGTCAGCGTAACAATAAAGCTCCATATTTCAAAGTCCCAAAAATTACTTCCGCTTGTCATTTTGTCTTCTCCGTTGCGTGTCTATTCTTATTAGCGAATATCATGTGTTATTTATTATACTCAAATCATTTCATTTTGTCAATCGTGATGCATAGCAGAAGGAAAAAAAAATAAAACGCAAAATCTTTGTTTTACCTATTGACAAAGGGGGAGACTGTTGCTATACTATGTAAAGCGTTTTACTTTACACTAAAATGTGAGGCGGCTTATGTTTGAAAAGAACCTTACATTCAGCACTCTGCTCGATTATTACGGCGCGCTTCTGCCGGAACGTCAGCGGGATGCTTTGAGCTTTTATTATAACGACGATCTATCTCTTGCCGAGATTGCAGACGAGATGGGCATTTCCCGTCAGGGGGTCCGCGATGCTATCAAGCGAGGCGAGGCTGAGCTTTCAGAGCTTGAATCTGCCCTTTCTATTGCTGCATCGCAGTCAGCGCTAAAAAAGGAGATAGAAGAGATCGTTTCACAGCTTCGCTCCATATCAGTGGATATCGGTGCAAGTAACGCAGCCGACAAGATCCTTGCCGTTTCGGACAGGATCGCAAGAATTGCGGACCTATGATCCGCCCACAAGAACGATAGGATATAACCGATGTCGATGTTTTCAAACCTTTCCGACAAGCTTTCAGGCGCCCTTTCAAAGTTCAGAAACAAGGGCAAGCTCACGGCTGCGGACGTAAAAGAGGGTATGCGCGAGGTCAAGCTTGCGCTTCTCGAAGCAGACGTAAACTATAGGGTCGTTAAGGATTTCGTAGCGTCGGTCACCGAACGTGCTGTCGGTGCCGAGGTGCTTGAATCCCTCGTTCCCGCACAGCAGATCGTCAAAATAGTCAACGAAGAGCTCACCTCCATCATGGGCGGCTCCGTTGCAAAGCTCAATATATCGTCAAAGCCGCCAACAGTTATCATGGTCTGCGGTCTTCAGGGTGCCGGTAAAACGACGCACTGCGCAAAGCTTGCGGCTATGTATAAAAAGCGCGAGGGCAAGCGTCCGTTGCTTGCAGCCTGCGACGTATACCGTCCTGCCGCTATCAAGCAGCTCGAGGTGCTTGGCGAACAGATAGACGTTCCCGTTTTCAGCATGGGCGATGGCGTTTCTCCAGTTGAGATCGCAAGACAAGCGCTCCTTGAAGCACAGCGTCACGGAAACGATATGCTTTTCCTTGACACAGCGGGCAGACTTCACATCGACGAAGAGCTGATGGAAGAGCTTCGTCAGATCAAGGAGATCGCAAATCCTGCCGAAATCCTTCTCGTTGTTGACTCTATGACGGGTCAGGACGCGGTCAACGTTGCAAAGTCCTTCAACAATCTGCTCGACATCACCGGCGTTATTCTCACGAAGCTTGACGGTGACACGAGAGGCGGCGCGGCGCTTTCCGTCCGCCACATCACGGGCAAGCCCATCAAGTTCATCGGTACGGGAGAAAAGCTCGATCTTATCGAGCCGTTCCATCCGGACAGAATGGCACAGCGCATCCTCGGTATGGGAGATGTTCTCACTCTTATCGAAAAAGCACAGCAGCAATTTGATGAAAAGCAAGCGGCTGAGCTTGAAAAGAAGATGCGCGACTCCACCTTTACCCTTTCCGATTATCTTGAGCAGCTAAATCAAATCAAGGGCATGGGTTCTATCGAATCGCTCCTCGGGATGATCCCCGGTATGAATCAGTCCCAGCTGAAGGACGTGAAGGTAGACGAAAAGGCACTAGCTCATACCGAGGCGATGATCCTTTCGATGACGGAAGCGGAACGCCGACGTCCCGAAATCATAAACGCTTCCCGTAAAAAACGCATTTGCGCGGGCAGCGGAACGAAGGTTGAAGACCTGAACCGTCTTCTCAAGCAGTTTGAAGCGATGAAGAAGATGATGAAGCAAATGACGAGCAAGGAAGCATCCCGTATGATGCGCCGTGCCGGCAAAAAAGGTAAACTCCCATTCGGCTTCTAAGTCAGGGGTTTATATAGATAATAAAAATTTTTTATTTACATTTTTCGGAGGAAAACATGGCAGTTAAAATGAGACTTAAGCGCACCGGCGCTAAAAAGCAGCCCACTTACCGTATCGTGGTAGCAGATTCCCGCTTCCCTCGCGACGGCAGATTCATCGAAGAGATCGGCTTCTACAACCCCAGAACCGAACCTTCCACTATCAAGGTAGACGCTGAAAAGGCACAGAAGTGGATCAAGAACGGCGCACAGCCTACCGACACCGTTAAGGCGCTTCTCAAGAAGAGCGGTATCATCGAGTGAGGCTTTTCTTCACATATTCTAAGAAAGGACTGATTCTCTCGAGATGCCGGGACGAATCGAGGTGCAAATAAAATGATTGAACTTTCCAAAGTTTTATCTAATATTGCAAAAGCTATTGTCGACCACCCCGATGAAGTTTCGGTAACGGAACAGGAGAACGACAATACCGTTAATCTGACGCTCACGGTAGCCGAATCCGACATGGGAATGGTGATCGGACGCCACGGAAGAATCGCAAAGGCGATCCGTTCCGTTATGAAGGCTGCGGCAAACACCGCCGGCAAAAAAGTAAACGTCGAAATCAAGTAAAAAGAATCGCGGTGACATTAGCCACCGCGATTCTTTTTACTCTTCGATCTTGATATGGAAATAGGTTTTTGTATGAAGACCAAGCCCTGCTATTTCATCTATATCGGTGATAATGTAAAGCTCGCCGTTGTATTCGCCTATCATAGGCTCGCTTAGCTCACCCTCAGGAAGCCCCAAAGCTTTGAGTTTTTCCTTTGAATAGCTCATATAAGCATCGACAAGTTCTTTCGTTACCGTCTCATCATACTTCACAAAGCGCCCGAGGTCGTATGCGCTGTATTCGAAAAGTTCACCGTCGCCGGTGATCAAAATATTTATAACGTCCGTAGTGTGAATGCCATCGATTGTATAGCTGTAATACGCACTATATAAGGTGTTGATATGATTTTCCGTTATAAGCTCATATTTTGACGCTTGTGTACCAAGTATCGACAAAAGATATTCATCTGCTATTTCCCTTCCTTCGTTTGCAGAGAAGCTGCATTCTTCCATAGCAATGCCGGAACTCATCATCACTACGGTCCCGTCCGAACGCACCCGCATTAGTCCGCCCGCAGATACCTTATATTCATCACAAGAATCGTACACCGAGATCTGATAAGCCTCATCTTTATTTCCGCTATAACCATAGGTTGCGCTATATACCACCTTTTTGGTCTCGCCCAAAAATGTTATGTTTTCTTTCTTTTCCGTGATGTTCTTATCCAACTCCGTGTCACAACGCAAAATAGAAAGCTTATATGAGAGATAATGGCTCATATACAGATCTCCTTTTACGAAATCGTCAGGATAAAGATTGTTTATCGTGGGATGGGGTTCTGTGTTCATATCGATGCACGAACAAGGCTCTGAGAACGCTGTAATATCTGCATTGGTGATCACGATGGGCTCCGGTATCGTGTCGTCTTCGGTGTCGGACTCCTTTACGTCTATTTCGGTATCGGTGGCGGCAGGGGCATCTGTATCAGCAGGAGTGCCGTTCCATTTATATAAGTAAATGAAGATCACATTGATGAATACGAGCATCAAAAGGCAAGCAACTGCTGTTCCCCATTTTGACGAAAAACCCGAACTGATATTTTTTTGCTTCGCTCCAAGCGCCGCTTCCTCAACGAAACAGTCACTTATTGATCCGATAGATTCGAAAAGAAAGATATTGTTTTTCATATTACCGCACCCCTTTCTACAAGATACACACGCAATTTTTCTCTCGTACGTTTGAGCATCATTTTTACACTGCTCTCGCCGCTGTGCAAGGCTTTTGCTATATCCTTAACATCGCTTGAATACCAATACCGCATTACGAAAGCTTTACGGTCCTTTACCTTCAAAGTCAAAAGAAATGAATCGATAATTGCCGCGAGCTCTCGCGAATTAATAACACTGTCCATATCTTCCCCGTCGGGTACACATTCCGCAAGCTCCGCAAGAGGTAAGACGGTCTCTCTGCCGCCGCGTTTTGCCGTATTATATCGTGTCAGCCTCTTGACGGCGATATTTCTCGTTATTTTTCCGAGAAATGCGCGAAGCGGATCCGGCTTATTTGGAGGGATAACACTCCATGCGGCAACGTAGGTATCATTCTCGCATTCTTCCGCATCCTCCGATGAGCGAAGGATATTATACGCCACCGCACGACAATAGCTGCCGTATTTCATTTTAGTTTCCGAGAGCGCCTTTTCGTCACGGCTCCAATATAGCTCGATTATCTTTCTGTCGTCCATGTGCATTTTCTCCTTTGCTGTTACCTTACATCTATATACTACTGTTTTCCATGGTCTCGGTCACACAAAATCAAAATAATCTATATTTTTATGAAACCAACGTCAGAATATCTTCTGTAGACAACGAACTGCGCCCCGTTCTCTTAGCACAAGTTTATCTGACTTGTCTAATAAACGGGGCGCTGTTGTTATTGCGAGCGTAATTTCCTCAGTCTTACTTCATATACCGCTTCATCAAAAGGTAATATTTATACCCCTCATAGTCGTTTCCGCCGCGAACCTCGTAGTATTCGCCTCTCTTGGTGAGGAAAAGGAGGTATCCGTGCTTATATGTATCGACGGAGGATATCTCATTGAAAGCAAAGCGAGTATCTCCAACGGAGATGCTTTCCGTTGTGAGAATCAGGTCACCTTCAGCCACCATTGTCTTGTTGTGGTCGGTATCGATCATCGTCAATCGCTGGTCAGGATCACGGCAGAGCTCCGTTTCCGTTTCGCAGTCGGGGAGTGCGTTTATCTCATCTGCCTGCCAGCTGAACCACTCTGCCATGGTTTCAAAGGGAAGGTCTCCGTGGAAAAATCCGTATTCGTCAAGCTGAGCGTTGAATCCGCAGGAGCATTTAACTATATTTCCCTCTCCACGCACGGTACCAATGCCGCGGCACTTGGGACAAACGATGGCGGCGCGCTCAATCTTTTTCGCCGTCGCCTTCGTTTTATATCTGATCATTTCGGGCTGTGCTTTTTGTCTGTCGAATGCGTTTTCGTGGATATCGCGCTCGATCAGATGAAGCACCTCCTCGTCCGTCATCGCACGGAGCTGTTCGGGTGGATATACGCCGATGACCCGTCCCGTCATCTTGCCACGGCGGGTGTCGGTACTCCATCGGGGGGTAGTAAGGTATCCGCCTTCAATACGGTAAGTGACGAGCGGCACGCCCATTCTGCGGGCAAGACTGCCCGTTGCGGCGAGGACGGTGCCCGTTTCACCGGAGAAGCTTTTACATCCTTCAGGGAAAAGCGCAACGGATGCGCCTTTTTTGCAACGGCGTATCATCTCCATAACCGTTGAGATCGCCGTTGTTCCCTTGAAGCGGGCGATCGGATCGAAGAAATACATTAAAAGCTTTGAGCCGAAGCCGGCGCGAAATGCATGCTCCCCCGAAACGAAATACATATGTGATATACCCCGAAAGCTTTGAGGCACCATAAGCATATCGCAGTCTGTTACGTGATTGGACACGATAAAGCAGGGAGACGGAAGCTTACCGTACTTAACGGCGCGGAATCTGTATACGAAGAAGATATACACCGCCGTCAGCCATTTGAAGAGGGCGAACACGGCTTTATGGCGGAACTTCACCGCAGGCTCTTTCTTTTTGTTTTTCTTCACTGTTTTTTCGTTCATAACCAAGTGGGTCCTTCTGATTAATCGATCGTTTCCAGCTGCCAATCCTTATAGGAGAAAAGACCCATCTCGTCTCCGTCAAACAGGTAGCTATACTGGATTTGTGCATATTGATTTATATTTATCTCATCTCTCATTGCGTCGATGGAATAAAGGTAACCTTTATTATCCATAACGGCGTTCGCCGTTATGACGGGATAAGCTTTATATAGCTCGCTGAGATACGCCTGCGCTGCGGTCATTTCAAGTCCTGCAACTTCAACGAGAATCGTTGCAAGATAGTTGGCACTGACAGCTTCGTATTCCTTTTCCTCGATATCGTAGTTTGCCCAGAGGTAGAAGGGTACGATATAGCGCTGTTCAACGTCGTTTATATCGGTGTCGTCGAGTGTGACTCCGTATCTTTTGAGCAGCTTGCTTGATACGGTTGCTGCTGGTTGATGATCGCCGAACATAAGAATTATCGTGGGCTCGCGGTAACTCTCGAAATATCTC
This sequence comes from uncultured Lachnospiraceae bacterium, assembly GCA_964464905.1. Taxonomy (GTDB): domain Bacteria; phylum Bacillota; class Clostridia; order Oscillospirales; family CAG-272; genus DTU064. The sequence goes on from CAYXHC010000011.1 coordinate 12,497, forward strand.
ACAAGATACGCAAAAGCGTCGTCGGTCTCTTTCATCAGGGAAAGATACGTTGAAAGCTTCACGTCGCTTTCGAGTCCGGTCGCTGTGATCTGTGTATGGTTGAAATTTTCGTAGACCTTCGTATAGCTTCCGTGATTCTGCATCGTCACGTTGAAGACGAAAAGCGGATCCTCCGATTTTGTCTTGAACTGTTCGATGATATATCTGTAAACGGAAATATCGGTAACATAATCGCGGAACACGGTCGCTCCCTTCAGAGCGGAGCGGAAGATGCTCTTGTCAAAGGACATCCATGGATACACCGTATTTCTGTTCCAGCCGGTTGAGTTATACGGGTGGATCGCCATAGTGCTGTATCCTTGTGACTTGAGCTGTGAAGCAAGAGACGGTATATCGCCCTTTATGTACTGCTGATACGGGATAGAGCCGGCCGGCAGATATGCCATGGAGCATCCCGTGAGGAATTCAAATTCCGTATTTGCGGTATTTCCGCCGAGAACGGAAACGTGAAGATTTCCCTTCACCGTATTTTCCGTGAGTGAATCAAGGAAGGGGGTGACCTCTTCATTCGTTTCAAAATCGGTCAGAACCGAAAGATCTGAGAAGGCTTCGTTCATTATGACGATGATATTGGGCTTTTGCGCATCCTTATCAACGCTTTCGTTCTGCACGCGAGCGTAGGTGTCGCTCAGGGTAGCAAGGAATTCAAGAGATTCGTCGTTATAGCCATCAGGCTTATCGACGGTGATATAGCGGAGCATGGAAAGAAAGGCAACGGTGAATCCGTTTCTGGAATAAACGACCTTCGGCGTGAAAAGATAGGGGTACATACCGAAATCGGTATAGGAACGGTCAAGATTCACGTAATACACGTAGCCGCCCATCATTGATGCCAGAAGAAGGCAGGCAACGGATCGTGTTATAAGAACGGTGTGCTTTTTTAGCTTGGGTATAATCCCGAGAGGGCGTATATTGAGCTTGAAATTCAGCTTGAATCCGAGAATTACGATCAGCATCAACGTTACAACGGCAACGGAGATGCCGTAGGTGATGCTGAAATCGTAATTGTCAACGACGGTGACGGCGGTGCCTACGCTTTTGAGGTCCCAGGGGAACAGCGGCGCGTTTCTGAAAACGAGTACGTAATGCTCCGTGAGTCCTGCGGCGAAGCCGTAAACACCAAGGAAAAGGGTTGCGGGCCAGCTTCGTCCCGTCAGGAAAAGCAAAAAAAGTGCAACTAAATAGAATATGGCGAAATTCAGAAGGAGTATCTTAAATTTCACCTCAAAAGGATTGCGTATCATGCTTTCGAGAAGAAGACAGCAGGCGGCGGGCGACAGGGCAAAGATTATGCCGGACAAAACGCGGAGCTTACCGAGATCGAAGAATATTACAGCCGTTGACAATGCAAGAAGAAAATATGATATTAGGAGCAAGAAAGTCTGATGCTCTGCGTCGGCAGCAGGCTTTGACATTGATATTGCAACGATCTGCACTATCACAGGAATAAAAAGCGGCAGGGCGCGGAGAAGCTTATTGCTACGTCCTTTATTATTTTTCGAATCGATACTCATTTTTTGACCTTTCTGTGAAAGAGTGAATTTCTTACAGACGATATATCCCGACAGGCTAGAGATAAGCACACTTAATCAGTATATCACAAATCTTGCCGACAGTCTTGTGTTTTTTATTAATATTCTGCTTAATGTTTCGTTTTTTTATATCCAAATACGTTTTTGACGGAAAACGCCCGACTTTTCGACATTATATTCGTTAAGTTTATCGGCTTGACAGTATAAATGCATCGTGATAGAATTGAGGGTAATGCCATCCGAGATCGGACAGCTTCTCATGTATTAACTGAACATATTATGTACTACACAAAAACTAAGAGGGATCATTATGGAAGCATTAAAAAAATTTTTCTCGCCTAAGGATATGTCCCTTGGCGCTCCTTGGCTCAGGATCGTTGAATTTTCGATCCCAATGATCATAGGAAATATCGCTCAGCAGCTTTACAGCACCGTTGACTCCATAGTCGTCGGTAAATACGTCGGCGATAACGCTTTGGCGGCTGTCGGTGCAGCAGCGCCTATACTCAATCTTTTGCTTGCGCTCCTTATGGGAGTTGCTACCGGTGTCGGTATTCTCGTTGCACAGTTTTTCGGAGCAAAAGACCGTGAAAAGCTTTCTGTTACTATCGGAAATTGCATTACCCTTTCAGCGCTTGCGTCCATTATCATTATGATAGTAGGTCCTCTTGTGACGATGCCACTGCTCAATCTGCTCAACACGTCCGATCTTTTGATAAATTGGTGCCGTGATTATCTCTTCATTTCTTTCATCGGCATCGCAGGCAGCTTCTTTTATAACACCCTTTCGGGTATCCTTCGCGGAATGGGCGACTCCGTTTCCGCCCTTTTATTCCTGCTCGTTGCAACCGTTTTGAACATCGGACTTGACGTTCTTTTCGTTGCAGAATTCGGGATGGAGGTTGGCGGTGTTGCGCTTGCCACCGTTATCGCGCAGATCATCTCTGCGATCCTCTGCTACCTCAAGCTTTTGTCCATGAAAGAAAACTTCGAGCTCACAAAAGACTGCTTCCGCATCGACGGTATCATCACCGGGAGTATCATCAGACTCGGTATCCCCTCCGGTCTCACTCAGGTCATCTTCTCTATGGCTATGCTCGTTGTTCAGCGTCTCACAAACAGCTTTTCCGAAATGATCATCGCCGCAAACGTTATCGTTATGCGCGTTGACGGCTTTGCTATGATGCCCAACTTCACCTTCGGTCAGGCTATGACTATGTTTACCGGTCAAAATGTTGGCGCAGGAAAGTACGACCGCATCAAAAAAGGCGCCGTTCAGGGCACCGTTATGGCAGTCGGCGTTTCCGCATTCTTCCTCATTCTTATCATCATATTCGCAAATCCGCTTATGAGTCTTTTCACAGACACTCAGGAGCTCATCGACATCAGCTATGGAATGATCCTCATTCTTGCGGCGGGTTACCTTGCTATGGGTGTTACTCAGTCTCTTTCCGGCGTTATGCGCGGAGCGGGCGATACAATGACTCCGATGTGGATATCCCTCGTGACGACTGTGCTTATACGCGTTCCCGTTGCTTATGCGATCGCGTATCTCACCCGTTCCCCCGAGCTTCCCACCGGCGACTATCGCGCGCTTCCCCTCTCCCTTCTCATCTCCTGGCTGGCGGGCATGGTGATAACCGTTATTTTCTTCATCATTGGTAAATGGCGCCGTAAGCTTCCCTCAAGTCAGCACGGAGCTGACGACGAAAGCGCCTCCGCGGTCTACGGTGAATAAATCGAAACAAAAGCAGACTTTCAAAATAGTCTGCTTTTTCTTTTGATTTAAGAAACAAAAATTGACAGATACTTGATAGTTATGTTATACTGAAAACGATAAATCTATTTCGGGAGATTCTATTATGAAAAAACTGACAGCATTACTGCTGATACTCGCGCTTTCACTTTCCTTCGTGATCGGTTGTACCGATGATGGCAGCAATGAGGGTGACACTTCCTCCGACGTAACCGAAACCGACTCCTCGTCTGAGTCCTCATCCGAAACGGCAGAAACAGAAGAAGATAACGAAAATGTTGCCGGCAGCGACGTCTACGAGCCCCTGAAGTACGGCGACAAAAAGCTCACTATCGGCAGAATTACCGTTCACGATCCAAGCATCGTTTACGAGCCTGTAAGCGGCAACTACTACATATTCGGCTCCCACAGAGGCTGGGCAAAGTCCACAAACCTTGCGAGATGGAGCACGGTGAGCACCACCGTTGACAACAACTATAAAGAACTTTTCAAATCAAACATTGAATGGTCCTCTCACGGCAGCGCTAACTACGATGTTTCCGGAAACCTTTGGGCACCCGATGTGATTTATAACGAGGCTATGGGTAAGTGGTGTATGTATATGTCCATCAACGGAGACAACTATTACTCCTCCATCGCTCTTCTCACAGCAGATAAGATAACGGGAAGATACGAATACGCGGGCACTCTCGTTTACTCAGGCTTTGTTAACTCCAAGCAAGTGAAGGAAACTGACTACGCCGACGTTACCGGCAGCACGAATATCTCCCGCTATGTTTCCGGAGGTGCGTGGAACTCCTCATACGGTCCCAACGCTATCGACCCCTGCGTTTTCTACGATGAAAACGGAGATCTCTGGATGTCGTACGGCTCCTGGTTTGGCGGTATTTTCTTAATGAAGCTTGATAATGAGACAGGTCTTCGCGACACCTCCTATACATACGAATATGAACTGAACGCATCTGACCCTTATTTCGGATACAGACTTTCCGGAGGCTACGGATGCACCGGTGAAGGTTCCTACATCGTATGGGATAAGGATACCGGCTATTATTACATGTACGTTTCCTACTGCGGACTCAACGCTACCGACAATTTCTCCGGATATCACATACGTCTCTTCCGTTCCGAAAATGTGAACGGTCCTTACGTAGATGCCGCCGGAAACAGCGCTATATGCACTAAATCCGGCGAGAATCAGTCCAATAAGGGAATCAAGCTGTTCGGTAACTATTATTTCGAAAGTCTCAAGGGTAACGGCGACAACAGCCGCAGCGGCTATATGTCCCCCGGTCACAACTCTGCATTTATCGACACCGACGGACAGCGTTATCTCGTATATCACACCCGTTTCAATCTTGGCAACGAATGGCACGCAGTGCGAGTTCATCAGCAATTTATGAATGAAGACGGCTGGCCGGTAACTGCGGTATACGAGCATCAGGGCAGCGTTATCTCCGCTGACGGATACTCTTCCGATGACATCGTTGGCGAATACGAATACGTTGACCACGGTCTTGCTTCCGCTACGACCTATACGGATATGCTCAAAACAAAAACGGTTACGCTCAACGCAGACGGCACTATGACGGGCGACGTCGAGGGCACCTGGGAACAGGTAGAGGGCACGGATGGCAACAAATATTACGCAACCTTCGTTATCAAAAGCGTTACCTACAAGGGCGTATTCTTCAAGCAATACGACGAATCCAAAAATAATACCGAAAGAATGACATTCTCCCTCATAGGTGAAAACAACCACTCTATCTGGGGCAGCAAGACAACAACAGACTAACTGTAAAAGGGCACACCTCAAGATGAGGTGTGCCCTTTTACAGTCGTAGGACAATGTGAAAAAGGAGGCAACTTCGTTATGAAGCGCCTCCTTTTGAATCAGTTATATTAGATTCAGGGTTCGCATTATGAATACGCCGAGGAATATCGTGAACATACTCATTATAGTTGACAAAAGCAGTATCTGCCCTGCCAGATCAGCGTCACTTTTCATATTCTTCGCCATAATATAGCTCGATATTGCTGCAGGTGCGCCAAAAAGCACAAATATAACGCAAATACGTGCCCCGCGGAATCCGATAAGCGCTGCAATCGTCACGGCAATCAAAGGGAACACGACCGTCTTTAGTAACGACGCTGCGAAAGCGGCCTTAATCTTACCATCTTTGAAGCTCTCCGGTGTCATAGAGGCACCGAGACTGATAAGTGCAAGCGCATACACCGTATCAGAAAGCTTTGACGTGACCGTGATCGCAGCTTGGGGCAGTTCAAATGAGAAAAGCTCACGCACAACGATGAGCAGGAGTGCCGCCATCGCAGCTATGATAAGCGGATTCTTTATAACGTTTTCCGCCGCTGAAAGGATCGCCTCGCCGGTGGTCTTTTTTTCATCCTCGGGTGCAAACGCCGAAAGGATGAGCACAGCAAAGCCATTGAAGAGGACTATTGCAAACGGCATTACGACAGCCATTGCCGCAACGCCGTCATCACCTGCAAGACCATCCGCCAAAGATACGCCGAGAACGGCGAAATTGGATCGGTACGCCCCCTGAATCACAGCACCGCATCTACCGCGATCCTTAATCACCTTTGGAACGATCAAGCACAAAAGCGTCACAATAACAACAACACCGATAACGGAAAAACCTATAAGCTTAAAGTCCGTCAGTTGTGAAACGTCACACTCAAGGACATCCAAAAACACCATACACGGAAGCGATATCTTGAAAACGAAAGTGTCTATTTGCGGGAAGAAATCGTCTTTGAATAACTTATTTTTCCGAAGCACCGCGCCCATAAAAACGAAAAAGCACAGAGGAAGGACCTGATTTACGCTGAATATTAAATTGTCAAGCATATTTACCTCCCGTTTCAGGGGGATGGTCCGTTTTATAACGGCTCTTCCCTATTATCTTTCGCTGAGGAACTTCTTTTCGTAGTCTCTCACCTCAAGAAGCCATTCGCCGCCGGCGGGGACGCCCGACTCCTCGCAATATCTCTGCCATACATCACAAAACGGCATCGTTTTCAGTTCTTCCATAAGAGCAAGACGGGATGTGAAATCACCTTCGATCTCGTACTTACGCAGAATCTCCGAGGGTTCGAGAGCCGCGTAAAGGAGCGCTTTCTGCATATTGCGCGTACCTATGACCCAAGCGGCAATACGGTTGATAGAGGCGTCAAAGAAATCGAGACCGATATGTACCTTTTCCTCACCTGCGCGGAGTATTTCAGTTGCGATAGCTCGGAGCTCGTCGTCGAAGGTAACGACGTGGTCGCTGTCCCAGCGAACGGGACGTGAAACGTGAAGAAGTATCTCGGGCATAAAGAGAAGCGCTGTGCTTATCTTATCGGAGATGAATTCCGTAGGATGGAAGTGTCCTGCGTCGAGAGTGAGAAGCTTATTTCTCGAAACGGCGTAAGCAAGGTAAAAATCGTTTGAACCGACGGTGAAGCTTTCAGCACCGATTCCGAAGACCTTGCCTTCAACTGCGTCCTTATTGAATTTTTCGGGCACAGGCTCTGCAAATATCTCGTCAAGGGCTGTCGTCAGACGCTCTCGTGCGCCATAGCGGTCCGCAGGAGTATCTTTATATCCGTCGGGAACCCAATAGTTAGTGACGACCGTTTCGCCAAGCTCTTCGCCGATATAAGAGGCGATATTCCTTGAGCGCTTGCAATGCTCAATCCAGAAATCACGAACAGCTTTATCCGGAGATGACAGAGTAAGTCCCGAGTCGCTCATAGGATGCGAAAAACAGGTGGGGTTGAAGTCGATACCAAGACCGCGCTCCCGCGCCCACTCTACCCACGACTCGAAATGCTTCGGGAGAATATCGCATCTTCCAACGTTTTCGCCGCCGTTATCGAGATAGATAGCGTGGAGATTTATCCTCTTTTTGCCGGGGATAAGGCTGACGGCACGGTCGAAATCAGCTCTTAACTGCTCGATATTAACGGCTCTGCCGGGATAGTTACCCGTTGTCTGAATGCCACCAGTAAGGTCGCCCGTGGGATTTTCAAATCCGCGGACATCGTCACCCTGCCAGCAGTGCATGGAAACGGGAATATTTCGAACGCGCTCAATAGCCGCATCAACGTCTACGCCATACTCGGCATAGCGGGCTTTTGCATATTCGTAGCTCATAATAATAATCCTCTGTGATTGTTGTTTTGTTAATCTAACCGGAAATAATAGTTAAAAAACGCTCGTAAGCCTCATCCCAGGCTTCTTTATCCTCGCGGTGAGGTTCATATTCCACCATCGGGAAGGATGATGCTATTACACTTCTCGCTTCAGCCACGTTTTTGATCTCGCGCGACGAAATAAGCTGTGACGCTATATTACCGAGCGCCGTTGCTTCCGTGGGTCCTGCATAAACGGGGATACCGCAAGCGTCTGCCGCAAGACGGCAAAGATCCTTTTCCTTGGTGCCTCCGCCAACGATATGAATGAACGGAACCGAATTGCCACTCATCTCTTGTATCTTTTCCGCACCCCAGCGGTAGCGAAGGGCAAGAGAGTCAAAGATACAGCGAACGATCTCGCCGTGTGTCTCAGGTCTTCCCTGTCCGGTCTCCTCGCAAAAGTCCGCGATCCTGCGTGGCATATCGCCGGGAGGCGTGAATCTGTCGTCGTCGGGGTCGATGATGAAGCGGCGAGATTTAACGGATGCAGCCATTGCGGCGAGCTCGTCGAAGGAATACTCTTTTCCCTCGCGTCGCCACTGTCGGCGTGATTCCTGAGAGAGCCACAGTCCAGCAATATTTTTGAGGAAGCGTATCTTCCCCTCGGCGCCGCCTTCGTTTGTGAACGTATATTTACGTGATGTATCCGTTATAAGAGGCTCGCTCAGCTCCGTGCCGAGCAGGCTCCACGTACCTGAGCTTATGTATACGAAGTTTTCACTCTCCGCAGGCACGGCAATAACGGCTGAAGCTGTATCGTGTGACGCGGTGTTCACGACTTTAACAGAGACATCAGCGCCTGTAACGGCGCAAACATCATCCCGCAAGGGTGCAAGCACGGATGAGGGGTCAGTCATCGGTGTAAAAAGCTTTTCAGGTATACCGACCCTTTTAAGAAGCTCCGACGAGATTAATCTCGTCTTCGCATCAAGGATCGCACCCGTTGAAGCTATCGTGTATTCGGTTCTCTTTTCACCCGTTAGAAGGTAATTGAAAAGGTCGGGCATAAAGAGCATCTTGTCAGCAGTATCAACGAGATGCGGACTATATAATAGGTCTGCATAAAGCTGATATACAGTGTTAAAATTCAGATCCTGAATACCCGTTACGGAGTAAAGCTCCTCCCAGGGCATCTTTGCGAAAAGCTTTTCGCGGATGCCTGCGGTGCGAGTGTCCCGGTAGTGGGTAGGGGTTCCGATAAGATGGCCGTTTCTGTCGATATAGCCATAGTCAACGCCCCAAGTGTCAACGCCGACGGTGCCGATACCTCCGTCGGAATTCACGCCTTTAGAAATGGCGGTGAGTATCTCCGAATAAAGAGCCGGTGTATCCCATGAAAATCTTCCTGCAAGGGTTACGGGTCTGTTTTCAAAGCGATGGATCTCCTCTGTCGTGATACGTTCGCCGTCGAAGCGTCCGATGATACCGCGTCCGCTTGAAGCGCCGAAGTCCATTGCTAAAACGTTACGCGTTTTCATACGCGGTTTTCCTTTGCCCATCTGACAGCCTCGCGTGCCGCGTTGACGGCAGCGGCGAAGGCTTCCTCAGCCGTTTTATAAGTACCCTTCACCTGTGTCTTTTCGCCGTGCTCGAGAGCATCGAGACCTGCGAAAACACGGAGGTGAGGCTCAAGTGTCATAATAAGGTCGCCGTCGCGTTGGTCAAGCTCGCGGAGGGTTTCCGCGATCCTGCCGATTCCCTCGCCTGCGGGAACGACGACGCCCTTTTCCGTTGCATCCTTAAGATGCATATAGGTAACGTGCTCTCCGAGAAGGGAGAATCCCATCGGGAAGGGCTCACATCCGCACTGGATGAAGTTTGCGTGGTCGAAAACGATGCCTATTCTGTCGCCGAAGACGTTTTTAATATCGAGGCACTTTTCGGGAGTGTCGCCGTAAACGCCTTTTTCGTTTTCGTGGCAGAAAAGAACGCCTGCATCCTCGCAGATAGCGAGCATTTTATCGAGATTTTCCATAACCTCGTCGCGGCGGTCGGCGGTATCGTAGAATGAGAATGCGCGAATACGTCCGCACTCCATTACGTTTGCCGTTTCGCACACGCGTCTTGTTAGCTCAAAATGTGCGGCAAGGTCACCGTTCAGCGACACTTTACCGAGAGGGGATCCAACGGCGGAAAGCCTGATGCCCGCGTAGTCGAGCATCTTTTTATATTCCTTCGCTTCCGAAAGGGTAAGCTCGGAAACGTTTTTGCCGTCGAGTCCGCGAAGCTCAATAAGTCCTATGCCGTGTTTTTTGAGTCCCTCAAGCTGCCCCTTGAACGAGGAGGAATATTCATCTGCAAACGCGCTTAAAATGAAATTTGCCATTTTTATGTCTCCTTATATCAGTCGCGGAAAGCCTCGAAGCGGGCTTTAAGATTGTCGTGGCTTATCTTCATACTGTCGAAAAGATCGATATAAACGTCGTCCTGCTCGATCATATGATAGCGCACGCCTGCCTTTTGGGAAGCCTTGATGATGGAATCGAAATTGAGATTGCCCGTGAGGCACTCCGTCATGCGGAGCTGATCGTTTACGACGGTCATATCCTTCAAGTGGAGGCAATAGATCCTGTCGCCGTGGCGGCTGATGAAATCTGCGGGATCAAGGCCTGCAACGTGAGACCAATATGTGTCAAAGGTGAACTGAACGCCTTCGGGATCGGTCATTGACATAAGGATATCAAGTCCCGTCTTATCGCCGTAATGCTCAAATTCAAAGCGGTGATTGTGGTAAAGGAATCTCTTCCCTGCCGCCTTGATCTTCTTGACGGCTTCCGCAATATCAAGAGCGAAGGCGGCGTATCCGTCTTCAGTATGGGGATACATATTCGCTATACCTCCGATGCCGATACTGTCGCAACCGAAAATATCGTGCTCTGCAATAACGGCATCGGTATCTTCAATGATGCGGCGGAGGTTAGTATGAGTGAGTATGCACTTAACACCGTAAGTCTCAACCGCCTCTGCGATAACGTCGGGGGTCACATCCGGACCGACACCCGATACCTGCATATAGCGGTAACCGATCTCCGAAAGCTTGCCTATGGTTTCAAGAAAGTCTTCACGTGTTTTAGTCCTCTGACGCACCGTATAAAGCTGGGCGCCAAGATAAAGCTTGTCTGTCATAATATTCTCCGTTCCGCCGCCGCAAGGCGGCATATATTATATGTTTTATTTGATCTCAACCACTGTCACGCCTGCATCGCCTTCCCCGTATTCGCCAAGGCGGTGACGTGAAACTCTCGGGTCAGAGCGCAAAAATCCCTGGATAGCCTGACGAAGGGCGCCCGTGCCCTTACCGTGAACTATACGGACGGTATTGATCCCTGCCATCATAGCTTCGTCCAGATATTTATCCACTGCAAGCCAACCGTCATCCACCGTGTAGCCTCTTATATCAAGCTCGGGACGGAATGTAGCACTTGCTCTTTCAACGCGGTAGGTGGACACGGATTCCGTTTTCCCTGCCGCTGTAATGGTATCGTTTTCGGGGGCAAGCCGTATCTTCGACACCTTCGTTCTCGTTGTGATGTTATTCGAAATAATAGTGACGTTACCTGATTTATCGGGGCCGTCCTTGATTATTCCGCGCACTCCCGTGCCTGCGATGATAACGTCGTCGCCCTTTCTGTATTCACGCGGCGGCGTGTACGCTTCGGGTTCGGGCATACGTTCAACGTACAGATCCTCCGTATCGCGCAGATGAGCCTTGATGGCGCGCTTCGCATCTGCCATCGTTTTGCCGAGGTTCTCGCTTTCGCGCTCACGCTTGACCTTTTCCATCTGCGCCATAATGAAATCACTCGACGCTCTCGCGCTTGCTACGATATCGCGTGCACGTTTTTCGGCACGTTCGGCTTCGGCTTTCGCGCCGTCAAGCTGTTCATTGAGCTTCGCCTCCGCTTTCGTCTTGAACCTCTCGTATTCGATTCTGAGGCGGCGTTGTTCCTCGCGTTCCTTTTCCATTTGCAGTCGTTCGGCTTCAAGCTTTTCAATAACATCCTCGAAGCTCTTATTGTCGCCGCTGACAAGCTCTCCTGCACGCTCTACGATGCGCGGGGAAAGTCCAAGACGGGACGATATCGCAAATGCGTTTGACTTACCGGGAGCGCCGATTATGAGCTTATACGTGGGGCGCAGGGTCTCAACGTCAAATTCGCAGGCGGCGTTTGACACGCCATCGGTGTTGAGTGCGTACACCTTCAGCTCGGCATAGTGAGTAGTAGCGGCGCAGAGGGCACCTCTTGCACGCACCTCCTCGATGATGGCAATAGCAAGAGCGGCGCCCTCAACGGGGTCGGTTCCTGCTCCAAGCTCGTCGAAGAGGACGAGCGAATGATCGTTCACGCGATCGAGTATGCTGATGATATTGGACATACTTGAGGAGAACGTGGAAAGCGACATTTCGATGCTCTGCTCATCGCCTATATCGGCAAGTATATCGTCGAAAAGGCAGATCTCCGAGTCGTCGTCTGCAGGGATATGAAGTCCCGACTGCGCCATCAGCGAGAAAAGGCCTAAGGTTTTAAGTGCAACCGTCTTACCGCCCGTGTTGGGACCGGTGACGACGAGAGTGTCAAATCCGTCGCCGAGGGTGACGGTGATGGGCACGCAGGTCTTTTTATCGATAAGGGGGTGACGCGCCTTTTTCAGCGATACCACGCGGCGCTTATCGTCGTTTATCTTAGGCTGCACCGCGTCCATTTTATATGAAAGATCAGCGCATGCAAAGATAAATGCAAGTTCGGTTATGTTCATATAATCGAGCCTAAGCGTGTAGGAGGAAGCGGCAACGTCTGCGGAAAGCTCCGCGAGAATGCGTTCAATCTCCCTCTGCTCTCTGCTTTCGAGGATGCGAAGCTCGTTGTTTGCATCGACGACGGCAAGGGGTTCAACGAAAACGGTGGCGCCCGATGCGGACGTATCGTGGATGAGACCCGCCACCTCGTTTTTATATTCCGATTTGACGGGGATCACGAATCTGCCGCCGCGCTGGGTGACGATATTCTCCTGCAGGTACTTTGAATAAGTGCCGCCGGTGATATACTTCTGCAGTACGTCGCGTATCTTTGAATTTGCCGCACGCATCTTGCGCCTTATATCTGCAAGTTCCGAGGAGGCTTCGTCGGCGATCATATCCTCGGATATGATCGCACGGCCGATCTTGTCCTCAAGGAAGCGGTTGCCGTGGAGACGCTCGAATATTTCGTCAAGAGTGGTGTCAAATCTTTTGTCGCCGCGAAGGTAATCGGTGAGTCTGCGCGCCGTTTTCATAACATTTGCGCAGGCTAATAGCTCGCGGCAGGAAAGCGTTGCCCCCTTCTCTGCTCTTTCAACGGAGTCGTTCACGTCCGTGACAAGGCCGAAGGAGGGCATTCCCTTCAGTCCCATAAGACGCTTTGCGTCGCCCGTGCGGCGCTGACGGCGAAGCACGGTAACGTAGTCTGATGAGGGGGTGAGGGTAAGCGCGGCCTTTTTCGCCCCTTCCGTGGGGGCACACGCCGCAAGCATCTCGAGTATTTTATCGAGTTCAAGTGTTACGATGGTTTTTTCTGTGTATCCCATATTGTTTACTGTTTCAGTGTCAGGCAATGCTTATAATAATCGAGTGTTGAAAAGCTGCGTCCGAGATGATGAAGAAGATAGCGCTCGCAAGCGGCGGCAAACTCGTCCATTTCCTTTTCGGGAAGCGAAAAGGAAAGAAACTTTGCCGCATCCGCGGTGATCGTATACCTGAGTGCGTGGAGAAGCGTTGGCGAAACGGAGATAAACGGTCGGCTCCATTCACCCTCGCGGTCTCTGTATACATCCTCGTGTCCGCGACGGGCAATGCAGTCAGGACAAACGAGCTCACCTTCAAGAATGTCGAGATAGTACATCTCAGCCTCATCAGTTCCGCAAACGGTACACCCCGTAAGGTCAGGGGAAAGACCGCTGATAACGGCAAGCCGAAGCTCATACGCCGCCTTGATCTGCTTCGGTGACTTTACGCCCTTGGAAAGCGCGTAAAGCGCGTTGAGGGTCAGCCGCAGAAGTGCCGTTTCGTCGTTTTCCTCAACGGATGCGTGGTCAGCCACGTCACAGATATAAGCTGCAAGAGCAATGGAATCCAGATCAGTCCTTATGCCGAAGAACATCTCGTGAAGGTCGGATTCGGAAACGTACCAAAATCCGCTTTTATTCTTCGCGAGCACGAAGGTGGAATACGCAAAAAGCTGACACGACGCCATATTCTTGCTTTTTAGCGAGCGTACTCCCTTGCCAGAGACGAACATCTTTCCACGCTCTGCTGTGAGCAGCGTGAGGAGCTTATCGTTTTCGCCCATAGGTTTTTCGCGGATAACGAGTCCCTTAACGGAGAGCTTTTCCATTATTTAAGTGTTTTAATATCGTATCCGAAATCCTTGAGGTAGCCACCGCGGTCACGCCAGCCGTCCTTTACCTTTACCCAAAGGTCAAGGAATACTTTAACGCCGAAGAAGCGCTCAAGGTCTTCTCTCGCATAGGTGCCGATGCGCTTGAGCATCTCACCGTTTTTACCGAGTATAATCCCCTTGTGGGTCGATTTTTCGCAGTATATCTCTGCTCTGATACGGATAAGAGTATCCTCGTCCACAAACTCTTCGATAACGACAGCGGTGCCGTGCGGGATCTCCTTGGAAAGCAGGCGGAGCATCTTTTCGCGAATGACCTCGGCTGCGTATCTGCGCTCGGTCTGGTCGGTGATCTCGTCGCCCGAGAAATACCATTCCTCCTCGCGAAGAAATGCTTCCGCTTCGTCGATGACCTCGGAAACGTTACGTCCCTTAAGTGCTGATGTAGGAACGACAGCGGAAAAATCGTGGAGTGACGCATAATTGGTGATTGTCTCCGCGAGGCGTGCGGGGTCTGTCTGGTCGATTTTATTGAGAACGAGGATCGCGGGTATTTTTCCCTTCTTCAGACGTTCCATAACTGTAATCTCAATATTGCCTGCGGGTTTATCAGCGTCGGCAATAAGGATAGCTGCGTCGCAGTCACCAATAGAGGTCTCTGCGCTCTTAACCATATAGTCGCCAAGCTTGGTGCGGGGGTTATGGATACCGGGAGTGTCGAGGAATACGAACTGATCGTCGCCTCTCGTAAGGATACCAGTGATGCGGTTTCTCGTCGTCTGAGGCTTGCTGGAGACGATCGCCACCTTTTCGCCGAGCATGGCGTTGAGGAGTGTGGATTTGCCCACGTTAGGACGTCCTACGATTGCTATAAATGCTGTTCTTTTCATAAATTTCTTTTCCTTTCGTACCGCCGATGTGCGGCGTATATTTTATGTGTCTTTTCTTTCTTCGTTTACTTCGAGCTTCAATAGCTTCATAACGTCACGCTGTTTTCCGCGCATAACTGCTTCCTCTTCCTCGCTGTTCACATGGTCGTAGCCAAGAAGGTGGAGGGTCGAATGCACTGCAAGGAAAGCAAGCTCGCGCTCAAAACTGTGCCCAAAGATCAGCGCCTGATTATCCGCTCTCTCAGCGGAAATGATGATGTCACCCAAAGGAACATATCCCATTTCGGGATATTCGTCCTCGCTATCAAATTGTGGGAACGAAAGTACATCCGTTGGCGAATCGATATTTCTGTATTCTGCGTTTATCTCGCGGATAGTTTCGTTGTCACAAAGGACAATAGAAACCTCTGCCTTACGGGAAAATCCCTCGTAGCGCAGAGTTTCAAGAATCGCACGGCGCAAAAGCCGCATGTGACGGAATCTTATGTTTATTAGCTCCTGCTCGTTTTCTATAAGTGCTCTCAGTTTGAGTTTCATAGTGTTACAGCCTTTTTACTTTGTATTTTCCGCCCTTTTCGCTGTCGCGTACCTTGCGCTCGCGTTCGTAGCGGTCGTATGCGAGAATTATCTTCTGTACCAGCTTATGCCTTACAACGTCGCGCTCTGTGAAGCGGTGGATGGCGATATCGTCGATACCGTCGAGGATGCGGACAGCCTCCGCAAGACCGCTTCGCTTGCCTGAGGGAAGGTCAGTCTGGGTAAGGTCGCCGGTCACGACTGCCTTGGAATTGAAGCCAAGACGGGTGAGAAACATCTTCATCTGCTCGGGAGTGGTGTTCTGTGCTTCATCGAGGATGATGAATGAATCGTCGAGGGTGCGTCCTCTCATATAAGCAAGGGGCGCGATCTCGATGGTCTGCCGCTCGATATGACGCGAATAATTCTCAGCACCAAGCATTTCGTAAAGAGCGTCGTGAAGAGGGCGCAGATAAGGGTCTATCTTGTTCTGCAGGTCTCCGGGTAAAAATCCCAGCTTTTCGCCCGCTTCAACGGCAGGCCGTGTGAGAATAATCCTTTGCACTTCCTTCTCACGCAGAGCCTTACACGCCATTGCCACCGCAAGGAAGGTCTTACCCGTACCCGCAGGGCCGACACCGAGTATGACGGTATTTTTCTTTATCGCGTCAACATATTTTTTCTGTCCCACCGTTTTTGCTTTGATCGGCTTACCGCGTGTGGTGACACAAACGCAATCGTCAAGGGCTTCAAGCTCTCCTGCCTTGCCGTCTCCGACCATTGCGATAACGTAATCCACCGTCTGCTCGGAGAGTGTTTCGTTATATTCAGCCATACCGCGCAGATAAATCAGCGCGTCGGCAGCAAGCTTAACACCATCGTCATCTCCGGAGATGACGATAGCGTCGCCGTCGCCGTCCTGATTCTGACGATTTCGAATCTTAACGCCAAAGGCTGCCTCCACACGGCGAGCATTAACGTCAAAGCTTCCGAAAAGGCGGCTCGTTATTTCATTTGATTTTGTACTAACAATTTTTTCTGCCATATCTTTATTCTACGGTAAATTCCTTTGTTTCGGCGATATTTTCAATAACTCGGATCACAGAGGAGATCACGTATTCATTCCCGTCGGAAGAAAGTCCTTCCGTGACGTCATAGGACAGCAGCGTTACGTCCTCTGTGGCAGCGATAAAGGCGTGTTTATATTCACTGTATGCCACGGCTCTCGCCCCATCTTCCGTCATTGTGACAGTATCATATGAAAAGGACTTATGCTCCGTAACGATCAGCTTGACCGGCAACTCCACGATGCCAAAAATCATCACGTCTTTATACATAGTTATTGTATCACATAAAGGGTCTTCAATTCTACCCTTTCCTCCAAAAAATATATCGTCCGAAAAGATTTTTATGCCGTATTCCCTCGTCTTTTCTCCCGTGTAACACTTGAAATCCCTTGTCAGCGGTACGGTAACCGTGACTGTCTTCTCCGTTTCCGCATACACTTCGCCTGCAGCGCAAACGTACTGCGTGTTGCAGCCCTCGTATGCCACGACACCCGAAATCAGAAGCTGACCTTTTCTCACAGAATCACCGATCTTTACGTCAGGATATCCGTTGAAGGTGGATATTTGCGTTACGATTCCGTCTTTTGCCGCAATCACATTTGCACACACACCTTTGATCGGATCCTCGTGCCCCATATATTCACGGACTCGGACGTAAGCAACGTTACCGTGCATATTCACCGCTATCCAGGCTATATCCTCAGACCGTGCAAGGAATCTGTTATGGAGCACGTCAAAGTCGATGTTTTTGTGGTATATTCCCTCGTAAAAGCCTGCCTCTTCGAGTTTTTTTATAATGACGCTGTCGGGAACCGTCTCATTCCCATCGATCTCAATACGCCACACGTAATCGTCGGACACGCACAGAGCGGCAAGCAATAGTGCCCCGCCAAGCCAAAGTCCGTATCGTTTTCTATATCGCCGCCAAAGCATGGGCGCTCCTGCGACGCGCACGTGTAAAAATTTCACGTCAGCATTCTTTGCAAGATCTGACACCAAACAAAAATCCCGTTCACGGAAACGCATACGACGGCGTTTTTTCTTTTTGCCGAGAAATGCCGGTATCCCTTTTTCAAAGGTCAGTTTTATCAGAACCGCTGCATCTTCGGGAGAAAGCGTGACCGTGACATATCCTATAAAAAAAAGAAAAAGACGTGTAAGCACTACTCCCCCTCCTCAGTTATCACACTGTGAATTTTCCCCCGAACCGTTATCTCCGAATCGGTATAACTGCCAATGTCCAGCCCATCTCCGTTGACGATGATACGTCCCGCGCTCGTTTTGATGGCGATAACGCTGTCGTCATAGGAAAGAATGGCAAAGCATCCGGTAATATACGCTTCTCTGCCATCAGTTACTCTAATCGTATATCCGCTGTTGACAGAGGCGCTTGGCATTTCAAGCATTTCTCCGAGAAAATCCGCTATTTTACCGGCAAGGTTGCCGGCAAGGTTGCCTTCGATTCTTATTTTTCGTTCCAAGGCATCAAGTCTCCTTCGATTTTCATATAATTGCTAAAGAATTTTATGCAATACGGGAGATAATAATGCGTAAGAACACCGTTGATGTATCCGTATATTCTTTTATGGTTTTGTTTGTATCGGTATTGTTTTTGCTTGTTCCCGAAACGGTGACGGCATCGGTATCTGGATCACTCTCGCTTTGCGCCACACGGATCATACCCGCCGTTTTCCCTTTTTCGGTGATATCGTCTTTTTTTATTTCCACGGGCGGGGCTGACGTCGTTGATCATTTCTTCGGCAGGCTTCACCGCCGTCTTTTCGGTCTTCCTTCAGGAGCTTCGGCTTTTATTTGCGGTCTGCTTTTTGGTTTCCCTCTCGGCGCGTTGACGGCATCCGCGCTTTACCGCCGAGGTGCGCTCAAGCGTGACGAATGCGAAAGGCTACTTTGCTGCGGCTGCTGCGCTTCTCCCACCTTCCCCGTTTTTTCCGTTGGCAAAGGAATGTTCGGCAGCTTTCAGCTCGGAGCCGCTATATGGGCGGCACAAGCTTTGAGCGCGGTTATTATCGGTGTAACATTGAACGTATTTTCGAAAAGGAGACCGAAAACACCAAACATATCCGTTTGCAGGCACGAACACGTCAGGCTTGAATCTGCACTTACCTCTGCCGTGACGGAAGCATCTCGTGTGATGCTGAACGTATGCGGCGCCGTGACGTTTTTTTCGCTTCTCGGAGCAGTAACGATACATTATTTCTCATACGTTTGTGACAATGTTTACTTAAAGCTCGCGTTAGCATCCGTTTTTGAATTTGCAAGCGGATGTGCCTCCGCCGGCAACGCACTATCAGACGGTCTTGTGAGCCGCGACGCTGCGGCTTTATTTGCCGGCTTTGCCATTGGTTTTTCAGGACTATCCGTTTTATGTCAGACGGCATCCCTTTTCCCGAACGAAGGCATCAACCTGCGGCCTTTTATTCTGTCAAGACTTACAACGGGTATCATGACTGCTATTGCCGCTTTTATCGCTGTTCGCTATTTTCCCGGAAGCATAAATGTATCAATACTCCCTACGGTGTCGGAGCCGTCAGCAGCATGTTTTTTTTCGTCCGTCGTGATATTTGCCGTTGCATTAACAGCTTGGGCGGGAGAAAAAATTAGTACTTGCAAAAAAAGTAAAAACGTTGTATAATTAAATAGTTGAGAACACTAATATAGGAGCAATTATGCGTTACGACAATAGCGACGATGGCAATAATATGTGCGTTTACTGCAAGCGCGGTACCGTTCTTTTTTCGGGCGATGCCGTTCTGTGCAAGCATCGCGGACTCGTCAAGCCTACGGCGAAATGCCGCAGATTTGAGTACGACCCGTTAAAACGCAACGTAATGCCACTTCCTCCCATTCCGAAACTCTTCTTTCCGCCGGAGGAATGATCGTATAAAACAGCATGATTCTCCGCATCATTTGATCGGAGGTGGAACGTATGAATCAAGACAGTAGTGGTAGTTACCGAAGTACGCGGTACAGGATCATACGTTTTGCATCCGGAGGAATATTTTAATTTTTACCGTGTGATCCGATACCGACAGAGGATGCATATCTAAAGTCAGGAGGATGCGCGGTTTTTTCGCGCGAAAAAACAGAATGATCGATAAATTCAAGGAACTTATAAAAGAAAAGAGACTTCACGAGATCCACGAAGTTTTTCACGAAATGCTGCCCGCAGACATTGCGGAGATGCTCAGTGAAGCCGACGAGGACACGCTCGTTATTCTCTTCAGGCTTTTACCTAAAGAAATAGCGGCAGACACCTTCGTCGAAATGGACACGGACAGAATGGAAGAACTCATATCGGCGTTTTCCGACCGCGAGCTTTCCGCCATCATCGAGGATATGTATCTTGACGACACAGTTGACATGATCGAGGAGATGCCCGCAAACGTCGCAGCACGCATTCTTGCCCGCGCCTCCGACAGCACACGCAAGGAGATAAATGCGCTGTTGAAATATCCTCAGAGCTCTGCCGGAAGCATAATGACGACAGAGTACGTCCGTCTTTATCCCGAAGACACCGTCGCCGACGCTTTTGACGTTATCCGACGCGCCGGCATAGATAAGGAGACCGTATATACCTGCTACGTTACCGACAGACAAAAACGTCTCGTCGGCGTCGTTTCAGTGCTCATGCTTCTCACGTCGAATCAGGAAAAGACTATCGGCGAGATCATGGAACCCAATGTCGTTTCCGTCACGACTCTCGACGACAAGGAATTCGTTGCAAATCAGCTTTCAAAATACGACTTTCTCGCGTTACCCGTCGTTGATTCCGAAAACCGAATGATCGGTATCGTCACCGTTGACGACGCCATCGACGTCATCACGGAGGAATACAGCGAAGATATCGAGATCATGGCAGCGATCACACCTACTGACAAGCCTTATCTTAAGGAGTCCGTTTTCAATATATGGTGGCACCGTATCCCATGGCTTATACTGCTTATGGTGTCTGCCACCTTCACGGGAATGATCATTTCGTCCTTCGAATCCGCCCTTGCGGCAGAGGTCACGCTTACCGCCTTCATCCCTATGCTGATGGGTACGGGAGGTAACTCGGGAAGCCAGTCATCCACCACTGTTATCCGCGGTCTTTCTCTTGATGAGATCGACTTTTCAGACACCTTAGCAGTTCTTTGGAAAGAGCTGCGCATATCCGTTCTTTGCGGTGTAACCCTTGCCGCCGCATCCTTCGTGAAGATAATCCTTATTGACAATCTTCTTCTTGGCAGCGGCGTTCCGCTTCCCATTATCGCAGTCGTTTCAGTGACGCTTCTCTTCACCGTTATTTCAGCAAAGCTTATCGGATGCTTAATGCCTATACTTGCTAAGCGTTGCGGATTCGACCCCGCCGTTATGGCAAGTCCCTTTATCACAACAGCCGTTGACGCACTCTCCCTCGTGCTGTATTTCCTTTTTGCATCTTTGGTCCTTGGACTTTGATTATAAGCAAACAAAAAACGCAGTCCCTACGGACTGCGTTTTTTGTTTGTTCATCATTTGCCCCACTTTTCGGGATAGTCCTTTTCAAGCTGTGCAAGAAGGTCGGATATGAGTCTTTCCGTTCGCAGCTCAGTACCCTCTGATGACAGGTGATAGTTCGTACCGGACATATATTTTCCGTTGAAGATGTAGTCTTCGATGGAGGAGATAACGGTCAGATTAAGATTATCCCTGATATAATCCTCGTAATCCTTGCGGTGGGCTTCTTTTTTTGCGGAGCCCTCGAGGGCGTGCTTATTAAGACTGGGGAACGAGAGATAGGTCTTCGCTCCCTTTTCTGCACATTTTGCAAGAACGGAATTAATGTTTTCTGCATTTATATGGTCCGTATCGAGCGTATATGTACCCTGACTCCCAACAAAGCCGTTGTATTCACCGCTTCGATACCAATCATTGTCGCCGTATCTGTTGATACCGCTCCAATATTGCGTATAGTTTGTTTTCGACATCCACTGTCGGGTACGGTTGTACTCTGCAAAGGTGTCAAACACGCCGTCGTAATCCCTTATGTCCACGTTCGTAACACACCCGTATGCGCCCTCAAAAAACTGCCACATAATGGAGTTCCAGCGGTTGGTGCCAAGCTGAAATTCGTTAGGCTCGGGAAGGAAAAGGAATATATCGTCTTCCTCAAGGAACGCGGAGATAAGATCGATAAAGAACATACCGCAGGTCTGGTAATGGAGCGAATAGTCAATAATGTAATATTCGTTGTTGAGTCCCTCTTCAAGCTGCTCTGAGTACACTCCGTATGTGCCGTTTGAGCCCGATGTGAACACGAGCTTCTGCAGATCGTGGCGCGTTGCATAGACAAGGCGCTCGTATTTAATAGCGTACGTACCGTGGTCGTAAGTCTGATACTTTGGGTGAGATGCGGCGTTGACGTAGAGAGTGCTGAACTCATTGCACTTCAAAAAAGACGCATCGCTGATCTCGGTGATGGTATCAGGCATATAAAGTGACGTAAAGTCGCAGGAGAAGAACGCGTTGGGCACGAGCGTCGTAATAGTCTTTGGCATTATGACGGTGTGTGCTTTGGCATTCTTAAACGCCTTTTCAGCAATGGTAGTTACCGTCTTGCCTTTCAGCTTCTTCGGAATAACGATAACGTCCTCGTCGCCTGAATATCCCGTTATCGTGGCTTCCTTTCCCTGCACCGTGACGGTAAAGTTCTCCTCAGGTGATTCCTTTGCCCACATACAGTAAAGGTCGATGATAGTCTCGTCGGTTATGATATTCCAGCCAAGCCCGAAATATTCGCCGGAGCCGTCGGAGGCTGTGTTATATCCGTAAAGGACGTAGCCGTCACGCTCGAAATAATCGAGATCGGGAAGTGAATTGGGATAGAAATGATAATCGTCGGTGACTGTATTCACGTATATATCGCCGCCGGTCTTCACCACCGTACCGCCGTTGGCGTGATATTTGATGACGTTGGAGCCCTCCTTAACGAAGTTTGCTATGAGCTCCATATCCTTTGTAATGTTGAAAGTATATTCCCGTTCCGTGCTGATAATATCGCCACCGTCGTCAAGAGATTTACCATCCGTCCAGCCTGCAAAGACATATTTATCTCTCACGGTCTCTTTCGGCGTTGCGGTAACGGTGATCTCGTCGTCCTCTCGGACGGTAACTCCCGTCACCTCGTTAACGGTGCCGCCTGTCATTGCTTTAACGGAATAGGTACAGTTATAATATTCGCGAACGACGGTCTTTATGGTCACGGGGAAATAAACGGCGTCGATCTTGATCTTGCCGTCTTCATAGTATGCACTGTCCGTGGCGGATGCGACCTTCATTCCCTCCGGTATGGAAACATTGAACTCTGCAGGTTCACCGGCTTTCACTTTTACGACATTTTCGCCTTCCACAGTAAGATTTTCGCTTGACGCAAGCATAACGCGAACCTCGTAATCGATCATCCCCTCTGCTACGGCACAGCCGACGAGAGCCGCAGTCATTAATATTAAAGCTGTAAAGAGAAACAAAAGCTTTGCTCTTTTATTCATTTCCGTCACCGCCAGAATCCTATAGGTTTGTCTCAGTATAACATAAAATACGGCAAATAATCAACACTATATTATAAATAATAACTGAAAGCTTTCTTGACTAACGCCACGATAAATGGTATCGTAATAACATAACCAAGAACAGTAAGCGAAGGAGACGATATGAACATACAGATATTCGGAATAAAAAAATGCAACGACACAAAAAAAGCACAGCGTTTTTTCAAGGAGCGCGGAATTAAGTTTCAGTTTATCGACTTAACTGAAAAGTCACTTTCCAAGGGTGAGCTTCGAAGCGTTGCCGCCGCTGTTGGCGGTGTTGACGCTATGCTCAACGAAAACTGCAGGGATAACGACACGCTTATGCTCATTAAATATATCGACAGCTCCCAGAAGGAAGAAAAGCTCCTTGATAATCCGCAGGTGCTTTCGACGCCTATCGTGAGAAACGGAAAAGCCGCCACCATTGGCTACTGCCCTGACGTGTGGAAAAAATGGGAATAAAGATGAGCTGAAATTCTTCGGAGAACTTCACGGTGACGAAACAGCATTTATCACGCAAAAATAAGCGCAAAAAAGACCGCTTTTGCGGTCTTTTTTTACTGCATTTTCTGTTTTTTTATCGCCTCAAAGGTCTCATCACTGATAACGTGCTCTATCTTGCAGGCATCCTCCGACGCTGCTTCCTTTGAAACACCGAGTGACACAAAAAACTCCGTGAGGATATTATGACGTTCATAGGTGCGTTCTGCACTCTTTACGCCATCCTCTGTAAGGGTTATATATCCGCGGGAGTCCACCTCGATATAGCCACCTTGTCGAAGAAGTCCCATAGCACGACTGACACTGGGTTTTGAATATCCCATATATTCACATACATCGATAGAACGTACTGCTGTCTTTTCCTTTGAGAGGATATATATCGTCTCAAGATACATTTCACCGGATTCCAAGAGCTTCACGGGGTACCTCCTTTGATCTTTCGCTACGCCTGCTCGCGTTCGAAATAATATTTTGTGTTATGGAGCTTCACGCTTTGCACGAGACCTATCGTGAGCCATATTGAAAGCATCGACGACGCTCCGTAGCTTATAAACGGCATCGTGATACCGATAACAGGCAGCATTCCAAGGCACATTCCCATGTTTTCCGTCGTCTGGGCGATGAGAATGGCGATAACACCCGTGCATATATATGATCCGGTATCCTTTCTCGCGGTGTGTGCAATCCGTATTGTTCTTATTATCATAACCGTCATCAGCGCAAGATACGAAAACGCGCCGATGAAGCCGAACTTTTCACAAAGCACAGAAAAAAGGAAGTCCGTGGTGGCAACGGGAAGGATCTTATATTCGCTGCCTCCGAAAAGTCCTGCGCCCCAGAATCCGCCTGCCGATATGGTGTTTATACTCATTATCGCCTGATATCCGTAATCCAGCGGGTCGATATATGGGTCGAATCCGCAAAGGATACGCATTTGCTGATATTCGGAAAGATGCGGCCAAACGTACGGAAGCAGAACAATGCATACGCCGATGGCGGCAACGTAATACCAGAGAGAGAGTCCGCCCGCATAAAGCATTACGGCGAATATGCAAACGAAGACAAGCGTTGTTCCAAGGTCGCCGGTGAGAAGTATGGATCCCATAATGACACCTGCGTGTATCAGGAGCTGGAAGAGGCTTTTCGGATGGTTTATCTTCGATTTCACAAGATCTATGTGCTTGGAAAACGAAAGGATAAAGAACATTTTCACGAATTCCGACGGTTGAAACTGTATAAATCCAAGGTCGAGAGTAAGCTTCTGTCCGTCGTCCTGAGGACTTTCTCCGAAAAGAAGCACCAACACCATAAGGAAAAGTGAGAATCCCACAAGAGGTATCCACAGCTTGGTAACGACAGCGTCGTAATCAAAAAGGGCGAAGACAGTCATACCGACACATCCGACAATGGCGGCAGCGATCTGCATTATCACCATACGTGTTCCGTAGGAATAATCGTTACGTATGCCGATCAGAGTAAGCACGGAGATAAGGCTCATACCAAGACCGCAAAAGATTATGATAAAATCAAGCTTGCAAAGCTTTTCCTTCAGCGAGGTGGAAAAGACCTTCACTTCGCGCTCCTCCTTTCGGGTGTCCGTTTTATTTCAGGGTCATGTTCAGCGGCGTCAGATGTCAGATCAATATGCCACTGCGAAATATACTACGTCCTTTGCAGGCTTGCCGCAGCAAACGCACTTATCGTCAAAGTGTTCCTCGTCGAAGGGGATGCAACGGGAGCCAACACCCGTCTGTTCCTTGATGGAATCTTCACATTCTTCGTCTCCGCACCACATAAGGCGGACGAATCCGTTTCCTTTTTCCTTGAGGGACGCTTTGATATCGTCGATCGTGGTGCAGGTATAGGTATGAGCCTCGCGGTTTTCAAGAGCCTTCCCGAGCATACCGTCGCGGATCTCGGTGAGGGTCTTAAGAACGGTATCA
This sequence comes from uncultured Lachnospiraceae bacterium, assembly GCA_964464905.1. Lineage (GTDB taxonomy): Bacteria > Bacillota > Clostridia > Oscillospirales > CAG-272 > DTU064. The sequence continues at coordinate 37,911 of CAYXHC010000011.1, forward strand.
GCAATTCCGTCGAGGGAGATGCCGAAGGTCTTCTGCATATTGTAACGGGTAACGACAACGCACTCGTTGTTTGCAAGGTCGCGGGGACCGATCTCGATTCTTACGGGAACGCCCATCATTTCGTACTGTGCGAACTTCCAACCGGGAGACTGAGTATCGTCGGTGTCGAGCTTCACGCGGATGCCCGCAGCCTTGAGCTGTTCGTATACTTCCGTTGCCTTTTCGGTAACGCCCGGCTTCTGCATCTGGATAGGAACGATAACGGCCTGGATGGGAGCGATCGCCGGAGGCAGAACGAGACCGTTATTGTCGCCGTGGGTCATAATAACGCCGCCGATCATACGGGTGGTGCAGCCCCAGGAAGTCTGATGGGGATATACGAGCTTATTCTCGCGGTCGGTATACTGGATATCAAATGCGCGAGCGAAGCCGTCGCCGAAATAGTGAGAGGTTGCCGCCTGAAGAGCCTTACCGTCGTGCATAAGAGCCTCGATGGCATAGGTAGCCTCGGCGCCCGCAAACTTATCGCTGTCGGTCTTTCTGCCCTTGATAACGGGGATAGCAAGATCGTCCTCGTGGAAGCTTGCATAAACGTTCAGCATCTGCTCGGTCTCATAGATCGCCTCGTCGGCAGTTGCGTGCATGGTATGGCCCTCCTGCCAGAGGAACTCACGGGAACGGAGGAAGGGGCGGGTGGTCTTTTCCCATCTTACGACGGAGCAC
>CAYXHC010000012.1:0-37870 GCA_964464905.1 uncultured Lachnospiraceae bacterium
AGCGCAGGTGAGCGAGAATGGCAGTTGTGTGTTCGCACAAACACACTGCGGGAGCAAGCCAAGAGTTTTGCCGAAGGCAAAATCTCCCCGTAGCATTCTGAAAGAATGCGTCTGGCGCCCTACAATAATGTTTGCTATGTTTTTCAAAACATCAAGGGAATCTCTTTTCATCGAAAAAGCCTTTCAAAACACAAAAAAAGAGGAGGGAATCCCTCCTCTATACTTTCTATCTCCAATCAGGAATTTCTGATCTCGCCGTTTGCATTGAAAAGCGGGAGCTTTTCAAGGAAAATAACGTCGTCGCGGTTTGCGGCGTCGCCTTCCGCAAGAATAGCCATTCTGCCGCAAACGATACCACCTGCTGCGTTGACGAGCTTTTCAAGGCCTGCAAGGGACTCTCCCGTGGAAACAACGTCATCCACGATAAGGATACGCTTGCCCTTGATCATTTCAGCTTCCGCTGTATCAAGGAAAAGCTTCTGCGCTTTTGCCGTGGTGATGGAACGAACGTCCACTTCAAACACGCCCGTCATATAAAGCTTGGGCGCTTTTCTTGCCAAAAAGTAGCGTTTGTCGCCGTCGAGTCGGGACATTTCGTGCGTTATCGGAATACCTTTTGCTTCTGCGGTGAGCATATAGTCGTATTCCGGTGCTCTTTTCAAAAGTTCTTTTGCACAGGCAGTGGTGAGCTCTGTGTCGCCGAAGGTAACGAAGGCGCCTATATAAAGGTCTTCTGTAACGGGGCAAAGAGGAAGCTTTCTTTTTACACCGCCGAGTGTGATCTCGTAGTAATTCATAAATTCTCCTATTCTTATAACGACGGTTGATCTATTCTGTAGTTATGCAGACAATCATTTTCCTACATATATATTAATACACATTATCCGACTTGTCAAGATACGAGGCAGGGTTTATACTGCCGCTTCATTGACTTAAAACCATAAATATGATATCATATAATTACAAAAAGCAGTACCGAGCAAGAAAAATATTTTTGATTTTTTCAAAAAGTGTGTAACTTTTTCGTCAATTCCGGTATTAACTTTTTGAAACCATTCAGAAAGGAACGAGAAAGCCTTTTGCAATCGTTTTGACTTGCGATACGGCTTTAAGGCAGAGAGATGATTAATATGAACGCTCCTGACATCGAATTTGAGCGAATATACCGTGATCATTATCGCAGGATATATTTGTTCCTCTACAAGCTCTGCAGAAATGCCGAAACCGCCGAAGACCTGACACAGGAAACCTTCTATCAGGCTTACATCTCCCTCGGCAAGTACAACGGACAATGTGAGCTTTTCACATGGCTCGCTTCCATCGCGAAGAACCTTTTCTTCAAATATCTTCGCTCCACCACGAAGGAATCGATGATAATCGACCTTTACGTTACCGATCTTGAGGCGCCCCTTTCCGACGAACCCGGATACCGACTTGTAAAAGAGGTTGAGATCGAGGACGTGCGACGCGCTATCGACTCTATGCCCAAGAAATACGGTGAAGTTCTCGTATTGCGCATATACGGAGAACTCCCCTACGAAGAGATCGCGAGAAAGCTCGGGATCTCCGTTAATTCCGCAAAAGTTATTTTCCATCGCGCAAAGCAATTTATTAAGGAGGCTTTACTCAAATGAATACCTGCTCTATAATCCGCGATCTGCTTCCTCTCTATGAGGATCACGAAACCTGCCCCGAGACAACGCTCGCCGTTAAGGAACACCTTGCAACCTGCGAGAATTGCCGCGAGTACTACACTCACATTTGCCACGTTGCGCGTTCTATGAAGAACCCTCCCCGTCAGGGTAAGTATCAGTATTCCGCTCTCGCCCGCCGCATCCACCGCAGAAATGTTTTGAATCTCTCGGCAGGATGTCTCTCCTTCCTCGCGATCGGTTGCATCGCAGGTCATGTTCTCTTCTCGGGAAAGGAATAAAATGAACACTTTATCAGTTAACGGTGCGCTCTTTCAGCAGCTGCTTCTTTCCGCAGCGCTCACCCTTGACAAGAATCACGAGGCTGTAAACAACCTGAACGTTTTCCCCGTTCCCGACGGTGACACAGGTACAAACATGAGCCTCACCATGAGCGCAGTTTCCGCAAATCACAATCACGATACCTCTTCCCTCGACTCTTACTCCGCAGCCGTTGCACGCGATATGATGCGCGCCGCAAGAGGTAACTCCGGCGTTATCCTCTCTCTCTTCTTCCGCGGTATGGCAAAGGCTTTCCAGAATCACGAAGAAGCCAACATGGCGCTTTTCAGAGAGGCTTTCTGCGAAGGCGCAAAGTCTGCGGCTTCCGCTGTTGAAAATCCCGTTGAGGGAACTATTCTCACCGTTATGCGTGAATGTTGCGCCGATCCCATCGACGCTGACGATTTCGAGGCTCTTCTTGACGTTATCTACGACAGAGCCACCGTCGTTCTCGCAAAGACACCTGAAATGCTCCCCGCGCTTCGTCGCGCCCGCGTCGTTGACTCCGGCGGATGCGGCTTCGTCCACATCATCGACGGTATGCGTCACGCCCTTTCCGGCGAGCCTATCGAGATCGCTCCTATGCCTGATATGCCCGTGCTTTCCGCTGCCGATTTCGATGAATTCGACACCGAGGACATCAAGTTCTCCTTCTGTACGGAATGTCTCCTTGATCTCGACGCGGCTATCCCCTCCGCCATCCTGTCAAACCTTCGCTCATATCTTTCCTCTGTCGGCGACAGTATGGTTCTGACCGCAGACGAGGAGATCTTCAAGCTTCACATCCACACCAACGACCCTATGGACGTTATCAGCCGCGTTATTAAGCTTGGTACGCTCCGCTTCTCCAAGATCGAAAACATGAAGCTTCAGCACGACGGCATCTCCACAAAACCCAAGGTGAAGGAAAAGCGCGAAATTGAAAAGGCTCCTTACGGCGTGTTTGCCGTTTCCCCCGGCGACGGCTTCTCCGATCTCTTCTGCGAGCTTGGTGCAGACCGCATCATTTCCGGCGGCCAGAGTATGAACCCTTCTGCAAACGACATCATCGATGCGATCAACTCCTTCCCCTGCGAAACGGCTATCATACTCCCCAACAACCCCAACATCATCCTGACTGCAAATCAGGTTGCGAACATTCTTGAGGATGTGAACGTTATCTCCATCGACACGAGAACCGTTCCTCAGGGAATTTCCGCGCTCATTGCCTTTAACAGAGCTCGCAGCCCCGAAGAAAACCGCGAGGCTATGACAGAGATGATGAACGAGGTCAAGTCTCTTTCCGTTACCACCGCTGTGCGTGACGCCGAAATGGACGGCTTCTCCGTTAAGAAGGATGAGCTTCTAGGACTTATAGACGGCAAGATCAAGGTTTCATCCGAGTCCCTTGAAGAAGTTATCACAAATCTTTGCAAGGACGCAGGCGAGGGTGATCTTGTGACAGTCTACTATGGCTCCGACGTTACCGAAGAGGCTGCCGAATCCGTGGCATCCTTGATCGGTGAGCATTTCCCCGACGCTGACGTTTCCGTAATTGCCGGCGGTCAGCCTATTTATCCCTATATTATTTCCGTAGAATAATTACAGTCTATTACAGAAGATCGGAATTACCATGAACAAATACATTCTAAGCTGCTGCTCCACCGCAGACCTTACGAAGGAACAGCTCGAAGCGCTTCATATACCCTACCTGCCCTTTCATTTCTTTCTTGATGGAGTAGAATATGCCGATGATCTCGGTCACTCCATTTCAAACGAGGATTTCTACGCCGCAATGGTAAACGGCGCCGACACCAAGACCTCTATGGTTGCCGTCGGCGAATACGTTGATTATTTCACGAAGATTCTCTCCGAAGGCAACGACCTTCTTCACGTGACGCTTTCCTCCGGAATTTCCGGCTCTTACAGATCCGCACTTGCGGCAGCCGACATCGTTCGTGCTGAATTCCCTGAGCGCAAGCTTTACGTTGTTGACTCTCTTGCGGCTTCCGCAGGCTACGGTCTCTTAATGGTGAACGCCGCTTCCCTTCGCGACAAGGGTTACACTATCGAAGAGCTTCGCGATCACATTGAAAATACCAAGCTGAATCTCCATCACTGGTTCTTCTCCACCGACCTCACCTTCTACGTTAAGGGCGGCAGAGTTTCCAAGGTGGCAGGATTTGTTGGCGGTATGCTCAACATTTGCCCCCTCCTTTTTGTTGACAAGGAAGGTCGCCTTATTCCTCATTCCAAGATACGCACCAAGAACCGCGTTATTGACAAGATCGTTGATAAGATGGTTGAATGGGCTGAGGACGGCGTTGATTACAGCGGCAAGTGCTTCATTTCCCACTCTGCCTGCATCGAAGATGCGAAGGCAGTTGCGGCGAAGGTCGAGGCCCGCTTCCCCAAGCTTGACGGCAAGGTAGTTATCAACAACATCGGCACCACTATCGGCAGCCACACAGGCCCCGGCACGGTTGCTCTCTTCTTCGTTGGTAAAGACAGAAAAGACATCTCGCTTTGATCGAATATATCATTTCCCCCTCCAAAAGAGAACACGCAAACGTATCATTTGCGTGTTTTCTTTTTCTTTATTCAATAATTGTTGCACGCCAGGACTTTTCCATATATAATTATATTGAAGAAAGATTTTTCGTCAAAAATTTTTATTTTTTCTTTTTCCTCTTGCAATAAAAACGTGTGCTCGTGCATTAACTATATGAAAGGCGGTGAAAACGATGTTGTTTCTTTACTTGACGTCAGTAGTTGAAACGATACTAACCAAAAGCGAGCATCTGGAAAAGCACATTTCAGACGTGGCAAAAGGCAACACCGATGCCATTGGTCACATCTACGACTCCACCTCAGCTTCCGTTTTTGCCTATGCTCTTTCGATTCTTAAGAACAGGCACGACGCAGAAGACATTCTCCACGAATGTTACATCAGCATTTGGAATTCAGCAGTTAATTACACTCCCGAAGGCAAGCCAATGGCTTGGATTATGACTATTGCCCGCAACCTGTGCTATATGCGGCTCCGCCGTCACAAAACGAACTCCTTCCTCCCCATTGAGGATGCCGTCAACGTTCTTGACGACAATGAAGAAGCGACACTTGAGGATAAAATCGTCCTCAAAGAATGTCTTCTTTCCTTATCGGACGAGGAGCGCGAGATAGTTTTGCTCCACGCCGTTTCAGGATTCCGTCACCGTGAGATTGCAGAAATGCTTGAACTGCCGCTGCCTACTGTTCTTTCGAAATATTCGCGAGCTTTACACAAGCTGAAAAGAGAAATAACCAAAGGAGAACGGTAACAATGAAAAGTAAAGATCTGATCGCAAAAATCAACCGCGCATTTTCTCTCGCTACCCCCAACGTAAGGGATGCCGTCATCTCTGAGGTTTCAGGACAGAAAGGAAAGGCCATTATCATGACAAACGAAAAGACGAAAAAGCACTCAGTCATGAAGACCGTTTCGGCATTTACCGCAGCTGCTGCCGTATTTGCATTTGCCCTTTTAAGCGGTCTCTTCTACTCAAACAACTACACCACAGAATCCACCATCTCTCTCGACGTAAACCCCAGCATTGAAATATCCGTATCAAAAAATGAAAAGGTCCTCAGTGTTGACGCGAAAAACAAAGACGGCGAGCTCATTATCGGCGAAATGGACTTCAGCGGCGCGAATCTTGACGTGACCGTGAACGCCCTCATCGGCTCGATGCTCAAAAACGGTTACCTCAACGATCTTGCAAACTCCATTCTCGTCAGCGTTGACAGCACGGATGCAAAACACGGCGAGGTGCTTCAAAGCAACATTTCCGATATGATCGACGCGATTCTTGAAACCGCAGCCTTCAACGGCGCTGTTTTGAGTCAGACTATTGAAAAAACTGACAAGCTTTCCGAGCTTGCAGACGAATTTGACATCACCCTTGGAAAAGCTCAGCTCATTTCCGACATTATAAACACCAACGAGCTCTACACATTTGCCGATCTTGTTCCCCTCACCATCAACGAGCTTAATCTTCTTGCAACCGCTTCGGACACGACCCTTGACCACATACAGTCAAGCGGTGAAGCCAGCGACAAGTCCTACATCGGCGAAGATATGGCAAAGGAGATCGCAAGTGAGCACGCCGGAGTTTCCATCAGCGACGCTGTTTTCGACGTGATCGAGCTTGATTTTGACGACGGTGTGATGGTATATGAAGTTGATTTCCGTGCCGGGGGTCTTGAATACGAATACGACATCAACGCGACCACCGGAGCCATCATCGGATTTGAACATGAAGGCAACGACAAAGCTGAAAGCTCGCCGCCTGCCTCAGGCACAGTCTCCGGGTCAGATTCTACAGACTCTGCTAGCCTCATAAGTGAAGAAAGAGCCAAGGAGATCGCGTTCACCCACGCAGGAGTCGCCGCGTCCGACGTAACGGTTCTCACGGTCAATCTTGACCGCGATGACGGCGTTAACGTATACGAGATCGATTTCCACGTCGGAAGCATTGAATATGAATACGATATCAACGCAAAAACCGGCACGATCATCAAGAGTGAGCGTGAAAGCAACGAAGATACCACTCCGGTTGACTCCTCCTCAGCCTCTTCCCTGATCGGCAAGGACAAAGCGAAAGAGATCGTTCTTACACACGCTGAGGTTGTGGCTGCTGACGTTAAGGGTTATTCCTGCGAGCTTGATTCCGACGATGGCGTACTGAAGTACGAGATCGAATTTGAAGCCGGCAGTTACGAATACGAATATGACGTAAATGCACGGACCGGTGCTATTATCAAGAGTGAACGCGAACGCGACGACGATGCTGCAAGAGCATCCGCAGAGAAGAACGACACCTCGCTAACCGGCAACACCGCCGAACCCGACCCCGTTGCTGTTGCAGCGTCCGATCCCGTTTCCGATCCCGTTCCTGCCGCCGACACTACTGACCCCTCATCAACTCCTGCTCTCATAGGCGAAGATGAAGCAAAAACAATAGCGCTCACTCACGCTTCACTCACCGACGTTGAAGTTTACTCCTACTCCTGCAAGCTTGACCGTGACGACGGAAATGATATCTACGAGATCGAATTCCGTCACGGTGAATACGAATACGACTATGAGATCGACGCATACACCGGTAAGGTACTGAAGAGCGAGCGCGAGCGCGACGACGATGCTTCCGCTTCGACAAAGGCAAAATCCGTTGCATCCTCCGCAACCATAACTGAAGAAGAAGCAAAAATAATAGCGCTCACTCACGCTTCACTCACCGACGTTGAAGTATACTCCTACTCCTGCAGGCTTGACCGTGACGACGGAAATGATGTCTACGAGATCGAATTTTGTCACGGTAAATACGAATACGACTACGAGATCGACGCTATCACCGGCAAGGTGCTCAAAAGCGAGCGTGAACGCGATGATTGATCCGATTTAATAGCGTGAAAAAGGCTGTACTTTCGTACAGCCTTTTTTTGTTTTCTTATTTCAAACACAAAAATACAGCCCGTGTGTTTTACACGGGCTGTATTTTCTGAATTTCGCTTTATTAGCCAACGATACCGGAACGCTCGATACCCTGTACAAGATACTTCTGTGCGAAGCTGTAGATAAGGATAAGGGGCAGAAGGATAAGAATACCGGCAGTATTGTTGATAGCTGCAACGTACATATTCTGACCTGCATACTGCGTATCGAGAGAAGAAGGAACGGAAATGATGTCTCTCATGGTGTAGGGACCCGTCGTCGTGAAGAAGAGGTTAACGTAATAGTTATCAGTCCACTGCCAGGAGAAGGCAAACATGAATACCGTGATCAGCATCGGTACGGAGAGAGGAAGAATGATCTGGATGAAGGTTCTTAAAGTACCTGCACCATCGATGTAAGCGGATTCCTCAAGCTCATCGGGAACGCCGCGGAAGAACTGACGAAGCATGAATATGTAAAGTCCGTTCTTAAATGCGAGACCCGTTGCAGAGAGGATGATGAAAGGCCAATAGGTGTTAACAAGATTAAGTTCCGTAAAGGGGAGAATTTCGAGCCACTCGAAGGTTCCGCCGCCCAGAAGCTTAAACAGACCGTAAATGTCGAAGTATCTGAACTTCATAAACATTGCCAGCTTCAGCGTGGAGTGAGGAACCACCATCGTAAGAATTACGAAGAGGAAGAGCAGCTTATTTCCGCGGAAATTAAACTTTGCAAAACCGTAAGCGATAAGGCAGGTAATAAAGGTCTGAATCAACGCTGTGGATCCCGACAAAATGAACGTATTCAGCATTGCAAGGAAGTAATTGTTGTCAGTTATTATCGCCTTATAGGTGTCAAGCGTAGGGTTCTTGGAAATGAGAAGAACCGTTGCGTCTACGAAGTCCTCGCGGCACATGATCGAAGATGCAAGCTTGGAGATGAAGGGGAAGATGATGATATAGGAGATACCGATCAAAAGAACGTAGGTGCAAATCTTAACTACAACGTTCTTAAGAAAGTACATTGAGAAGACCTTAAGCTTGAATCTTTCCCAAGCTGAAGTTTTACCTTCGTAATCAACTTTGATCTTGTTTTTGGTATCTTTCGTTACCACGGGGGCACTCTTTACGTTATTAGCATCCATTATTTCGTACCTCCTTATGCGTCACGCTTCTGATAGAAGACGTAAGCTGAAATGATACCTGCAACGGCAGCAATGAGAAGCATTACAAGGATGAAGTACATCCAAGACATTGCAGATGCAAGCGTTGTACCGTTCGCCTGAGTGTAAACTCGGGAAATATACGACATTACGTTGTTATCGGAGCGCGTGAGCGCGTCGATAACGGTGTAAATAGCGTTAACAAGGATCATCGGGCTGATCATGGGGAAGGTGATCTTCCAGAATGTTTCCCAACCGGTCGCACCGTCTATCTGACAAGACTCATAAATAGCCGGGGAGATGGACTGAAGTCCGGCAAGGAATATCAGCATCTGTACGCCGGAACGGTTAACGATATTAAAAATATCGTTAACGAGTCCAACAACGTATTCAACGAGTCCGGAACCGACCTTCATGTTCTCGAAGAGTCTTTCAACGTCCATAACGTTTACGATCTGGTTAACCGTATTCTGTCCTGTACCGTCGTCGATCTGCGAGCCCGTGCTACCCATACTGGACTGAAGAATGTTCTGAGCATCAATGTCAGACATAAGACCGGTACTGATAATAACGGGGATAAAGAAGATTGCACGGAAGAGTCCTCGGCCTGCCATGTCCTGATTGAGCAGGATCGCCATAAAGAGCGAGAATATTACGATGGCAGGAATATCGAAGATGATCTGCGTGATACCGGTTGAAAGCTCCTGAACGTATGTGGAGTCAACCAGAATCGCTTCGGTGTAGTTATCAAAGCCAACGGGAATGAGCTCATAACCACCGCCGCGGAGGGTGTTGATTTCATGGAAACTATAGTTGATTGACTGATAGATCATCGGGAAATAGACGATCAGCAGACCGATAATGAAGGGAAGAACGAACCAATATCCGGCGTGTGCTTTCTTCTTATCGAGGGAAACTATCTTTTTCCTCTTTTTAGGAGCCGATTCAACTTTGACTTTCGTCTTTTTAACTTCAGTATTCATTTTTTAGCTCCTTTCTTATCTTTCTACTACCGAGAAGCCTTCGACAGTATAGGACTGTCCATCGACCTCAACGGTGATATCGAAACGGTTGAAATTGAGTATGAAGCTTCTGCCGCCTTCGTAGGTAACGAGTACGATGGAACCATCGGTTACTGCGTACTTGGAAAGAACTTCGGGTTCCTCTCTGGGAGCAACCTCTTCTTCAGGCTCTTCTTCAGGTTCCTCTTCGGGAACTACTACTTCTTCTTCAGCGAAGCCGTACTCGGTTGCGGTGGAATCGTAGAGAGCGATCGCAGTAGCTGCGGTATCTCTGAGAGTTACCATAGCTGCTTCAACAACTGCTACGTTTGCAACAACTTCAGCCTTGCTTTCGGTGATCTCAACCTTACGTGCAGCGAGAGCAGCAGCTTCTTCAGCCTCAGCAAGAATATCGTTGATAGCCTTACCGGACTTCTTGATAGCAGCGATAGCAGCGTCGTATGCAGCAACTGCATCGTCGTATGCCTGCTGTGCAGCGGTGAGAGGATCTACCTCTTCTTCAACGGTAGCATCATCGTCAGTACCATCTTCGGTGGTTTCACCGTCGGTAACAGTATCGGTGTCGGTATCGTCGGTAGTTTCGCCGTCAGCTGCGGCAACGTCTTCAGAGGTTTCGTCTGCGGTTGCAACGCCTTCATCGGTAGCTTCGCCTTCAGCATCGGTTTCTGCATCTGCTGCAGCCTGAGCGTCTTCGAGAGCCTTGGCAGCGGCATCAACTGCAGCCTTGAGAGCTACGAGATCGGAAGTGAGAGTTTCGAGATTTGCCTTTTCAGCAAGCAGCTCGGTCAAAAGACCGTTTACGGTTTCGATGAGAGCTGCGGAATCTTCAACAGCAGCTTCGATCTCTGCTGCGAGAGCTTCTGCTTCCTTACGTGCAGCGAGAGCTTCTTCTCTTGCTTTCTCTTCTTCGAGCTGCTTTTCAAGCTCAGCTTCGAGTGCAGCCTGTTCTTCAGCTGCTATACGGTCAGCCTCAAGTTCGTCTGCGTCGGGAATACGTTCACCAACGAGAAGCTCGTGACCAACGATAAGCTTGGTTTGGAGATCCTTGAGGATATCGTTGAGGAAGGAATACTTTTCAACGATGTCTTCGAACCAGATATCGTATCTGATGGAATAGTACTTGTTCAGATCTTCGTCTTCCTTGAGATCAGAGGTGTTCTGATATGCAAGAGTGAAGTAGAGGTAAGTACCGGATTCAATGGACTTAAGGATAGCGGCTTCAATGTCACCTTCCTCGTTTACAGGAGTACCTGCAGCTTCAACGTAACCGTGGAGAACGATACCGGAGAACGGCACGGAGTAGGAAGCATTGAAGAACTCGGAGGAATTGAGGTTCATATTGACGATGTGGTCAACGAAACCGAGTGCATAGGAGTTACCGCCGTCGATCATTACTTCGCCGTAATCGTTGGAGATAGATTCAAGAAGCTCTGTTGTGAAGCCCTTGGAGTCTTCGCGGTTGTAAGGATCGTCTTCGTCAAAGTCGGAGTTAAGGTCCGTACCGAGAGTGGAAACGGAAATGCCCGTGGGATTATACTTCTGATAGTTCTCGTTGAACTTTTCATAGAAGTGAGTAAATACGGAGGGCGAGATCGCGATCTCAAAGTTTCTCGTGAAGGACTGAGTCATAGGATCGTAGTAACGCTTACTTGTATAGCGGTCGTCGATCGTCTTGACTGCATGCTGTCTGTAGGTGAAACCGTCGAAGTTCTTATTGTTGGATGCATAGAGGAAATCGAAATCGGGGAAGATTCCGAGATTCTTGCCTGCAGCGTATGCAATGAGCTCTTCGAAGCCTTCTGCGCCGCCAACAGCCTTTTCCCACTTGAGCTTATAGGGAACGGTCGAATCGGAGAGACCGCCGTTCGCGAAGCCGGTGAGCTTAAAGTTAATGTTGTCAACGCCTTCCGCTGCCAGCTCTTCGTACATAGTCTTGATATTATCAAAGGTAGTAAGAGGAGTGTCAACGGTTACGGGGATGGAAAGGATCTTTTCCGTGGTCTCGAGAGTACCGAGTACCTCAAGATAAAGGGGAATATTTTCAGCAACGTCAGCATCGGTAAGTCTGGTGAGAACGCCCTCGCCTTCGAGGTACTCACGGTATGCCTTAGCCATGCCGAAATAGCTGGTTTCGTAGTAGTCGTCGATGCCTGCTGCTTCGGCTTCTGTGTCGCCGTCGAGCATGATGTACTTAATACGGTAGCTGTCAACGTACTTTCTTGCGGATTCAACACGCCAAGTGGTGTTGGATGCAGCGGATATAGCCTCTGCGAGGTTATATTCGTCAGACGGTCTCGGGCAGAAGGATGCGTATATCGCAGCATACTTATGGAGGTTACCGCCGTTTTCGTACATAATTGTTGCGAGAGAGTCACCCTCGGTGATGATAGCAACGTAGCCCTTGTCCTCGGTATAATCGTAGGTCTTGGTCTCTGTTACTGCAGGGATCACGGTTTCTTCGCCGGTCTCCTCATCGACAACGGTCGTCTCTTCTTCAATTACGATAGTTTCGGTGCGAACCTGATCCTCGGAAGTGACAGCACCCCAAACGGGCATTGTGAGAACTTCCTGATGCTCACCGGTGATCTGCTGGTAAGCAAAGTCGGGTCCGTACATCTGACCTGCACGGTTCCAGGTGACGCCTGCAAGATCTTTTGCCGTGAACAGTGCGCCTGCACCGTCGGGCATAAAGGTGTAACCGTCGTTCTCAGAGCTGATGCAACCCATGTAAGGAAGCAGAGTTACAGAGAGGAGGGTATACGCGGTGTCGTCGAAGCGGATACCGTTTGCGGGAAGACGAGCTTCAAGGCCCTGATCGTCAAGGGTATACTCGATTGCGAGACGGAAGAGAGGCGGAGCGGAGTCGGTGCCTTCATATTCGGTCAGCGCATGGTCTTCGTCGAGGGTTTCGTAGGTATAATCGGGACAGTAGGTCTTGATGATACTTTCGCAACGGTTAAGCTCAACGTCTGCTGCGTTGGAGTCGAAGATGTAAACCGCCATCTTATTTGTGATGGGGTATTTAGCCTTCATCTCAGCGATAGCACGCTCGGAAAGAGACGGGTCACTGGGATCCATAAGAACGTAGAAGTTATAGAGCTTATCGTGGTCGAACTTATAGTCGATCTTGGAAAGAATGAGCTCTTCGAAACGGTCCTTCTGAATCATTCTGGGAACAAGACGTCTTGCTTCCTGACGACCCATCGTATACTCTACGCGGATACCGTTTTTGATATTCTTAACGATGATCTGTCCTCTTTCGGCAGCTTCCGTGTAGCTGACCATTTCCTTCTTTGTTCCATCGCTGTCTTCATACTCGATAAAGATCTGAGAAAGAAGCTCGTGTCTGGTAGAAGGTGAGTTGGCAGCGGATGCACTTGCAACGTCGTAGGGATTAGAGAAGAGGATCTGACCGGTTGCGATCTTCAGAAGTGCGATCTCGCCGGTGTAGGGGTCACAGTAAAGTTTGTAACCGTTCTGCTCTCTGTAAAGCGTCATGGTTGCAAGCTTTGCAAGCTGATCTGTCATTTCAACAGTCAGATAATCGAAGGCGGCAGTAGCTGCGCTTGCCGTAATCATTGATCCGATACCCACAGAAGTGAGCACCATGAGGACGGTCAAGAGCGCTGATAAGAATCTAACAGATTTTCTCATATTATTATTTTCCTCCTAACCGTTATGAACGATACGTCAGTTCGACGACGATACTGGAGATGAAGCTTACCATTCTTGCTACCAGGCTTGTGAAGAGCACAGCAACGAAGATGATGAACGCCATAGCCACGATAGTACCAAGGGTCGTTGTGACGTTTTTGAGAAGTGAATAGTCGTGTGTTACCATCATTCCGAAGAAGATGAGCATTGCTGCCCAACCGAAGGCTAAACCTACGAGAAGAGTAATGAGCTGTCCTTCATTGAGAGCGAGGATGTTGGAGAAGATAACGGAGGGAACTACAAGCATCGGTACAGGAAGCAGGCTGTAGGATGTTGCAATGAAGATGTCCTTGAAGCTACCTTCACCGTCGAACAGTGTTGTGAGACACCAGTTAGCAACGACCCAAAGGAGAAGCGGAACAGCAACGGACGCAATCTGCGCAAAGATGTTCATAAAGTTTCCGGTGGGGTTGAAGATATAACCGGTACCAACAGACTGATAGAAGAATGCCACGATCGTGACGGCAACGTATACGAGACCTGCTCTTACGGAGCCGCGCTGCTCGTGCTTGAGATCCCAGAATCCGTCGAAGGGGTGGAAGATCAGGTGGAAGCCGTAGAGAAGCTCTTCCTTGAAGCTCTTTCTGCCGACCTTGAGCTGAGTTTCCTTATTGACCTTATTTGCGTACTTGAAGAACTTGGAGAGTGCAAAGCAAACGACCACGACGACCACGGGAATCGTCCAGATCCACTTAGCAACCCATTCCTTACGAACTTCGCGGAATGCCTCGGAATAACCTTCGGTATCGTATGCATACTTGTAGTATTCCATTGCTGTCTCGTATTCAGCTTCGCGGTACATAGCGTCGCCGATACCGATATAAGCAGCGTCGAAGTTACTGTTACGCTGGAGGATCTCCGTCCAGTCGTCAACTGCGATATCATAGATACGCTGGTTCTGGTGCGAGAGAGCGTTTATAAGAAGATCGCCGTATTCGGTTCTCTTATAAACGGTGAAGCAATCCTTTGACTTGTCGAGAAGAATAATATCATCGCCGCTGTACGCGATGGCTTCGATGTTGTAAATGTTACCGAGCTGCTCACCCTTGTCACCGAAGATGAAGAGGAGGTTACCATACTTATCATAGGTATAGGTCTTACTTCTCTTTTCGTCGATGATGGACCAGGTTCCTTCAGGACCAACGGCAACGTCGATGATGGAGGAAGCACCGGAAATGGAAGCGGTGGATGAGATAGATACGTTTACCTCACCGGACGGAGGCCAGAATCCGTTACGACCCATAACGTCGTTACCGGAAGAGTTCAGCTTCTTAACGGGAGCGTAGTCACCGGAAGTGGAGCGGCTGTTCATAGCTGACTGCTGCTCGTTTGCGTCGATGGAGTTGGTCGTTACGTAGATGAAGCCGTCTTCGTCGATCGTGATGTTGTTGAACTCAGTGGAGATATATTCTTCCTGAGATTCTCTCTGCTCTTCGGTCTGGATCTCACGCCAGATTCTTTCCATAACGGAGATGGAAACCTTCTGCGCGCCGATGAATCCGGAGAAGTTTGCTTCGTCATCCATTACGATGATACCTTCGTAGGTGGTGGAGGAAACGACGAAGAGTCTGTTATAAGCATCGACTGCAACTGCGACCGGCTTATAGAGAGAGCCTTCAACGAAGTAGTTGGACTGAGGCTTGGGAACGATCTTAACGTAATTACCGTCAAGGTCGAACATTACGATACGGTTGTTATTGGTGTCGCAAACATAGATGTAATCATCTGTGATAGCAACGCCGGAGGGAGTGTCGAAGGAGTCCCATACGCCGTGCTCATTAAGGAAGTCTGAAATTTCAAACTTAACCTTATAATAACGGTCGGTTACGATAACTCTTCCGCCGACACCGTCTACGATGTAGACGTTGCCTTCTTTATCGACCTCAAGGTCTCTCGGGTCATCGAGGGGAACTCTGAGACCCATATAATCGGAATCAACGAGTCTGTCCGGAACGTATGCGTCAGGAGAGAGAAGTGCGAATCCGTCGTAGGAATAGGTGTAAGTTGCGTATGCTGCTGCGTTTACTGTCGTAGCGAGCATGATCATCGTAAGGGCGATGACAAGCAAGGAAATAACTTTTCTTTTCATTGTGATCTCCTTCCTTAGTCCTTCATTCCGCTGGATCCCATCGTTTCAATGATGTTACTCTGGGAGATTACGAATACGAGAATCGGTACCATCATCATAATAACGGTAGACGCTGCTGCCGCACCTGCGCGGGCGATACCGCCGGCGGTGATCTGCGAGATAGCGTAGTTAAGAGTCTTGAGCTGCTCGGAGTAGATGTAGATGGATGCGCCGGAGTTCCAGAGACCCTGGAAGCAATAGATGATAAGTGTGAGCCATGCGGGCTTAACCATCGGCATTGCGATTACCCAGAATGCGTAGAACTCGGATGCACCGTCGAGACGTGCACTCTCAAGAACTGCGTCCGTTACGTTGGTCTCCATGAACTGCTTCATGAGGTAAAGACCGAGCGTGTACGCGAATGCGGGAACGATAACTGCAAAATAGGTATCGACCCAACCGAGAATGGACATCGTGATAAAGGTTGCGATACCGGTAACAGTGGAGTTGAACATCAGGGACTTAACGACGATGTTGAACATGAAGTCGCGGCCCGGATATTTCAGCTTTGCAAGGGAGTACGCAGCAAGTGATGCGAACAGGAGGTTACCTCCAGTACCTGCAACGGAGATGAACACGGTGTTGAATATGTATCTCGAGAAGGGAACCCAGGAATCTGACATGAGAGAGAACAGATCCGTGAAGTTTTTGAGGGTGGGATTGATAACGTAGAAGCGGGGCGGGAACATCCAGAGCTCGTCGAGAGGCTTCAGTGCCTGAAGTATAACGTAGAGCATCGGGAGGAACATGAACGCACCCATGATGGTGAGGAATACGGTGATTCCCATGTCGCCGCCGACAGAGCGGTTGAGGACAACTTTATGGTTTCTTGTTCTTAATCTTTTTGCCATGTTACTGTCCTACCTTTGAGAGTAATTTCTGAACGAGCATGTTTGCACCGACCATCATCGCGAAGAGGAGCACCGCGATAGCGGAAGCATAACCTACTTCCCAACGCTGTCCGCCGTAGTCGTCCAGGTGGTGTGTGATGGTCCAGCATGCGTAGTCAACAGACGGGAAGCCTGCGAGCGCCGTAACGACACCGCCGAAACCGAAGGAGCCGGTGATTGCCATAACGGCACCGAACATAAGCTGCGGCTTCATGGAAGGAAGTGTTACGTACCAAAGCTCCTGCCAACGGTTTCTGATACCGTCAACCGCAGCTGCTTCGTAGAGTGCCTTATCGATACCCTGAAGACCTGCGATGAAGGAGAGGAAGGATGTACCGAGGGACGTCCAGAGGGCGACGACGATACATAGGGGCATTACGTAGTCTGCGTTGAAGAACCAGAGGATGGGTTCGTCGATGATACCCCAGTTAAGGAGCCAGCCGTTTACCCAGCCGTAGGAGTCACTGGAGAAGAGTGTACCCCAGATAAGATATACGTTACCGCCGATAGACGGAGCGTAGAAGATAAGTGTTACGATAGCTCTGATCTTAGGGCTAAGTTCGTTGATGAACCAAGCGATGAACAGAGAGAGGAAGTAGGATGTCGGTCCCGTTACTACCGCAAATATCAGTGTGTTCTTTATAGCCGTGATAAAAATATCGTCGTCGAGGAAGAGTCGGATATAGTTATCAAGGAAGAGGAACTTCGGCATCTGCAGCATGTTGAACGACGTGAAGCTCAGGAGCACGGACAGAACGACCGGAACGACCGTGAATATAAGGAAGAGTATCATAAACGGTGCTACCATCAGGTATGCCGTTTTGTTATTCTTCATTTCTTTCCAGGTCCACTGAGCTCTAGTCATATCTTTACGTGACACAGCTTTCTGTTCCTTAACGGCTGTTGCGTTTTTCTTTGACATGAGCGTTTCTCCTTTATAGATTTACTGACTTCGGATTATTTAGTGTAGGAATAGAGGGAATCAACGGCTTCTTTGACGTACGTATAAACTTCGCCGAAGAGTGCGGAATCCTTTGCCTTGAGAGCTGCAGCCGCTGCTGCAAGTGCGTCGTACTCAACAGAGGTTGCCGTGCCAAGGAGAGCTGCATCGATCGCGTTTTCAAGAGCCTTGATCTCAGATGCATATTTTTCCTTGTCTGAACTCTTCATGTCATCAATAAGCTCAAGTGCCTGACGCGTTCTCTTTTCGGAGAGGTTTTCGCCAATCTCGAGAGTTTCAAGGTTGAACTCTTCACGCTTACGCGAGAATTCCTTGTTTATTATATTAATGTAACCGAGAAGTGATTCAGAGGGGTTTGCGTTATTGTTGTAAGCGTCCTTAAACGCGAAGTCAGTATAACGGGCGATGATGTAGGAACCGGGGTAGTTCGGGAGAGCCGTGAGGGCGTCGAACTGAGTACGGAGGCTCTGATACTCACTGGAGGTCCAGGAGAGTTCTTCAAGAGCTTCGATGTTTGCGGTGGGGTTCATACCTGCGTCGCCGAGGACTGCAACGAGTTCGTTACTGTATGCTGCCTGGAATTCTGCGTCTGTGTACCAGTCGATGAATTCCCAAGCATTCTTCTTGTTTTCGCTACCTTCCATAATAACGACGCCGACAACGGTAGAAACTGCCGTGTTGTTGATGGAGCCGTCTTCCTGGAGCATACCGGGGATCATGGTGAATTCCCAGAGACCCGCGATCTCGGTTGCGAATACAACGAGCTGGTTATAAGTTGTATAGGGAGAAATACCTATCGGAATCTCACCGGTTCTGAAACGGTTCGGGAAGTCGTAGGATACGGGGAGTGAATACATCGTAAACATATTGCACATCATCTCGAATGCGTTGAGGGAGAGGTTACTGTCAAGGTTAACTCTCATACCGTCGTCCGCATAGAGGGAACCGCCCATCTGGTAGAGATACGTGAGGTAATCGGCGGTAAGACCGATTTCCATGTTGTTGTACTGAAGTACGGGGATCATAGCAAGAACGTCGTCCCAGGTCTGAGGGATCTCGAGACCGAGGTCAGCAAGAATGTCCTTGCGGTAGAAGAGCATCGGGAAGGTCTGAGTCTCGGGGATAGCGAAGGTCTCGCCGTAAAGGGTGAGCGGGATCGTCGCTGCCGCAGAGAATCTGGAGGTTACCTCGTCGAAGGACTCGAAGAAGAGCTTCCAGTTGTCTTCGCCCTCAGTTCCGCAGACGTCGCAGCGGTAATCGCCGCCGTCAACGTACTTGAGAGTTTCCTTACCCTTCTTTTCGCACGCGATGCACTGCTTGTCGTTGAGGCCCTGAAGCGCGCCGCGGATCGCGAAGTTGATAACGTCGCCGTCACCGGTGAAGAGTGACACGTCAGGTCCGACGCCCGCAAGAACGGACGGGAGGAGCGTACCACCGGCAACGAGCTTAAGGTTAACTGCTATCTCACTCGTGGGAGTGAAATCGTTATCTATAAGGTTACGGATGATCTGAGCCTGGTCACGACCGGTAACTACCCAAACCTCAACGGAGTTGGTCTCGTCCACTTCAACGGTGGAGCCGAGGGAGTTATAGTCGGTGTAGAAGCTTCCGATGAAGGAACGGATCTCGAACCAGATCGCCTGGAAGAAGTTTGCCGTTGCCTTCGGGAGTTCAGCGGATGCAGGCTGAACGGAGATATAGTCGATCTCAAGAGGCTGCTGGGTAACGGTGTTTACCCAGGTTCCGAGAGTACCGACGTGAGACTTAAGAGTCGAAAGGTTGGGAGCGATCTCGTCCTCGTCGGTTGCCATCTTTTCAACAATGCGCTGAACCTCTGTCAGAGTTGCCGTGTTTTCACCGGCAACGCCGTTCATGGATTCAAGCTGATTGATGATCGTCTCAAGGTTTCTTGCCTCAAGAACAAGGTTCTTAATCGTACCGGGAATTACACGGGAGAAGCCGTAGTCACGGTAAGAGTCGGGGTTTGTACCTGTGAGCTTTAATATAGAAAGGTAGGCTTCGTTGATAACTTCAAGGGTATCACTTACGTCACGAACGATAGGTCCGAGTTCGCCGAGAACGACTTCGAATCTGATGGTGTGCGTGCCCTTCGTCAGATAGAACTGATAGGGAGTGTCGCCTTCGTGATCCTCACCGAGTCTCTTGGACTGCCAGGAGGTAGAATAACCGAACTGGAGATAGTTGCATTCTTCGAAGGGAAGCTCGCCGTCGATGTAGAGGCGGCGGGATACGTAAAGACCGGAAAGCTCAGCCTGTCTGAAGCGAACTGCGATGGTGTAAAGGCCATCTGCAGGAGCTTCAAATTCATACTCGATCCACTGACCGACCTTCTGCCACTTATCGGAGCCGATGGTGTTAAGCTTAACAAGAACCGGATCCTGAGGATCTGTGATGGAAGAAGTTCTGTCGTAGATGGGGTAGATGGTCTGGTGAGAGGTTGCGCTGGTGAATTCAGCGTCGATCTTTATCGGATCGGCATCTGCTTCCTTGTATCCGTTTGCCTGATACTCGGCAAGCACCTGTTCGTACGTGGGAGCATCCTCGCAGGGATAAAATCTGATAGACTTGATAACAACGGGTTCGCGAACTGCTTCGAGAGCAACAGTATTTGCGCCTTCTTCGAAATAGAATTCGAAGGGAGCGGAATAGTAACCGTTACTATCGATGAACGTATAGGTGACCCATTCGGGATCCTCGTAGGTCTCGGGACGAATGTCGTTGCCGTTGATATCAGAGATGAACATATTCTCACCGTTTTCATCGGTAGCGTATTCATTCTTCCAGATCTTCGTCATAGCAAGGTATCTTGCTTCCGCGAAGGGAACCTCATCGTTGATATAGAACATACGCTCAATGGAGTTCGCCTTATTGCTTATGGGGTAATAAACGAGCTCTACTGCGTATTTACCGGTCTCGGGGATCTCAACGTCCCACGTTACTTTGCCGGTATCGGGAACGAAAAGGCTGTCGCCCTCCATGCCCTCGTAATCATTATACACTTCGACCGCTGCATCCGTCAGCTCGGCGTTGTACACCGAAGCTTCGATAACAACTTCTTTGGTCGCACGGGGCTTTGAGCCGTAATCGCCAAGATACTCGAGATACGAGATCGCGTTGAGCGCGTCACTCATCTCAGCGAGCGTCTTTTTGTTCGAAGTGTCTTTGGTTTCTTCTGACTCAGATCCTTCCGTTTCTGCTGCTGCAACGGGCGTCATCACCGTGAATGTGCCTGCGAGCATCAGGAACGCGAGAAAAAAAGCCATGAGCTTTTGAAGCTTTGTTCTTTTCATAGAACTTCCTCCTACCTTGGTTTAGCGTCGCTCCCGACTTGCGGCCTCAGCTCACGAAAGCCGTAAGCCCCGGGGAACGCTGCGCTTTTTCGCCTGTCGGCATCGTTTCCGACGCCTTTTTATGAATAATTGATGAAACCCGCCTCCGTGAAGAAAGGGGGAGTACGCCAATTTTCATAACGATATCTTATCATACACGAAAAAATCTGTCAAGCATCCCCAAATGTCTGTGAAGGACAAATGAATAGCTTGTGACGGGTCTTTTTCGCCTTATTTTTACTACAAGTATATTATAATATAAAGAAATATTTTCCTCGTTGCCGGAGTCCTTCGAAAACGGCGCAATTGAGGTAATTTCCATTTACCCTACGTGGTCTCGCGCCACACAATATAGCGTTGCCGACGCAAATTTAAGCACATTTTGTAGTGCTGTGATCAATGGATTTCGATCGCGGTAATTATTATTTACCCTCTTTTTCAGAAAACCTTCACAAACCGCAGAGAGCAGCAAACACCTTGCGTTTGTTGCTCGTTTGTGCATACTGCACAATTTTCGGCGCAAAAATTTTACGTATGCGCACTTTGCACAAACTTTTAAAAATCGTTTCCATCCGCAGTGCTTTATCGGTTTCTACAAGGATGCGCTGACATTTATCCCCACATTTTCGGGCGCTCCCCACCTATTCACTCAAAGCCTCCCCTTCTGCAGACAAGTCAAAAAAGGAGGAGCTCTGCTCCTCCTTTTTCTCCGTTTGATTCATAATTTCACGACCTTGAAGACCCTCACCTGCTTGCCCAAAGCTTTGCACCTGTCAATAACATAGCGGGTGCCGCGGGATTCCCCGTCCCAGAACGCATATACGACATCCGCATATTTTATGATCTCGTCGTTTCTGCGCAAAGGAGCCCCTCTTCCGTAGGTCTTATAATCAGGAAGGAACTCCGTCAGACGCAGACCGTGCCTTTGTGCGTATTCACGTGCAAGAGTATCTATGCCGATGGCGCCTCCCGAAACGATCTCATCGATATCCTTCGGAAGGTACTCGTCAAGGCAAGCAATACGTATACTTCTTGAGCCTATAACAGCTGCTTTCATAGTGCTCCTCCTGTGCGTAGTGGTTTACTGTTCATAATTATAACACATAACGAAGCAAAGATAGCTTAAAAGCACGATTTTTTCAAAATTGCATCGTCAGATCACAACTACACGGCGTAAAGCGCCGTTTTCGTCCACGTTTTCGGCGGTCGCAACCTGTTTTTCGGGAACACGGAACCGTTTTGCCACATCCCACGGCTCCTCATCAGCGCTCGGATAGTACACAGTAATGCACGGCAGCCTTCTCTCCGCGGCAGGTAAAACCGCAAGAGACGCCACCTCCGTCACCGATCTTTTTTCGGTGACGGTCACGGAAAGCGCCACTTCAGAGGTCACGTGAAGTCCGCTGTCTGCTCTGCCGGAAAGGGTAAGATGCGTAGCTTCGCCGCTGAAGACGAGAGCGGACGGATCCGCCACCTTCACCCCCGACGGAAGTGAAACATCGTATTTCCAGGGGACGCTGTAGGGCACCGTTTCGTATTCGCCGTCGGTCAGCAGCGTTGCCACTCCAGAAAGACTCCCCGAAACGCGGAGCCGTCCTGCTTTGACTGCCGCACTTTCCACCGTTGCCGAGCCTGTAATAAGCTCCACCTTTCCCATCCGATGCAAATCGGCAGTCTCGTTTACAGTCACCGAAGCAGAAAGCGCCGCCACGGGTGAAAGGTATTCCACCGTTTTGTATTCGCACGACGACACCCCTTCGCAGCTGTAAGCGTCTCGAACGACGTCGCCCTCTCTCCTGAGCAGCGCTTCAGCAAACAGATCGTACATTATTTCAAGGGTGGCGCCTATAGCATCGCCATCGTTATCACTTCTTATTTCCGTTGAAGTGACGACGCCGCGGGCGCTGCACCCTACAAGCGCCTCTGACGTGATGCCCGAGGGGGTGTCAAGAGGCACCGTTTCGGAAAAGGGTACGGTAACCGTGCGGTCGCGGAAGCCGCCGTCGGCTCCGTATCGGCAAAGGACCGTTATCTCGCCGTCCAATCTGCACTCCGTGGGAGATGAAAGCGAAGCGGCAACAGGACCAACCGCGGCGCGGCAGGCAACGGGAGCTCCACCTTCCGGCAAATGCGCCGTGACAAAAAGATCGCGAGCCGTGCCGAATATCTCCAGAGCCGCCGTTATCCCTTCAAGCTTTTGCTCCACTCCTTCCGAAGCGACAGCCTCGGGTGTCGCTCCGGTTTCCGGCACAGCCGCCGTCAAGCGGCTCTGCAGCCGCGCGCGAACGGAAAGCTTTCGCGGTCCCGTCACGCGGCAGAAGACACCTTCGGGCACCGTCGTCACACGGCACACGGGGGAGGAGAGATTGCCGAGAACGGCGGAGGTCTCGTAATCGCACCGGAAGGTGGCAGACGAGGGCTCGTTTCCTTCCTCCCCCTCCGACACCCAATAGGCACGGAACACGGCAGCGCCGCAAAGGTCAGCAGCAAGCCCCGACGTCCCTTCCTTTATATATACGTCGTCGGGTATGACGTCGCATTCAACGGCAAGAAGCTTTCCCACCGGCGGAAGATAGTCGGGCACGGTGTATTCCCCCACGCAGTCGTGTGTCAGTTTCATTTCTCGTTCGATCTTATATTTTTCCATAATTACGCTCCGGAATTTCGTTTTGGAATATTTATATGCGGCAGAGCGTAGATTTATGAACGGATAAGGATACGGATTCTTGCAGGGCAGGCGGCGCAGGTCAGTCTTCGATAGCCGCCTTACGGCTCATTATGGTGAAAAGAAGCTCGGTATCAAACTTGGGATTACGGTCGTAGTCGTAAAGACCGTTCGTTTCCTGTTCGATGTCGTAAAGCTGCGTATAGCAAAGCCCCATAATATACGGGTGATCGAGAAGCGCGTCGGCGAGGCCGCGGTAGCGTTCGATGAACTCCTCCTCGGTGGTGGGAGCGTTGCCGTAGCCCCATGCATCCTTATTTTCCTGCATGGTGTCCCACTTAATGCCGCCGTATTCGCTGATGAAGAGAGGAAGTCCCTTCGTATAATGCTGACGGCCGGGATGGCTCTCCAGCTTTTTGCCGTCTTCGGGGAATTCGCTGTACTTTTCCTTGAAGGACTCCACGTTCTGATCGTAATTATGCAGGTCATAGATATCGGTGATAACGTGGAAGTTACCGGAGGTGTCTATGCAGGGACGGGAGGGGTCGAGAGCCTTGGTGAGCTTATAGACTGCTTCAAGAACGCGGTCGCACTGGCGTTTCCCCTGATAGTCCCAGGTCTCGTTGAAGGGGCACCATCCAATAACGGAGGGGTGGTTGCGGTCGCGAACTACGGCTTCGGTCCATTCGGGAGCGAAGCGGAGAAGTGCCGCCTCCTCGGAAAGGTCGAGACCCCAGTTGCCATGCTCGCCCCACACGAGATAGCCTTCTTTATCTGCGTGATAGAGGAATCGGGGCTCGAATATCTTCTGGTGGAGGCGAGCGCCATTGAAGCCGGCCGCCATAGAAAGTCTGATGTCGCGTAGCAGATTCTCGTCTGTCGGTGCGGTATAGATACCGTCGCGGTAGAACCCCTGATCGAGAACGGTGCGCTGGAAAACGGACTTGCCGTTGATAAGGAACTTATACCCCTCAAGCTTCACTTCTCTCATTCCGGCGTAGCTGGAAACGGTATCAACGTCACCGTCTGCCTCAAAGGTGACCTCAATATCGTAAAGACGGCCGGCTCCGCATTCCCAGAGATGCATTTCGTCGAGCGGGAGGACGAGCTTGTTTGCGTCGCCCGAAACAGGCGCCTTCACGCATCCGCAAGCCTTGCCCTCGTAGGATGCGGTGAGGGTGAGAATACCCTTTCCGACGACGCTTGCATCAACGAAGAAGCACTTGCCAGCGATGCTGGGCGTATAAACCACTTCCTTAACGTAATTCTCAGGTGTGAATTCAAGCCACACCGTCTGCCAGATGCCGGTGGTACGGGTGTAGTCGCAGCCCGCGGAATAGTATCCGCCGCTTTGCTTGCCGCGAGGCTGTTTGCCTGAGCGGACGTCGTCCTCAGCATAGACGGTGACGGTATTCACGCCTGCGCGGACAAGCTCGGTGATCTCAAAGGAGAAAGAGCTGTAACCACCGACATGTCTGCCTGCCGGGTGACCGTTTACGAAAACTCTCGTGTCATAGTCAACTGCGCCGAAGCGGATAAAGCTGCGGCCGCTCACTTCCGCTTCCGTGAGGATGAATTCGCGGGAATACCACGCCGCAGGGATAAAGTCCGTATATCCGATGCCGGAAAGCTTGCTTTCGGGGCAGAAGGGGACGTTTATGATCTTATCGAAATTTGCTCTTGCCTCGTCGGTGTCGTTCTGCCAACCGCGTTCAAGGCCGCTTTTGCCGAAGTCGAAGGCGAAGCTCCATTCGCCGTTCAGATTCTGCCAGGTTCTTCTTTCAAACTGAGGAAAAGGATGTTCGGGTCTCGGTATCATGATCTTTACCACGCGCCGTGCGCTTTCCTTTCGGTTTTATTAATTGTATTTTACCGCTTTTCATGCTAAAATAAAATAGGTATTACCGCTATTTATGTGAGGATTTCTGCTATATGGAGAAGATAAAGACGTTTATCACGGACAAGGCCGCCGAAAAGCTTCCCTTTCGCGTTCGTATGGCGGGGATCACTTATCCCACCCAAGGATACGAGATCAGCCGCGCCTCATCCGAATACTACGTGATCGAATACGTGACGGGGGGCGCCGGCGTCGTTTCCGTTAACGGGGAGACCTTCGACGTTGAAGGGGGCGACGTATATATTTTGCCCCGCGGAAGCCGGCAGCATTATTATGCGTCAAGGTCCGATCCCTTTTCAAAGATATGGATGAACTGCGAGGGATCCCTTTGCAGCAGGCTCACGGAAGCCTACCGGATCTCGGACAAATATCACTTCAAGTCAGTTTCGGAGCTGCTTCCTTTATTCGAAAGGATGATAGAAGTGACGGAGACCCTGTCTCCCGGGGAGGTACATCTTCAGTGCGGCGTTATTTTTCACGAGATCATAGCTTCCCTTTCAGCAACGCTGACCTCCTCCAAGGACGAAAATGAATATGCCGCTGCCGCGAAGAACTACTGCGACCGAAACGTTTACGAAAAGCTGACGGTAGCCAACGTTGCGCGTGAGGTGGGACTTTCAGCCTCCCATCTCGGTCGCCTGTTTACGGAAGAATACGGTGTCACTCTATACGCCTACATTCTTGGCTTGAAGCTTGAAACGGCGAAAGCTCTCCTTCGTGGCACCTCCATGCAGGTGGGAGAGGTCGCCCACGCGCTCTGCTTCACCGACGAGCATTATTTTTCCAACGTTTTCAAGAAAAAGGTTGGTGTCACGCCGGGGGCATGGCGGCGTGGGAAAGGTGGGGTGTGAGGTTTGCTCCGCCGCTTCGTATGCGCTAACACACAACTATCTCTTTTATCCACTTGCGCTACGCGGGTTTTCGCACTTTTTGGCAGGAGAATCGCTTCGCGATCTCCAAAAGCGGAGTTTCCCCTTGCTTAGTAATTACGATGCGATAGTTCACCTTTGAAATGCGCATTTTGCTCCGCAAAACCGGAAAAACTCTGGGCGAAAAAAGTGCTGCAAAATCGCCGTTCAAGAGGAAGGAAAGGGGTCGCCTATGGCGATTGACCCCCTTTCTTTCCTCTCGAAACTCTCCTATCTTTCCCCTCGCGGTGTGGCATTTACAAAGCAAACTCTCACTACCGCGAAGTGGGACGACCGCAAAGCGTTTGTGCCGCGTCAGGCACAATGAATCGAAAGTTTACGTAACAACTGTGGAAGACTAAAATCTAAAGCGAGCGCGATGCGTTAGGAACATGGGGGAAAGCTGTTTCCCCATAGATTTGCTGAAAACTATCGCTCCCCACCGCACGATAGATTTTAGCTTCAATAAATGATTCGCAAACTACCGCTTATAGCAAATAAGCGCGTCACTATCGTTTTTTTCTCGCATTGCTCCGCGAAAGAAGTCAAACAATTTTCGCTTACTTCACCGCGCAGGTAAATGGGAGAGAGTTTCGAGATGAGGGGAGAAGTAACAGCTTCGCTGTAACTTCAGGAGTTAGTGGCGCAAGTCATTGTTAGTTTTGAGTCAATTGTGTCTGAGCCACACCTGTCTCCCTCTCTTGAACGGAATTTTTGCAGCACTTTTTTCGCCCAGAGTTTTTCCGGTTTTGCGAAGCAAAATGCGCATTTCAAAGGTGAACTATCGCATCGTAATTACTAAGCAAGGGGAAACTCCGCTTTTGGAGATCGCGAAGCGATTCTCCTGCCAAAAAGTGCGAAAACACGCGTAGCGCAGGTGCGCTAAAATGAAGTTTGCTTTGTTCGCACAAGCAAAATAACGTCTTGCGAAGCGCAAAAAAGGAGACCCTCTCGGGGTCTCCTTCATTTCTTCATTCTTCCTCAGGTGCACCGTGAACGTGGCATGCATCCTCTTCCATGTCCGGAACGTCGAAGTCGATCTCGCGTCCGATCTTGCGGTAGTAGTCGGCGAGAGCAGCCTTGACTGCCTCCTCAGCCAGAACGGAGCAGTGTATCTTCACTGCGGGAAGTCCGTCAAGAGCCTCAACGACTGCTTTATTGGTGAGATTGAGCGCTTCCTTAACCGTGCAGCCCTTGATAAGCTCCGTCGCCATAGAAGACGTTGCTATGGCGGCGCCGCACCCGAAGGTCTTGAATTTGACGTCTACGATAACATCATTTTCGATCTTGAGAAACATCTGCATAATATCGCCGCAGGTAGCGTTGCCCACGGTGCCTACGCCGTCGGCGTTTTCGATCTCACCAACGTTTCTCGGATTGGCGAAATGATCCATTACTTTATCGCTGTACATGGTTTAATCTCCTATGGTAAGTGTTTTTATTTGGGGTCGCCGGGATAGATGGGACTCATTCGGCGAAGTCGGCTGACGATGGGGGGTATCTTTTCGATGAGATAGTCCACATCCTCGTCGGTATTGTGATGGGAAAGGGATACTCGCATTGAACCGTGCGCCTTTTCGGCGGGAAGTCCGATAGAGAGAAGCACGTGGGAGGGCTCAAGGGAGTTTGAGGAGCAGGCTGAGCCTGTGGAGATGCAGATGCCCTCCATATCGAGAAGGAGCAGAAGGCTCTCGCCCTCGATGAATTCAAAGCTTATATTGAGATTTCCGGGGAGACGGTGCTCACGGGATCCGTTATAGATAGTATAAGGAATGTTTTTTACGATGTGATCTGCCAGTCTGTCTCTCAGCTTTGCCACTCTCTCCATATCGGGGAGACGTTCGACCGCGACGGCGAGCGCTTTCGCAAAGCCAACGATACCGGCAACGTTTTCGGTGCCCGAACGCATCAGACGCTCCTGACCGCCGCCGTCGAGATACTTATCGATCTTGAGTCCGCGTCTCATATAGAGTGCGCCGACGCCCTTGGGAGCGCCAAGCTTATGGCCGGACATCGAAAGCATATCGACGCCGAGCGCGTGGCAGTCAACAGCAACGGAGCCGACAGCCTGAACGGCGTCGGTGAACATAAGCGCACCCTTTTCGTGAGCGAGCTTTGCGATATCTGAAACCGGCTGGATCGTACCGATCTCGTTGTTTGCAAACATAACGGAAACTATCGCCGTGTCGCTGTCGAGGACTCGGGAAAGCTCGTCCATATCGAGGATGCCCTCGGAGGTAACGCCGACATAGGTGACGCGGAAGCCTTCCTTTTCGAGCGCCTTGCAGGACTTAAGCACAGCAGGATGCTCGATAACGCTCGTTATAACGTGGCTCTTGCCATATTTCTTTTTCATAAAGCGGGCGCCGCCTTTAAGCGCCCAGTTATCTGCCTCGGTACCGCAGGAGGTGAAGTAAAGCTCCGTGGGCAAGCATCCGAGGCTTGACGCCGCTGATTCTCTTGCTTCGTCGATCGCCTTCTTTGCGGCTCTGCCGACAGAATACATGCTGGAGGGGTTGCCGTAAAACTCGGTGAGGTACGGCTTCATCGCATCGAACACCTCGGGAAGCACCGGTGTCGTTGCGGCATTGTCAACGTATACGATTCTTTTTTCCATTATATACACCTTCCTTTCGAGAAAAAAAGGTCATCTTTTACTCATTGATAATTATACCACCTTTGTGGTATAATTATTATACCACGTACCGAATCCATATCAAGTACGCAGATTTTTATGACGAGGTATTATTTTTATGACCAAGAACGATCTCCACGGCGCACACGGCGAATGTGACTGTTCGTCTTGCGGAAACACGGGCTGCTCCACCTGCAACAGCAAGTCCTCCGCGCTCTCCGCGTGTCCTTTGACGGAGGTGCTGTCCGTTATCGGGGGCAAATGGAAGATACCGATACTCTGCGCTCTTTCCGCCTCGGAGGAGACCAGGTATAACGAGCTGAAGCGCAAGCTTCCCTCGGTGACAAACACGATGCTTGCAAATTCCCTTCGCGAGCTTGAGGCAGACGGCCTCGTGCTCCGCAAGCAATACCCTGAAATGCCCGTAAGAGTTGAATACTCATTGACGGAAACGGGAAAAAGCCTTCTCCCCATCCTCTTTCAGCTTCAGGCGTGGGGACTCCTTCATCTTTCCTCCGCCGCTAAATGCGGCGACTGCGAATAAAGGAGGCGGGATATGTACAGGATCGGAATCGACCTCGGCGGCACCAACATTGCGGGCGGTGTCGTTGACGGTAATCATAACATAGTAGCGAAGGCGTCCGTGCCCACAGATAAAACGAGCGCCCACCGCATTGCAGACGATATTGCCGCCCTTTGCCGCCGTCTTTGTGCCGACGCAGGCATCTCCCCTGCGGATGCGGTCTCAATCGGCATCGGTGCGCCCGGAATCGTGGACTCCGGCACGGGCGTTGTGGAATACGTTTGCAATCTTCCCATGCGCTATTATCCTTTGACAGACGAAGTTGCCCGCCGACTCGGCGTTGCAAAGGCTCTCGTAAAAGCCGAAAACGATGCAAACGCGGCGGCCCTTGGCGAAATGCTCGCCGGATCGGGCAAGGGATCCCGCGATTTTATGATGATAACGCTCGGCACCGGCGTTGGAGGCGGCGTTATACATAACGGCAGGATACTCACCTCTCACAACCACGCAGGCGGCGAGCTTGGCCACACCGTTATCGCGGCAGGCGGTGAGAAGTGCGGCTGCGGCAGGCTCGGCTGTGCTGAGGCATACTGCTCCGCAACGGCTCTCATACGCATGGCGAATGAGGCTCTTTCATCAGGCGGGGACACCTTGCTCTCTTCCTGCGGTGACATCGACGGCAAGAAGATTTTCGAAGCGGCAGAAAAGGGCGACGCTGTTGCCCTCTCCGTGCTTGAAAAGTACGAATATTACGTTGCCGTTATGCTTGCAAATTTCATCAACATATTCCAGCCGCAGGTGCTCGCCGTCGGCGGCGGCATTTCCGGTGCGGGAGACGCTTTTCTCGCGCCCCTCGGGAAGCTCATTTTCCCCGATATGATCTATAACCGCGACCAGCCGGAGGAGCTTTACACGTCCCTGCGGCTTGCCACCCTTGGCGGTGACGCCGGCATCATCGGCGCGGCGTTTTTGTGAGAGGTAAAGGAGTAAGCTGAACCAAATAAAAAAAGCCCCGAGGACTTTTTTTATTTGGTTCGTTATTCGATCACGTTTGCGCCGGAATACCCGCAGGCAGTGCATCTGTCCAACAGGGTGTTATAGTATTTTGAATGAGCTTCGGTATACGAATGATCAACAGTTTTATTATAAGTTTATCTTTCTTCATTCTGAATCACCTTCAAATACTCCACAAAATCGTTTAATGCATATACACATTCCGGCGAAGCACCCGGATTATCATACGGATCAATTTTCATCAATGCCGAAGCTGCTGATACAGCTTCTGACGTTATCCCGGATTCGGAACCGGATCCATAGTTCATAATGCTATTCACAAAAGCGTCGTTTCTTTCCAACGCGACAGAGGTCGTCGGAATAACATATTCGCTACCATCATCAATGGAGGATACGTTCATAACATATAAATGCATATAATGTATGCCGTATATTCTGTTTGCGTCAAATTCCGGCTCCTCAATGTTTAACGACATTTCTTCATATTTATTATCATGTGATTCATATTTACCTAAAAATAATATTACTTCTTCACCGTAAGTAAAAAGAGGAAATCCACGAAATGTTTCTTCCGACGTACCGAATTGTGCAAGAATTATGCTTGAAGGAACATCTCCTTTATATACCTCAATTACTTCTGCATCATAATAAGTGCGTCCGTAATAAATCGACTCCCCGAGCCAGTTTTTTATCTTTAATCGAACGATAGCATCGGCTTCTTCTTCGATTTCTTTCAAAGAGAGGAAAATAAACGAAGCTGATGCCTGGTATTTTGATTCCCTCACCGGCGGACGGATTATGTTCTCGTCGGATGCGTCGACTTCATCGGATCCGGGCGTTTCGATCTTGTCCGTAGTCTCGGGCGCTTCGCTATCATTTTCCCCGCATGCGGCAAGGCAGGGCAAGAGCATAAGCACTGCAAGTATTATTGCAAATATTTTTTTCATATATTTCTCCTATAAAAATTAAGTTTGTTAGAAATCAAAACGCGCACAAAGCCCCTATGGCTTGTGCGCGTTATTTTATTAAGATAAGCTTTCTTGACATAAACGCTATCCTCACTTTCCTATATCACAAGAGGCGCAACGTGCTTCTGTTACCATTATAAGGCAATATTTGTCTTTTGTCAACAGTGAGTTTGCTAAAATTGTCAATTTCTCTGCTTTACCCCACAAGCCTCAAAAATAGCACACTCCCCCTCGGAACGTGACTTTTTGCTGCGATCTGTTTGCTTGCAATCTGCTTACGCCCCGTTGCAATTTCACTGCGTTTACTGTAAAATATAGTGTAACGGGTTCGTTTGCCCGAAAATCGGATTCTTTTGATCTCACATAAAAGAAAGGACGAGAAATTATGAACAAGTTCATGCTCAACGAAACCTCCTATCACGGCAAGGGTGCCATCTCCGCCGTTCCTCAGGAAATCAAGGCTCGCGGCTTCAAAAAAGTCTTCGTTGCCTCCGACCCCGACCTTATCAAGTTCGGCGTTACCGCAAAGGTGACCGATCTTCTTGACGCTGCCGGCATCCCCTACACCGTTTATTCCGACATCAAGCCGAATCCCACTATCGAAAACGTACAGAACGGCGTTGCCGCTTTCAAGGCAGCGGGCGCTGACTCTATCGTAGCCATCGGCGGCGGCTCCTCCATGGACACCGCGAAGGCTATCGGTATCATAATCACAAACCCTGAATTCGAAGACGTTCGTTCTCTTGAGGGCGTTGCTCCCACAAAGAACCCATGCACGCCCATCATCGCGGTGCCCACCACGGCAGGAACCGCCGCTGAGGTCACCATCAACTACGTTATCACCGACGTTGAAAAGAAGCGCAAGTTCGTTTGCGTTGACGCTCACGATATCCCCGTCGTTGCCGTTGTTGACCCCGATATGATGTCCTCCATGCCCAAGGGCCTCACCGCCGCTACCGGTATGGACGCACTCACCCACGCTATCGAAGGCTACATCACCAAGGGCGCCTGGGAGCTTTCCGATATGTTCCACATCAAGGCTATCGAGGTTATCGCACGCTCCCTCCGCGGCGCAGTTGAAAACTGCCCCGACGGACGCGAAGGCATGGCTCTCGGTCAGTACATTGCAGGCATGGGCTTTTCCAACGTTGGTCTCGGCGTTGACCATTCAATGGCTCACACCCTCTCCGCATACTACGATATGCCTCACGGCAAAGCTTGCGCAGTTCTTCTCCCCACCGTTATGGCGTTTAACGCTCCCGCTACCGGTGAAAAGTACCGCGATATCGCCCGCGCTATGGGTGTTCCCGGCACTGATGCGATGACGGAGGACGAATACCGCGCCGCTGCAGTCGCAGCCGTTACCAAGCTTGCAGAGGACGTTGGCATCGACTGCACTCTCCGTGGCATCCTCAAGGAAGAGGACGTTCACCAGATGTCCGTTGACGCTTACAACGACGCCTGCCGTCCCGGCAACCCGAGAGAGGTGTCCGTTGAAGAGATCGAGGCGCTTTACAGAAGCCTGATGTGATCGCAAATCAAAAACTAAAGAGGAAGCTCCAGACGAGCTTCCTCTTTTAATTATGCGCTGTTCAAGCGCCGATTTTTTACCGACATCGGCGAAAACATCTTGTACTTTCCGAAAAAAGTATTATAATATCCATTGGTCATTTTTACTTTGTCACGGGAGGGAAACGCCATGCAAAAGCAGTCTGCGCAGTCTATGCTATCGGGTCCGCTTTTGAAGAATATCATTCTTTACACCATCCCCATCATTCTGACGAGCGTGCTTCAGCTTCTTTTCAACGCCGCCGACCTCATTATCGTCGGCCGTTACCGCGGAAGCATCGCCGTTGCCGCCGTGGGCGCAACGGGTGCGATCACGAATCTTATCGTCAACCTCTTTATCGGTCTTTCCGTTGGTGCAGGCGTAACGGTGGCTCACGCTCTCGGCGCACACGACGACGAAGCGGCGTCGCGCACGGTGCACACTGCCATTCCCACCGCTATCGTTTCGGGCATTTTTCTCACCGTTTTCGGCATCTGCTTTTCGGAGACCTTCCTCCGTCTCATGGGCACGCCGGAGGATGTCCTGAAGCTTTCCGCCCTTTATATGAAGATATACTTCGGCGGCATTACCTTTATGATGGTGTATAATTTTGCCGCCTCCATCCTCCGTGCCGCCGGAGACACGAAAAGTCCCCTCATCTTCCTTTCCGTTGCGGGTGTGGTGAACGTCGTTCTCAACATTTTCTTCGTCACCGTTTTCGGTATGGGCGTAGACGGCGTTGCGCTCGCAACGACCGTCTCTCAGGGCGTTTCGGCCGTTTTGGTCGTTATCGCGCTGATGCGACGCACCGATGCCTGCCGACTCGTTCTGTCGGAGATGCGTTTTTACAGGCTTCAGCTTTTGAAAATGATCCGCATCGGCTTGCCGGCGGGAATTCAGGGCTCACTTTTCTCCATTTCCAACGTTATCATTCAGTCCTCCGTCAACTCCTTCGGCGACGTATTTATGTCCGGCAATGCTGCCGCAGGCAATATTGAGGGGTTCGTATACGTTTCTCTCAACGCTTTCCATCAGACAGCGGTGAATTTCACGGGTCAGAATGCAGGTGCGCACAAGTTCGACCGCGTCTACAAAACCCTCTGGATATGTCTCGGCTGTGTCACCGTTGTGGGTCTTGTGACGGGCGTTACCGCATACAGTCTCGGTGAGACGCTCCTCTCCATTTACATAACGGACTCCGACCTTGCCATCAGCTACGGAATGACGAGGCTTGCTTACATCTGTCTGCCCTATTTCCTTTGCGGACTTATGGATGTTTCCACGGGTGCGCTCCGCGGACTC
The DNA here is from genome assembly GCA_964464905.1 of uncultured Lachnospiraceae bacterium. GTDB lineage: Bacteria > Bacillota > Clostridia > Oscillospirales > CAG-272 > DTU064. Next base: position 34,114 of record CAYXHC010000012.1, read on the forward strand.
GGCGCCTCCATCGAGCCGATGATAATCTCCGTGCTTGGTGTTTGCGGTCTTCGCATATTCTGGATATACACCGTTTTCGCAATTCCCCGGTATCACACACCTGAGTGTCTTTATTTTTCATACACCATTTCCTGGACGCTCACCTTCCTTTTACAGCTTTTTGCGTTCTTCCGGGTATACAAAAAGCGCGTGAGCGCGGAGGTATTACATCAGGAATACTGATCACAAAAAATCCGATTCCTCTTGATGTGGCAAATAAAAAGGGTACGCGGTTGCGTACCCTTTTTATTTAAGGCGCCACCCGGAATCGGACCGGGGATAAAGGTTTTGCAGACCTCTGCCTTACCGCTTGGCTATGGCGCCGTTTTTACGTGACTACGATAGTATATCACAAGGATTTTGATTTTGCAATAGGGAGAGCGAAATTTTTTATTCATGATTTTTATCTCATCGGTTTTCGCGCTCCCTTTTCCCGAAAAGGCTCCTTATATACACCACATCATCGGCTCCCACCGTGTTCGTTAACGCAAGCATCGCAAAATACAGTGACGCGGCGGCGACTATCATAAGCGTTACGTACAGTCCTCCCTCCGCACGGTAAAATCGAGGCACACGATTCACTAAAAACCGCATCGTGGCAGAGGCAAGTGCAGATGCGGCAAGCGGACGGAAGAGCCATCTGCCAAGCTCCGCCCTCACGTCTGCCACCGAAAGAAGCTTAACGATGGAGGCCGAGGCGTTTATCACCTCCGATATGATAATAACGGCAGCATAGCCTCCGACGCCCCATCGAGGGACGAAGCCCCACACCAAGAGAACGGACAGCGCCGCGTCGATAACGTTTACCCTCATGCAGAAAAGCTGCTTTCCCAGCCCCTTCAGCATACTGTCAACGGCGGTGTCAAGGTACATCACGGGAATAACGGGCGCGAGTATACGGATATAGTCTCCCGCCTCATCGCTTCCGTAAAGAGCACGACCAAGCTCGCCCGAAAAGGTCATAAGTATTCCCGACGTACCAACGGCAAAAATGAGAGTCGCTCTGAAAACGAGCCTTGAAATATGGCGTATACGTTCTACCTCGCCTTTTGCGCGGCAGATAGAAAGCTCCGGCACCAGAAGCGACGAAAACGAGCCAAGGATCGCATAGGGAAAAAGGATAACGGGCATAACCATTCCGTGAAGGGTGCCGTAGGAAGCGAGAGCAGTCTCATACGGCGCTCCGCTTTTTTCAAGGCCGCGGGGTATAAGGATATGCTCAAGGGTCACAAGTCCGCTTCTCACGTGTGCGGAAAGGGCAACGGGCAAGGCGGCGCAGCAAAGGCTTCTTCCCGCCTCGCCAACGGTGTCGGCACGCATCTCCGTGCCGCACACCCGTGAATCCGCACTCCTTCCGGCGGTTTTGCCGCCATAGTATTTCCGTTTGTCGTGAAGCCACAAAACGGCAAGCATTAGGGTGCTCCCCACCTCGGATGCAAGACTTCCGAGCGCAACGGCAAGAAGTGCGTTTTCGGCACCGCCGGGCAACAGACTACCGAAAGCTGCCGCTGTGACACCTATCTTCAGCGCCTGACCTGCCACCTCGGCAGCGGCGTTTTTGTATACCCTGCGGCAGGCATTGAAATAACCCGAAAGCGCACTTGAAGCGGAAACGGGGACGAGAGTCAGTGCCAGTATGCGGAGGGAAGCGGCAGTTCTTACATCACCAAGGAGACGTGATGCTATCTCCTCCGCTCCGAGGTAAAGGACGCCGCCGCCCACGCCGCCGAAAAAGGCTGCGTATACTGCAGCGGTAACGGCGACGTTTTTTAGGCGGCGGACTGACTCACCGTGCGGAGCTGTGACGACGGTCTCGGCACAGAGTCTTGTGACAGCCAACGACACCCCGGACGTTGCAAAAGTTACGGCAAAGCCGTATGCGGAACCGATAAGGGTGAGCAGTCCCATGCCCTCAGCGCCCACCTTCCCCGTGACGTACACGTTGAAAGCAACGGAAACGCTCCGCATAAGGAGCGCCGAAAGCGACAGGAGTATGGCGTTTTGAAAATATTTTTTCGCGCGGCTCATCCGTTTCCCCTCCACGATATCATAAAGCGGTATAATTATACGCCCGTAATTTCCGCTATATGACTCCGCCCTGCCGATTTGCAACATCTCCCCCGTTCGCCTTCACGAGAGCGTGACAAGATCCGTCGGATTTTCGGTTTTTTACAGTTTTTTGAAGTCTGCTATTGCAATTCATTCATATCGGTTGTATAATACGAGATATCAACTCTCAGACGCATAATCTATCAAATAAATATGGAGTATCACAATGGAAATCAAAAATGCACATTTGAAAGAAGTATACGACAAGCTCGTTCTCACCACTCCCGGAGAGAAGGAGTTTCATCAGGCTGTAGGTGAGGTTTTCGAATCCCTCTCCCCCGTTGCGGATCAGCGCCCCGACTACGTTAAGGCTGGCGTTTTCAAGCGCATCGTTGAGCCTGAAAGATTCATTCAGTTCCGCGTAAGCTGGATGGACGACAACGGCGAGGTTCAGGTAAACCGCGGCTACCGCGTTCAGTTCAACTCCGCGATCGGCCCCTACAAGGGAGGCATCCGTCTGCATCCCAGCGTAAACAGCTCCGTTATCAAGTTCCTCGGCTTCGAGCAGACCTTCAAGAACGCACTCACCACCCTCCCCATGGGCGGTGGCAAGGGCGGCTCCGACTTCGATCCCAAGGGCAAGAGTGATGCCGAGATCATGCGCTTCTGCCAGAGCTTCATGACCGAGCTCTACCGCCACATCGGCCAGTTCACCGATACTCCCGCAGGCGACATTGGTGTTGGCGGCCGCGAGGTTGCATACATGTACGGCCAGTACAAGCGCATTGTTGACCGCTTTGAGGGCGGCGTTATCACCGGCAAGGGGCTCAGCTTCGGCGGCTCTCTGGCCAGAACTCAGGCCACCGGCTACGGTCTGTGCTACTATGCGGCCGAGGCTCTGAAGCATCTGAAGAACGACAGCTTTGAGGGCAAGACCGTTGTTATCTCCGGCTCCGGCAATGTTGCCCAGTACGCCGCCGAAAAGTGCACTCAGCTTGGCGGCAAGGTAGTTGCCATGAGCGACTCTCAGGGCTACATCTACGACCCCAAGGGTATTGATCTGCCCGTGCTTTTTGACATCAAGCAGAAGCGCCGCGCCCGCATCAGTGTGTATGCTGACGAGGTTCAGGGCGCAGAGTACCACGAGGGCTGCAGGAACATCTGGAATGTGAAGTGCGACATTGCCATGCCCTGTGCCTCCCAGAACGAGATGGACGAAAACGGCGCAAAGGCTCTGATCGCCAACGGCGCCATTGGCGTATTCGAGGGTGCCAACATGCCCCTGACCCCCGAGGCCATTGCAGCAGTTCAGGCCGCAGGCCTCATTTACAGCCCCGGTAAGGCCTCCAACGCAGGCGGCGTTGCCACTTCCGGTCTGGAGATGAGCCAAAATTCCATCAGAATGAGCTGGAGCTTCGAAGAGGTTGACGAAAAGCTCCTTGGCATCATGAAGAGCATTTACAAGGCCTGCTATGACGCATCCGTTGAGTGCGGCAAGCCCGGCGACCTGATGCTGGGCGCCAATGTGGCCGGCTTCCTGAAGGTAGCCGAAGCTATGATGGCTCAGGGCATTGTATAATCAAAACAATAAAAAGGCTTACCATATCGGTAAGCCTTTTTCAGCTTGTCAAAAAAGTCTTATCAGACTTTTTTGACCGCTTCAATCTCC
>CAYXHC010000013.1:0-37374 GCA_964464905.1 uncultured Lachnospiraceae bacterium
TCCCCACTCCCACCGGCTCCACCACCATCCTGAACGCTGTTGTTGCTAAGGAAGTTACCAAGGACGAGATCAACGCTGCTATGAAGGCTGCTACCACCGAGTCCTACGGCTACACTGAAGACGAAATCGTTTCCTCCGATATCATCGGTATGCGTTACGGCTCCCTCTTCGATGCTACCCAGACCATGGTTATCAACCTTGAAAACGGCACCTCTCAGGTACAGGTAGTTTCCTGGTACGACAACGAAAACTCCTACACCAGCCAGATGGTTCGCACCATCAAGTACTTCGCAGAGCTTTAATTAAAGATCTCTATAGAAGCAAAAAGACCTTGCCGTGAGGCAAGGTCTTTTTTATTATTCTGTCAGCATAAACGGATCTGAATAGAACACACCGCCGCCGGTTCCCACGGCAAATCTGTATTCGCCCGGTGTCAAAGGCTCGTGCATATACTGTGGATCAAAGGTGTAAACCTCTTTCGTCGATTCATGATAACTCTCCCAGTGACGTTCATTCGGGTCATAATAAAGTCTTTCCCATTCTCCCGTATCAGAGTCACATCTTTCGATATCAACGCAATTCGGAACGTAAAAAGCCGTTTCAGTGTGGTTATTAAACTATAATATACAACAAAATTGCCGCTGTGTCAAACACCGATAATCGCGGGATAAATGGAATTAAATGATAATAATGATTGACAAAGTCTAAAGAGTGCATTATAATAGTATTGACGGTACGTACTGCGCGGAATTCTTCCTTTCTGAGATGTATCGTGAAAATAATATTCGGAGGTTTTACTATGAAAAAAGTATTGCTTATACTGCTTGCGCTTTTGCTTTCGGTGCTGCTGTGCGCGTGTGAGGATTCACCGGACAACAAGGACATGTCCGACAGCGATCAGCCTGCGGCTGACCCCTCTCTATATAGCGGCGCTCTCGATAAGGATCTCGAATATTCAGAAGCTATGCAGGTTTACGTTGAAGCTCCCTTCTACCGCCCCGGTGAAAAGGTGAAGCTTTATGCTGTGGCTCACGACGGCGGAGCATTCGATATCTTCTCGTCTGTGTATCTCAAATCCCGTGATACAAACGGCGAAGCCGTGGCTTATGCCCCGGAGGAGCTGTCTCTAGCAAACGGTGGCTGGCTCACCGTGACGGAGGGGTACATATCCTTTGAGGTCGATATTTCCGACGTTGCTGCGGGCGGATATATGTTCACGATATACTGTAACGGTCAGCCCTATGAAAACACGGTGTTTACGGTGTTATCAGCCGAAGATGCGGAGAAGTTCTCCAAAACTACGGTGGCGGTGGCGGGCGACAGCTTCACTGTGGATTCTATTTTGACCATAGAGCTTGATAACCACACCGAAACGGCTTTTTACGTTCCGAATTGCGTTGATATCGAAAGACGTGACTCTGATACGGGAGAATGGGAAAGACTTTATTATGACCCGAATGAACGTCACTGGGAGAGTTATCATGAATCGACGAAAGAGGTTTATACCTTCGATCCGCAGTATATGCACGAGCCTTTGACACCGGGTGAATACAGATTTGCCGTGGGAACCGGCGGCGGTGAGTTCTATTCAGATCCGTTTACGTTAACAGAATAATAAAAAAGACCTTGCCGTGAGGCAAGGTCTTATTTTGTTTTGTTATAGAACGTACTCAAATTCGGGCGAAACGAAGGTGTATTCATCAATGAAAACAAGGAAACGGTACGTTCCCGGCGTAAGCGGCTCATCCATATAATAGGGCTTAAAGCTAATACCGATATCGTTGGGATGATCCTTCGCTAAAACGTCACACCATGTGGATTCCTCAGTCAACTGCAGCGGCGCATACTTCAGAAGCACCCACTCGCCTGTATCTTTGTCCAATCTTTGAATATACGGGATCTGATAGAGGCAATATCTCTTTCCGCTTTCGTTACAAACGGTAATCTCGATCTCATCCTTGGGACCCGTAGCTATTTTGTACGTTTCCGCTTCAAGTGTAATGCTGATTCCGCTGAAATCGGTCTCGTATTCGCCTGCTTCCTCATCATCGTAAGAACATATCGGCGAACCAAACGACGGTGCCTTTAGCAATACCTCAGCCCCCGCAATGTTAACGATCAGCTCATCCTTTGGCTTATCGATCGTATTGTCGGGTCTGTCGGCTGTGTCTCCGGTCGTGTCGGATCCGGTGTCACTACCCTCATCGGAGGCTGTATTATTCGTGTCGGCGGATGTTTCGCCATCGGTTTCAGTTTCCGACGGCTGACCGTTTGTACATGAAACGATCATAACTAAAGCAAGGACGCAAGCTGCAATAAGGTATATTAGCTTTGCTTTTTTCACGCTAAAACCTCCGAATATTATTTTTGCGATACATATCATATAGGAAGCATTCCGCGTAGTACGTACCGTCAATTCAATTATAACGCACTATTTGACCTATGTCAATCACTATTATCATTTTATACCAATTATCCCGTCATTATCGGCGTTTGACACAGCGGCAATTTTGTCGTATAATATAACTTGATAATCCACCACCGAAAGGTTTTATAAAATGAAAAGATCCATCTCACTTATAATCACTCTCTGCCTGCTCGTATCCCTTGTTGCCTGCAAAAGCAACGGTGGCGGAAGCATTGACGGCACCGCCGACGGAAGTGCAAGCGACAGCGAGACCACCGCATACGTTGACCCCTCCGAAATACTCGGAAAATACCGCGCAAACGGCTTTTTCGATAGCGTAATGCTCTCCTCCGAGGTTTCGGTTTATAACGTGTCCACCAACTTCGCCATCTATTCCGTTCTCGGCACCATCAAGATGGACGCAAACGGAAACGTTTACCGCGAGGAAGCAACCGACTCCGCATCCGTCACCGATTGCGAATACGTTATCGGCAACGATTACTACAAGGGCACCCACCCCAACGCCGTGAGCAAGAATGCGGAAGGCGTTCTCGTTTCCCTCACCGACGACGAAAAGGCGAAAGCGGCAAAAGCCATTTCCCCCATATTCGTTAAGGAAGACCTGACCTTACTGTTCAACGATATCAAATGCGTCGAAAGTGACGGCAGATACACCGTGCTTTGCCACAGCGAGGACGCGAACGTTATTTCCAAATTCACCGACAGTATTGATAAGGATCTTTATAAGGCCTTCGCCGAGGACTCGGAATTCTCGTTCGTCTCCGTTGACTACCAGCTCATCATAGACGAGAACGGCGCCCTTATAGCGTACGCCGTTGCAGCAACGTTTCTGGTAGCCACCGACGACATCATTGAAGAAGGCTCCCTCGAAAACTATTATTCCTATGTTTTCGTTGCCGCCGTCAGCGACTACGGCGAAACTCTCTCTCCCTTTGATTTTTCCCTCTCAGACGTGATCCTAACCGAAAAGACCTACGCCGAGGTCTTTGGAAACTGATATCAAATACAAAAAGGCTGACAGGAGTCAGCCTTTTTTGTCGCCGTTACCGCTTTCATTCACACATTTCCCTTTACGTCATAAAATGACTACAAACCAAAGTCAACGAAAGCGAGACCGATATGAACGGAAACGACATAGTATTTATAAACGACTCTCCGCCTCGCGGCTACACGGAAGCAGGCTATCTCATCGTCAGCGTTTTCACGGCGCGGGGCGCCATCCCGATCAACGACGCCCTCGTCACCATAAACTATTCCGAACCTGGTTCCGTCGCGCCCCACGCTGTTTTAACAACGAACAACAGCGGCAGAACGCCGAAGATCTCCTTGCCCACGCCGCCGCGAACGCTTTCTCTTTCTCCGTCCGAGGAGGGCGCATCACCTCCGCTTCCTTACGCACTATACAATATCGAGGTGGTAAAGGAAGGATTTTATCCCGTAACATACGTTGGCGTGAAGATCTTTTCCGGTATCACGGCGATACAGAACACAGACCTTATCCCCGTATCCGAGGCTTTACCTCAAAGCTTTTACGTTGATCATTCCATCTATGTCGACGAGACCGGGGAGGACGATCTGTGAACGGTGAGCTCAATCTGCCATATATCCCCGAAAATATCACCGTTCATCTTGGTGCGCCGGGCGCTCCCGCAGAAAACGTAACGGTGGATTTCCCCTACTACATAAAGAACGTCGCGTCGAGCGAGATCTTCCCAACCTGGCCGGCGCCTGCCCTGAGGGCAAACATCCTTGCCATCATCTCCTTTGCACTCAATCGGGTATACACGAATTATTACCGAAGCCGCGGCTACCCCTTCAACATCACAAACGACACATCCATTGACCAATCCTTCGTTGCTGGTCGTGACATATACGAAAACATCAGCGAGATCGTTGACGAGATCTTCGACGATTACGTCCGTCGGCAGGGAACGATAGAACCGTATTTTACCCAATACTGCAACGGCACCACGTCTACCTGCGACGGTCTTTCCCAATGGGGCACGGTAGACCTTGCCAACCAGGGGTTAAATTCCGTTGACATACTCAAATACTATTATGGCGACGACATTGAGATCGTTGTGAACGCGCCCGTCCAAGGCATAGAGGATCCCGTCCCGGACGTTATACTGCGGTATGGCTCCTCGGGAAACGAGGTAGCCGCAATACAGATCAAGCTGAACAGGATCTCGAAAAATTACCCTGCCATACCAAAGATATCGCCCGTTGACGGCATTTTCGGAGACGAGACTGAAGCGGCTGTACGGGAGTTCCAGTCAATTTTCAATCTCACCGTTGACGGGCTCGTGGGGCGCGCCACATGGTATTCCATACAGCGCGTATACGCCGCCGTGAAGCGTCTTAACGATCTCGGCTCAGAGGGTATCTCTCCCGAGGAGGTAACAAATCTCTTCACTCGGGTTCTTGATGAAGGAGATCGCGGAATCGGGGTACGGGAGCTTCAGTTTTTTCTGAACTTTATCTCTCTTTATAATGAAAGCGTTCCCTATGTCGCCATCGACGGAGTCTTTGGTCCGTTAACGCGGGCGGCCGTAGAAGCTTTTCAATCACTTTACGGACTGGAGGTAACGGGAGTAGTTGACGTTGAGACCTGGGACTATCTCTACCGCGCCTACCGCGGTATTCTCGACTCTCTCGGACCTGATTATTTCGCAAGCCAAACGGAGCCCTATCCCGGTTATCCGCTTCGCATCGGAATGCAGCTCCCTGCTGTGAAAAGCCTGCAGGAATATCTCGCCCTTATATCCACGGTGCTCACTGAATTGCCCTCACCTGCTCCGTCAGGCATCTTCGATATAACAACGCGCGACGCCGTTGTGGATTTTCAGCTTCGCTACGGCTTCCCAGCCACGGGCATCGTCGGCAGCACCACGTGGAATGCGATCACATCCCTTTACCGCGATATCTACGACGGTAACATCGCCTCGGGCTCACAGTCACCGGGCAGCACCATCAGCAATCAACAGTGAGGAGGCACCTATATGAACGATAACAATTATTTCGACATAACCGACAGCGAAGAAACGGTACGTGCATTTCAGCGGATGCTCCGCCTCGTCTCCGAGGCGGAGGGTACCCTTCCGCTTATAGCTCTTGACGGCGTATACGGCAACGGAATGGAGAAGGCGGTACGAGAGTATCAGGATATGAACTCCCTCCCCCCAACGGGGCAGGTAGACCCTACGACCTGGCGGCACGTTGCCGCAGATTATGAAGCGTTGCTCCTAAAGACCTCACCCCCCGGAATGATAGACCCGTTCCCCAATCTGCTCGGATATGCAATTCCCAAGGGTGAGCGCAGCGACCTTGTGCTCATAATACAGATAATGCTTTCCGCTCTCTCCGCTGTTTACGACGATTTTGGCAGCATCCCCTTCTCCGGAGTCTATGACACGAAAACGGCAAATGCCGTCCGCATCTTTCAGGAGCGCAATCTCATACCGCAACACGACTACATCGACCTTGAAACATGGAACCGTCTTGCGCGTCAGTATAATATCCACGTAAACGACGGCGGTTTTTGAATCGAACACCACCACGAAAAAAGCACACTCCCGACGCTCTGCAAAATCAGCTGTAAAAACCAAATTAGCCACCGCGTTTTTTTGTGGTGGCTTTTAATATGCAGAAAAAAGAAAAACCCCGCACGAGGCGGGGCGAGAAATCACATTTCTACGTTATCTAAATAGTTTAATAAAGCTTGGCCTTCCTCAAATATCGATAACGCCTGAGCTGCTGATTTTATGTTAATGTCTGGGTATTCAAATTCTGCACTCCAATCGGCTTCTTCAATTCGCTCTAAAAATCGTAATAGCATAATTTTTCCTAAAACGGCTTTTGAATGAATGTCGGTATCCGCACAATTCTCAATGATAAATTCATAGTGGCACAAGGAATTTTCAATGAGGTCATTAAAAAACTCACTGCTCGGATCATCCGATAGATTCTCATCAAAGGCAAGCTGATACTCTGAAAAAGCCAGCCACTCCAAATAATCAAAGTCTTTTGGGTATGTCAAGCAGGCTTCTTTTGCCCACCAATAACTGACGCTATGGTCTCGGCTTTTTCGGCATTTTTGCAGAGCGGAATTGTACTTTTTTCTTGTAACATCATTATTAGCTTCCGTTATTCCCAGTAATTCATCGGCACTTATATTAAAAAGCTTTGTGAGTTGAGGAATCAATGAAAGATCAGGACTTGACAATCCGCATTCCCATTTGGAAACTGCTTGATATGAGACACTAAGAGATTCTGCAAGTTTCTCCTGCGTCATGCTATGCTGTTTTCGTAACATTTTAATTCTTTCGCCTATGGTCATAGGAATCACCTCTCGAAGATACTTTAACTTTATCTTAATTATACCATGCTATGTATAACAATGTAATAACTTGTTTTTCGAAAACAACGCAACCTACGGTTGAGGAATAGGTTGCTGCTTTACCGACACTCGCGTCCGTGGCAAGCATAGCGCGTGGTAGTCCTCACATGATCGGACAGGAGCACGAACCCACTATCCGCAGAAGATCGGCACACAAAAGCCTTCCTCCGGGAGGAAGCAGTCTGCGAAACTATGTGTTTAATCGGGTTTTATTGTTTCACGCTCTTCCTCAGTCTTTTACTGTGCAAACTCCGGCTCCCTCCCGGAGGGAGCCTTTCATAAGTTCCTGCCGATAAAAAAACACCACCAAAGATAATTCCTTGGTGGTATTCGTGCTTTCTCCGCTAAGAATGCACACTTCAGAGGGGGTGTGCAGTTTATTTATACGCTTACAGAAGCGAGCAGAAAAAAGAAACTACGGAGAACACCATAAGCGTGCCGTTGACACCAAGCATTATCCGCGAGGCGCGTCTTATTTTCTGCGTGGGGCAGTTGTGAGCCGCCGCTGACGCGACGACTCCGCAAAAGCTCGTGAAAAACAAAATGACCCCCATCGCCGTCAGTCCGAAAGAAGCTATCAGTATAGCGATCTCCTCTTCCGTGCCGCCCGTGTTACGCATCTCCGCCACGTAAATTAATCCGTCCGCGCACGTCACAGCCAACAATAAAGACGAAAGCGTGAATACAACAGCAAAAACAAAACATATCTTATGTTTCCTTTTCATTGCAGGCTTCCCTCCGCTTCAAAATGAAAAGCTCCCGCGTCAGGTCGCAGGAGCTTGGTTTGTTGATTACTTGAGAAGTCCGTCAGCCACGTTTGTGGTTCCGTCGCAGTTGAGCACGTCGCCGCCTGCTTCAACGGAGAACTCACCGCCCGTGATCGTAATGTCGAGGGGAGCCTGGAATACGTCGTCGCCTGCATCAACGGTAAACTTGCCGCCTTCGATGAAGACGTAACCCTTGTCTTCCTTGGTGTCATTGGAGGACTTGATACCGTCGTTCTTGCAGGAGATGGTGATAACGCCATCCCTGATAGTAACGCTGTCGTTACCGCGGATGCCGTGGTTTTTCGCAGTTACGTTATAAGTACCGCTGATGATCTTAAGATCGTCCTTAGACACAATACCGTTATTATAGTTGGCATACACGTTAAGAGTACCGGTGCCATTGATGGTAAGGTCGTCCTTAGAGAAGAGACAAGCGTTAGGCTCGCCATCAGCGTTGAGGTCGCTGTACGCACCGCCGTCCTGAAGGGTGTTGGTGGTGCCTTCAACGAGAGTGATGGCGGTCTTATCGCAGGATTTTATATAGACGGGAGAGGAATAAGTGCAAACAAGCTTGAGTCCGTTGAACACAAGGTGTACCTTTTCAAGCTCCGTCACCTCTACGATAACTCTGCCATCTGTAGAGGAGCCGGAAAGGATATATGTACCGGGAGCCGTGATCTTAACGACGGTGCCGTCAGCAACGGCGCCTTCGCCTGTTACAGTTGCCGCGGAATCGGTGAACTCGATCTTAACGGCATCTGCCTTTTCGTATTCGGTATTGAGGTCATAGTTGGTGTAGCGGCTGTCTGCGCTCACGCCTTCGTCGAATTCGTCATCGTCGGAATCACCGCTCTGATTATCGTTACCCCCCTGATTGTCACCGCCCTGATTGCCGCTGTTGCCGCTTTCACCGTCAACGGGAGCCGCGTCGTCACAGCCTGCAAAAACAAAAACGGAAGCAGCGCACAAAACGAGCGCCAAAAGAACGGAAATTATTTGTCTTGTCATAATAATACTCCTTTACGGCGTTGGGCATAGCGCCCCGTACACCAATTTATTATATATATTATAATACACTATGTTCATCTATTGAGAGGAACCGCTGTTAACAATTTGTGAACGATATGTGATTTTTGCATTAACACGACGTTTTTTTCATCAAAGCTTCATCATTTCACACATTTTGTAAACGCGAACGCGCCCAACGGGTGAATCAAGCTCGTCGTCGCCGTTGATTATACCGACGGAGTATGCGCGCTTGAGAAAAGGCTCCCGCCAGAGCTCGCACTTACCGTCAAAGGGAGACTCTGCCTCACTTGGCGGTGAATTTCGGCTCACGTACGCCGCCGACGCCATAACAGCGAAGTCTCCCAGCGTGATCTTTTCATCGGGGCGGAACATCCCGCCTACTGTCAGCTCGGCAGGGAGGATGCCGTTCTGATACGCGCACTCAACGGCGCCTGCGTACCATTCGTGTCCAAGAACGTCCTTATACATATCGTTATAAACGTTAACGATGAAATAATGCGCCGCCTTGATGAGTATATCAACGGCTTCGGCGCGGGTCACGTTTCCGTCCTCTATTTTCGTGTCCGACTTCACCTCGGCAGCTTTGTAGCCTTCAGGCGGTGACGGAGGTATTGCACCCGACGGAGCATCCCAAGCCTCGTCCGAAACGAAGACCGACGCCGCAAGGGATGCATAGTCGCCGCCGAGCTTTTGAAGCTCATTTGCAATATACCGGGCACACATATAGGCACCGGGGTCGTTTGTATGAGTATAATCACCGGGATAATAGTAGCGCTTGGCGAGAGTCAGCCCCTCGGTTTCAACTTTATTCATCATAAAGTCGTGCAGTTCGATGACCGGTACGGAAAGCTCGCCCCCCACTTCTTTACAAACCCTGTCGTAGTCGAAAAGAAGGTCGTTATATTGCCCGTCCCCCCGCCAGGAATTTCTGGCAAGAGGCGTTACGATAACGGGATGCGCCCCCGCCGCCCTCACCTCGGCGCAGTACTCGATGAGTCTCTCGCGGTAGCCGCCGTCAGCAGTGAGAAATCCCACCTTCTGATCGTTATGCGCAAACTGAATAAGAAAATAATCTCCCTTTCCGATATGTCGCATCACGATAGCGTGGTGACCGCCGCATCGGAAGGTATGTGTCGTCAGACCGGAATGGGCGTGATTGGACACAGCCACACCGTCAAGAAAAGCGGAGAGCATCTGCCCCCAGCCACTATACGATGTGGAGGGGCAGTAGGGATACGCTGCAGACTGGTCGGTGAGCGTTGAATCTCCCGCCACCCACACGGTGGGGACGCTGTCTGCTTTCTCGATAGTAAGTCCGGTGAGTCTAGGCTTTTTTCCAATCACAGCCACGTCGAGAGACGTACCTGAAAACTCCTCCTTATATCCGCGCGGAATGAACTCGCACACGTTCACGGTAAAGCTTCGCTCAAACACTTCGTCCTTTGCAAGCTTCCCCTTATAGTACAGTCGGCGGCGCGTGATATAGATCAGGATATCATCCTCGTCTCCGCCCCGATTGTCTATAGTAACGGTGACGCGGTAGTTTCCCTCCCCATCAACGTCGGTGCGGTATAGCAACGGCACGGCGGCACCGTTAAGCGCCACCTTTTCAGCCGTTGCCTCCGAATTCAGGTATACACCTCTTTCATCGTAGAAAAGGTTCGTAAAATCAACGTCTGTAAGCCAATAGTGGGGCAAAAAAGCGGAGGAAAGTTCAGGTATGCGAAGCCTTTCTTCGCTTTCTTCCCGTCTGTTCTTTTCGGTGACGAAGCCTGCGCTTCCCGTTCGGTAAAGCGCGGGTTCGGTGTTTCTGAAATCAAAATACAACACTTTCATTTATCGTCAGTTCCTTGTTTCTTCTTGAGATCTCAAAGCTTGCGCCAAAGGGTCACGGGCCCCTCAATGCCTGCGGAAACGTAATCGCGGTCGTTTTCAAATATTGATTTGAAGCGTCTTTCCTCGCGGGCGCGCATCTCGGCTTCGGGAGTACCCAACACCGTCGCCGCGTCTGCGTTCAACACCTCTATCAAAAGGTCGTGCTCTCCCTCTGCGACCGTGAACGCCGCCTCGTAGGGTGCAAACACAACGTTTTGCTTCGCGCTCTCGTCACCGTCAACGGTGACGAGAGCGGCGTAGCATATTTTTCCGAGGGAAAGCTTATATTCTCCCGTCTCCGGTACGATAAGCTTTGCTCTGTACTTCGTTATACCTGCGTAATCCACCGACTCAAACATAGAAGGCTTGTCACCCATATCATACGTCTTTCCGTCGGGTGTCTCCGCCGTCCAGCAACAAGGCTCACCGCACAAAGCGTATTTATCGGGTATCAAGCCGCTCGGTGCTTTTGCCACACGGTACACCTTCAGTTCAAGCGGTAAAAGCGATATCGTATATCCGCCGTCTGCATCGGGTTCTTCGTCGAGCCACGCAAGCTTGTCATAATCAAAGCGCTGAATGCATCCTGCCTTCTCAAATGACAGCGGCGAGAAATACTCATTCTCCGATTCATTATTGAAAAAGTATATCTCCCCGTCGCCGTCAAGCCTCGTTGTAAGAGATACTCTTCCGCCGTTCAAACGTATGGGAACGTATTTGTCAATATATTCACCGATCCGCGATGGATATGTGCAAACCTGACACCCAACAAATCCGTCAGCGGCAAAGCTGATGAATACGAGCTTGCAGCCGAGCGTGGCTGCAAGCTTCAGCTTTTCGGCAATGTCAGGCTCAAACGCCCCCACAGCAGGCACGATTACGGTCTTTATCCTCTGCCCCGACGGTACAACGAACGCGCCGTTTTCGTCGATGGGTGACATTTTGATTATATCGTCCCAGATATAATCAAAATCAACGGGTGCGTAAAGGAGCGCCTCCACCGTTTCATTCACCCATTCCCATGGCATATGAAGGCTGACCCTATTGGGACGCGAGGGGGGATATTCATCCGCAAGTTCGCGGCGCGGTACGTAAACGGCAACGCTTGCTGCAGGAGTCGATTCATTCAAAAGCTGATTCGTAATGTTCACACGGCGGTTCACGTCGCCCGCGAACATACGACTCATCGGATGTCGGAGATCGAGGGGAGATGCGTATCCGTGACCGTTTATAACGTCGGGGTCTGATATCATAAGGTAGAATCTGTCAATGCCGCGGAGCGCCTGATACTCCATTGCCCAGCGCATATAGTCGGGAGTAAGGCAAAGCCCCGTCGCGGCAAAGCTCTCGCTCATTGCGTGGGATTTTCCCGTCATTCTGCGGAACGAGCCTGCAAAACGGGGAAAGTCCGCTGTGTGATCAGGGCGTATCTGCGCCCAGATATAATCAATTCCTGGGGAATCGTTGAATTTGTTATTCTTGAAAAAGTCTCCGGACACGGAATTCAGCGAGCGGATGTCGTGGTCAAGGTCCTGATGTCCCACGAGCTCAACTCCGTGGCCATGGCACCAGGACGCCATTTTACCGAAGAACACTTCCGCCATTCTGGTGGTACAAACGTCACGCCAATCGTCTCGGACACGTCCGCCGCCTCCCGTCACGAGAAGCGGAAGCTTTTCCGTTGGGTCATAACCCTTTTTCGCTCTAAATTCATCTATTATGTCAAAGGTATAGGGCAAGGGGAAGGGCAGAAACGGCTCGTCGTAGAAAAATCCCTTTATCGTCTTGCCAAACTGCTCCGGCATTCGGCGGTAATATTCCTCGTGCATAACGGTGAGGAGCTTATCTACCGCCTCCTCCGAAAGCAGATCGAGGGTACACTGTGTGTCGTCCTCCGGATCGTGGACGAAAACGCCAACGGTGCGGGTGTTGTCAAACTCCCACGTAGCACCAACAAAACGGCAACGTCTGTGGGTGGCGGTATATGTAAGCTTGCCGTCGATAACGGGAACGATCTCGTAGCCGCCTACGGGGGAGGCAAAGATATTTCTGTTTACGTGCCACGCGGCGGCGGCAAGCAGATTCTTCGGCGCCGTCACTGTGACCGTTTCCCCCTCGGGGACTATAATATCAAAGGCGCAGTGAAGCTTTTTGCTTCTCCACTCGGGGTGGCACGCCATCGTCCTTCCGGCGGCAGTGCCTGTGGGATATCCCCATTCGTCGAAGATCCAAACGTCGGTGCCTCTTTTCTCAGACTCTTGACAAGCGTAACGGAGACCTTTCATATAACCCTCTATCCAGCCGTCGATATCGGCGGTGGGAACGGCAGACTTCCCCTCTGCGGAAAAACCCGAATAGCCAAGCTCGTCAAGAATCCTGACGAATTCTCTCATCGATTCTTCCGTGTAGGTCTCACCGAAGCCGGTGTGAAGTATAGGAGCATATTTGCGCTTTAATTCCATAGTTTTGACCGTGCCTTTCTTTTTTTAATGATCTTACGTTTGTTCGTTTATATCTATCGAAGGATACCGTCTATTAGCACAGCACGGCAGGGAGCGCCCTCGGCTTCTCCGAGATTGATCGGTGCCGCCGAGAGAAAATATTCACCGTCTGCCACACCGTCAAGCCGTATCCCTTCAAGAAGGACCATGTCCGCTGACAAAAGCAGTTTATGCACCGCCATAGGAGCATCCGGATCGGAAACGCTCTGTTCCTCAACGCCAACGAGTCCTATCCCTCTTCTGACAAGCTCTCGTGCTCCGTCCTCGGTGATGAAACCTCCACCTCGGATACACACCTTCTCATCGCCGTCTCGCAGCTTCCCGGAGATCAGATCCGATGTTACGTTGCCCGGTGCCGTTATAACCCTGCACCTGCCGACGTAAGCTGAAACGTCCACCTCGCCGACGGTCTTACCTCCGTCGATGAAATGACGCGGCGCGTCAACGTGCGTACCGTTGTGAGCGCACATAGTAAAATCCGTCACGGCGTATAAGTCGCCGGAGGAGTAATCCATCACTTTTTCATATCTCGGCACGGTATCGCCCGGAAACACACAGGACGAAAACACCTCCTGTGAAATATCATATACTTTCATCTCCCGCCCTCCGTTATCAAGCATCGTTCATTTGATTATATCACGGTACGGCTTTCTATTTCAACAACATAGTCACAGCTTTATAAATACTTTATTCTCCCCTCTTTATTTCGTCACAAACTTGTGCTATACTTACAGTTGATATAATAAACTATAAGGAACCCCTGCAATGAAAAGATTGTTTTTATATATATTTCTTACTCTTCTTCTGACGGTCTCGCTCTCTGCCTCCGTCACCGCCACTACAAAGAACGCCTCAGATCTCATATACTCCAATATGATGAACACCATAGACGAGATCGATCTTTCTGCCTACTCGATTACGGTGGATGAGCTTTCCGGTATTTTCAACGAGCTTATATCCGGTAAGCCCGAGCTTTTCTTCGTTGAACGCTCTTACAATTACACCTACACAGAGGACGACAACATCGTTATATCGATGCTCCCCAATTATAAGTTCACAGGCTCTCCCCTTGAGATCGCACGAAGCGAGTATGACACCTTCATAGAAAACGCCGTCAGCGGCATTGACTCTGATTGGAGCGACGTGGAAAAGCTCCTTTACCTGCACGATTATCTTGCCCTTTACGCAGAATACGATAACTCCCTCACCAACGGCGACGCTTATCTTCTCATTTCCACGGGATCGGGAACCTGCTCCGCTTACACCCTCGCGTATATGGCACTCTGCGAGGCTGTAGGCATCGAATGCGGTTTTGTTGGCAGCGACAGTATGAATCACGCCTGGAACGTCGTTATGGTGGAGGATGAATGGTATCACGTTGACGTAACATGGGACGATCCCGTTCCCGATTTTGACGGCCGCGTTCTTCATTCTGCTTTCCTTTGCAGCGACGAAGGGATCATTGATGCGTCCGCCTCCACTCACGAGAACTGGAAAAGCGACTACGAATGTACCGACAACGGATATGACTCTGCCTTTTGGAAAAACGTAAATGCTCCTTTCGCTTACGTTATGGGGCGTTGGTTCGCGTTTGACGCCGTTGAATTTTCTCTTTACGAATACGATTTCGGCACGGATACCGCCACCTCCGTTGCATCCGTCAGCGATGTGTGGCCCGTTGCCGATATGCCGGACAGATATTACACCCTTGCATATTCCGGAGTTGAAGCATACGACAATTTCGTTTATTTCAACTCCCCCACCTCCATTTACTCCTACCACGTAAAAACGGGACGCTCAGGGATCGTGTACACTATCCCCGAAAATACCGGCAGTTGCATATACTACTTTGCCGTAAACGGAAAAACGCTTATGTATAATCTCTCCTCCTCTCCCTCGGAACCTCCCGAAACGGTTGGACTTTTCAATCTTGACACGGGTCTTTCCGTTTTCTCCGTCACGTATATGATCGGCGAAAACATTCACGCGGTACAGTACTACTCACCCGGGGAAAAGATCGTTCCTCCCGAAATCACGGTGGAAAGCTTCATAGAGTGGGATTCTCTCCCCGAAAAAATGGCCGGGTATTCGATCACGGTCACCGCCGTTTTCGAGAAAGAGACCTGCAAGCACGAAAGCATCGAGTTCGTTACGGTAACTCCCTCCACCTGCACCTCTGAAGGTAACGCTGAGGTGAAATGTTCCTACTGCGGCTATGTTTTATCATCAACCGTGATAGAACCTGCACACACCCCCGGTGAATGGAGAGTACTCATCGAAGCGTCCTGCACGGCAGACGGTCTTTCCCGTGTGTGCTGTACCATTTGTGGCGAGACCGTTGGTGAAAACGTGCTTCCCGCTATATCCCACTCTTTTGGCGACTGGCAAACGGATGCAAACAGCGGCAGCACACGAGCCTGCACCATATGCGGTTACACCGAAACGAAAGAAGCGACCGACACCGAGATCGGCACCGCGCCCCCTGACACCGATAATGTCACAGGCACAGACTCGCAAACCAACGCGCCTGAGGATCCCGCCTCTCCCGACGATGGCATCATACTTTACGTTATATTCGCAGCCTTCGTGCTCGTTTTCGTTTGCGGATCCGTTTATCTCATAGCAGTTCGCAGCAAAAAACGCTGACAAAACAAAAAAATACGGCTCACCTCAAAGTCTTGAAGTGAGCCGTTTATTCATTCTTTTCGCATTATACCGTAATATCGTAGATATCCTCATCCATGTCCGCAGCGTCGTCTGCTTCAACGGTGCGGCAGGACGGTCTTATATCCTGCTTGGATTCGTGAGCGATGATATCATTGATGTTGTGGATGAGGTATCGCTGCATTTCGGCGCTGTACACGTTCTGACGATAGGATTTCCCCACGGAGTCGGTTCTTTCGATTGTTTCAATGCCTGCCAGCACACCCTTGGGCGTGGCGCGTCTGATCCTGCCTCCGTCCGGAGATATCTCCGTTTCAAGATAACCAAGCTCAAGAAGACATTCTGCCAGCTTGCCGCCGGAAACGCCCTTCATTTTCGATTGATCGATTATCTCATTAATACGGGCAGCCACCGTATTTATACCAACAGCTTCCGCTGAAACCAGTACCTTTTTTGCTGCCTCGGGCGAAAGATAAAAATTCGCTCTTCCTCCATGCCTTTCAGCGGGACGCGACTTTTCTTCTATGATCTTTCCAAGCACTCCCGATATATAATCAAAGCACCTATAAAAACTATCCTTTGCAATCTCGCAATCCTCGTCAAGTTCTTCTCCCGTAAGGGGATTAACACCGTCCGCCAGGCTGTCCATGTAAAATTTCGCTCGTTTCAGTATATCGGTCTCGTTCACGAAATGGCCTCCATTATGTGTATAATACTGCCGTTCCCTTAAATTGTACCACAATATTTCGTATCTGACAAGCATCAATAATATTTATTTACACCCACCCTTTCGAAACAATTCGCATAAAACAGCAAAAAGTTTTATAGTTTTTGTGAAAAATATCTATTACGATATTTTATTTTTTATGTTATAATTATGTTAACGTGATTTTAAGAGTTTTTTAATTGCTGAGAGGAGGAATGTGTATGTTTTCGATCGGTGAATATGTTATGTACGGTGCAGAGGGCGTTTGCCGCATCGTCGGTATTGAAGAGCTTGACCTTACAGGCGAGACCTCACCTTATTACCGTCTTGCTCCCGAGTCAGACCGTTCTTCCACTATCTTCGTTCCCATTGCAAACAGTATCCTTACGGATCGCATAAAGCCTATGCTCACAGAGGATGAGGCGCGCGCTCTTCTCGGAGAGAAGAGCGACGGTATCTTCGAATGGGTCGAAAACACCAATCTGCGCAAGACAAGGTATCAGGAGATCGTAAACGGAGGAGACCGCAGAAAGACACTTGCTCTCGTTCGCGAGCTTCACGCACGTCAGAAAAAGATAAAGGGCACAGGTCAGCGCTTCTCCATCACCGACGAGCATTATTATAAGCTTGCTCAAAAGCTTCTTTTCGACGAATTCTCCCGTATCATCCCCGTCACGCAGGCTGAATTTCTCGATCTTATCACAAAAACCGAATAACGAAGAGGCGCATCCCGAAAGGATGCGCTTTTTTTGCCCGTTTACATTTTGTATCTTTATTTTGTCACCGATTTTATTGTATACTTATATTGAAAAAGTAGCACGTCCGAAAGGAGCAGACGCAATGGACAGAATCAACACTCTGATAGAGCTTTACGATCCGTCAACGCATTTATATAACGCGCTTGGAGTTATGCTTTACCGCCCGAAAAGGGTGATCTTCCTCATTCCCGAGCACTCCGCCCATATTTACGAAAAATATAAAAACGAATATCTGCGTCTGTGGAA
Source organism: uncultured Lachnospiraceae bacterium (assembly GCA_964464905.1). Classification (GTDB taxonomy): domain Bacteria; phylum Bacillota; class Clostridia; order Oscillospirales; family CAG-272; genus DTU064. The sequence continues at coordinate 17,374 of CAYXHC010000013.1, forward strand.
AAAGCACGGCTGCTCCCCCGAAAGCACCATCAGCGTTCTGACGGGCACCTCCAACATAATCGACCTTTCCGCCACCATTGAGCAGTTTTGCGAAGAGGGCACCGTTCTTGACGTTGAAGGCGGCACACCGGAGCTTTACCTTGCCGCCGGCTTCGTGTGCGCTTCCCATCCCTGCGGCGTTTCCTGCGTGCGCATCGACTTCCGCGACAAAAAGCTGACCGAATACCGTTACGACAGCGGCGAGCCTTCATACACAGTCCGCACCTTCACGAAGGAAGAATCCGAGCGTCTCTCCATCTCAGTCGAGGACTGTATACGCATATACGGCGGAGAGATCGTCCGCAACGCCTTTTCCGATCTTATCGCCCTCGGAATGACTAAAGAACATATCATATCCGAGGCTCAAACCCTTTGGGAGGCTGTCACAAAAGGCGCAGGCAAGGGATGGAACGACATCGTTCCCGACAGATTTCACGTTCACGATGCCGAAGATCTGACCGTTTACGTTAAGGACAGCGATGTGAAGCTGCCCCTCGTCAGCCGCGCCGTCGCAGCGCTGACGGAAAAGGGACTTCTGCGGAAAATAAACGGTCCCGGATCCCGTTATTTTTACAAATGCTCTTCCCCTCTCGTGATGAGCGCGCTCCGCAAGGCAGGAGAAGCTCTTGAGCTTTACACACTCAGCCTTGCCCTCTCCATAGACGGCGTGACTGACGCGCTGTCGGGCGTTTCCATTTCCTTCGACGACGGTGAGGGCAGCTCCGACAACGAGATCGACTGTATCTTCATGCGCGGCTCCACCCCCGTTTTCATCTCCTGCAAGAACGGACACATCGGCTCCGACGAGCTTTATAAATTCTTCACCGTTTCCCGTCAGTTTGGCGGTAACGAGCGCATCAGCCTTCTCGTTGCGGCGAATTTCAACGAAAACGGAAAGAAATCAGCCACGCTCCGCGACAGAGCCGAGCTTTACGGCATCAGCCTTATAACGGATTTTTCCGGCAAGTCTCACCACGAAATGACGGAGATGCTGCAGAAAAAGACAGACGAGAAGAAAAAGAAGCTTCGAAAATAAAGGTTCAAAACTGAACACCGCCAAGTCTATGTTCGGCCTGGCGGTGTTTTTTCATCCAATAAACATCTGCGTGCAGTATCTGCCGTCGGGGGCATAGCCGACGCCGATATATTTATAGCTTTTATTCAGTATGTTCGCTCTGTGGCCCGAGGAGCTCATCCACCCCTCCACCACCGCCTCTGGGGTCTTATATCCTCTTGCGATATTCTCGCCTGCCGTGCTGTAGGTGAGACCAAAGCTCTTTATCATATCAAAGGGGGAGCCGTATGTAGGGGAGGTATGTGAAAAATAGCCGAGGTTGCTCATATCCTCGGATTTATACCGCGCCACGCGGGATAGCTCCCAATGCTCCGACAATAGGGGAAGTCCGTATTCCTCGCGTATCTCATTTACGAGGCGTATTACCTCTTCTTCAAAGGCGCGGGTCTCCTCGGGCAGCGAGGGGATACGTATCAGATCTCCCGGATATATCAGCGCAGGATCCGCAATATGACCGTTTTCGGCGATCAGCTCAGAAATCCCCACTTCATATCGGCAAGCGATCTTCCAAAGTGAATCTCCCACATCAACTATGTGGATCCTGTCGTTTGCCGCCGACGCCGTCACGGTGACGAGAACCGCCATAAGCGCCGCCAACAGTAAAACCGCCGTCAAGAATAAAAGCATCTTCTTTTTTATTTTCATTTCTTTCTCCTTTCAAACAGCTATCCCTTAAAAGGGTAACATAATGTTACCTGAGAGGTCAATATGAGCCTTTTGGAAACGCCGCCGACACTTGACAAAGACAACGAAAACATATACAATAATATTAACAAATCTTCAATCCACAAAGGTTTTTTTGTTATGAAAAAGTTTATAATGATTCTCCTTGCGATGTCAATGCTTTTATCCACGGCCTGCTCGACCGTCAGTTCTCCCGATGATACCGATTCAACGGACAGCACGGAAACCGCCATAGGTTCCGAGACGGAAACTGCCGCCGAAACAGAAACCGACACAATTGAAAAGGAACTTGACACACCCGTGATACTTGAAAACTGCAAGACTGTCAAAGTTGACGTGACAGCAACACACCAGACCATAGAAAGCTTCGGCGCATCCGGAGCGTGGTGGTCTCAGGACGTAGGCGACTGGGATAATATCCGCGGCACCGACGGACTTGAGGTCCGTGAATACATAGCGAAGCTTCTCTTTGATGACGTTGAGGGTATAGGACTCAATTCCTACCGATACAACATCGGTGCGGGAAGCGCTGATCAGGGAAGTCCCAGTAAGGCTGGCATCAGCGACGTATGGCGCCGTGCGCAGAGCTTCATAGACCCCGAAACGGGAGAATACGACTGGAGCCGTGACGCCAACGCCGTATGGTTTATGAACAAGGCTGCCGATCTCGGAGTTGACGAGATCATTATGTTCTGCAACAGTCCTCTTGAGAGCCTCACAAAAAACGGCAAGGCATACTCCTCCGATGGACTTTGCAACATATCCAAAGATAATTACGATGAATTCGCCACCTACGTTCTCGACGTAGCCGAGCACTTCGTCGAAGAAGGGCTTCCCATCAAATTTGTTTCTCCCATAAACGAGCCTCAGTGGGAATGGACCGGCGGTCAGGAAGGCTGCCATTACTCCGACAGTGAGGTCGTCAGCGTTCTCTCCACCTTCGTTAAAGCTATCGAGGAACGCGACACTCTCGTTAACGCAGGTGTTGAGATCAGCGGTCCCGAGGGCGTTAACTGGCACAACGACAACGGCGTTATCAATATGTGTAACGCAATCATGAATAATAAGATCCTCAAAAATTATCTTACCGCCATCGACAACCACTCTTATTGGTCTGATGCAAACGCAAAAAGGACCTTTGCAAACTCCTTCATCAAAAAGTACCCCGATTTGAAGATCCGTATGTCAGAGTGGTGCGAGATGGTAAACGGCAAGGACACCTCCATCGACTCTGCGATCAACCTCGCTATCGAGATACAGGAAGATATGACTATCCTCGACTGCGTATCCTGGCAGTATTGGATCGCCGTAAGCTGCTATGATTACCGCGACGGTCTCATTTACGTTGACAAGAGTACGCAGAGCGTGACCGTTCCCAAGCGTCTCTGGGCGATGGGTAACTACAGCCGCTTCATTGATCCCGGCTACGTTCGCGTTGACGCTAAGCTCAAGTACAACAATCTCTACACTTCTGCTTACACAGGCGTAAACGAGCTTGGTCAGGAGGAGCTCGTGCTCGTGCTCGTAAACAACAACAATTCCGCCGTGAATATCGACTTCAGCGGTATCGATGCCTCCAAGTATAACCGCATGAGCGTTAACGTTACGAGCAGCAACTTCTCCCTCTCGGAGCGCTTCTACGGCGAATTTTCCGAAACCTCCTGTGTTGAGCTTCCCAAGCGTTCCGTGGTAACGGTAGTTATCAGCAACGTAGACTGATTTTCGACCTATAATAATAAAAATCGTCGAATTCTATTGAATATCAAGCCATTTATGTGGTAGAATAAACGTGTTCGGAATCTTGCCCGGGCACGTTTGTTTTTTTATTTTACGAAAGGAGTATACGGCAAATGAACGAAAACGGAAACACACAGAAGCCTCAGGACACCCGTCCCAACGGTGTTTATCCCCGTCAGATCCGCACCGCCGTGAGAGCGCCCCGTCCCCTTCAGATGCCGACGGCTCAGACTCAGGACGCCTCGCGCCACGCCTCTGCCGCAGAGACTTCTTCTCACCTTCACACAGTCCCGTCTCAGGCGACGCACACCGCAAAACCGCATCCTGCAGATCAGCCTTCGGGCATTCCGTCTCTGCCGGAAACGACCCCGGAGTTTAATAGATCAGACTACGATAACATACGCTTTTCTCACAGCCGTTCATCCGTTAATTTAGCTCCGCCTCCGAGATACGATAAAAACACCCTCATCGTTTTTTACGTACTTATCGCGGCGGTGACGTTATCTCTGCTTTTCTCCTTCATCACCTACGGCGGATACGTATTCTCGTCTGCGACAGGCACATTTCTGCATCCCACGCTTTCTGCCGACGCACCTGTCAAAGGCATCGATGCTGCCGCCAAAGTTGATGAGCCTGACGATCCTCCCGGAGATATAACGGACACTGACTCCACCGACACTGACTCCCCCATCGTTAACAATCCCGCCGTTGACGATCCCGACACGGACACTCCCATCGCCAACATCCCCTACGACTTCTCAGCACCTGTTCCCAAGTCCGACACAGTTTCCGACGAATATATCAAAAAAAGCGTCTTCATAGGCGACTCAAGAACCGAAGGACTTTGGCTCTATTCCAAAATGAAAGCCACCTTCCTTTGCGAACGCGGACTCAACGTTAAAACGGCGCGCGAAAACGGCCTTGATAAATACGACGGACTCACTGTTTTAGAGGTACTCAAGAATTCCGACTGCGAAAACATCTACGTAAGCTTCGGCATCAACGAGATCGGATGGGTCACGTCCGCTTTCATCAGCACCTATGAAAAGTTAATCGACGATATCAGAGCCGCAAAGCCGAACGCAAAGATATACGTACAGAACATTTTCCCCATGTCAAAGGAATCGCATGACGCCGCAATTTACGGAAACAACGACGACATCCGCCGCAATAACGAAGCCATTCTGAAAATGTGCGAGGAAAAAGAACTGTATCTTCTGGACGTTTACACCTTTTTCGCCGACGAAAACGGCAACCTGAAGGATTCATACGACACAGGCGTTGACGGCGCGCACTTCAAGGCGGGCGGTCAGGGATATGCCGATTGGACCACCTACATCAAAACCCACGCTGTGGATTAGATCAATAACGAAAGGACATGATCAATATGAAAAAAATTATCGCTTTACTACTTATGTTTGCTCTCATCCTCTCCTTCGCAGCTTGCGGCGGTGACAATGACAACGACACCGACAATATTAACGGAGACGAAGAAGAATCCGAAACCTCAAAGCCCGTAACGGAGACCGACATTGCAAACGCCGTTTTCGGAGCGGTGACTTTCACCGATGAGCTTGCTCCCATTGAGGCCGATATCGCTTCTCTTCTTTACCCCTGCAGCGACCCCGAAAAGATCTACGCATACTGCGGCTCCGGCGCTCTCGCAGAGGAGCTCGTTATCGTTAAGACCTCCGACGCATCCCTCGTTGATGAGTTTAAGGCATACCGCGACAAGCAGATCGGCATTTTCGAAAGCTACAACATAGATGAAGTTGAAAAACTTAACGAATGCTACATCGGTTTCATTGGCAGATTCCTCGTTTACTGTGTTTCCCCTGATGCTGACGCTGTAAACGACGCACTTTCCTCCTTGACAAAATAAAATCTTCATGATAGAATATCCGAGATAATGCAATGATGAAGTCAGCTTTACCCAAAGTTTCATCTCAAAGAGAGTGCCGATATTGCTGAGAGCGGCGCGGTGACAGGGTCAAGGCATTTCCCTTCGGAGCAGATCGCGTGAAGCCTCCCCGGTTGTAGCGCGGTACGGGCAGTCCCGTTACAGACTAAAAGAGTGCTTGCTCTTTCGGCAAGAATCCGGGTGGTACCGCGGAATTTGTTTATTTTCCGTCCCTTGTTTTGATACAAGGGACGGTTTTTTATTTTTCGCCCGCCCGATAACTGAATACGCTTATATTTTCATAATTCTCGAAAGGAATAGTCACAATGAAAGAAAAACTTTTGGCGATCAAGGCGGAGGCAACGAGCCTTCTCAACGCCCCCGACGCCGACCTTGAAGCGCTCCGTATACGCTATCTCGGTAAAAAAGGTGAGCTCACCGCCGTTCTCCGCGGCATGGGCGCTCTCACCCCCGAAGAACGCCCCATCGTTGGCGCTCTCGCAAATGAAGTCCGCGCTTATATCGAAGCTCTGCTTGCTGAAAAGAAATCAGAGGCTGAGGCCGGCGCTATGGCAAAGAAGCTTGCAAGCGAACGTCTTGATGTTACGATGCCCTCCCGTCTCCCCGATCTTGGCGACCGCCACCCCCTCGCAAAGGTACAGCGCGACATGGAAAACATCTTCCTTGGCATGGGTTTCGGGATCGTAGACGGTCCTGAGGTAGAGCTTGACTACTACAACTTCCAGGCTCTCAATATGCCCGAAGGTCATCCTGCACGCGACACGCAGGATACCTTCTACATCACCGAAAACATCCTTCTTCGTTCCCAGACCTCCGGCGTACAGATCCGTACTATGGAAAAGAAGAAGCCTCCGATCCGCATTATCTCTCCCGGCAGAGTTTACCGCTCCGACGAGGTTGACGCAACGCACTCCCCCCTCTTCCATCAGGTTGAAGGCCTCGTGGTCGACCGCGGTATCACAATGGGCGACCTTCGCGGAACGCTTCTCGTTTTCGCACAAAATCTCTTCGGCAAGGACACACGCATCCGCTTCCGTCCTCACCACTTCCCCTACACGGAGCCCTCTGCAGAGGTTGACGTATCCTGCTTCGTTTGCGGCGGCAAGGGTTGCCGCCTCTGCAAAAACGAAGGCTGGATCGAGGTCCTCGGCTGCGGTATGGTACACCCCAACGTTCTTCGCGGCTGCGGCATTGACCCTGATGAATTCTCCGGATTCGCATTCGGTATCGGCGTTGAGCGCGTAACTATGCTGAAATACCACATCGACGATATGCGCCTGCTCTATGAAAACGACCTGCGCTTCCTCGGTCAGTTCTGATTATAACGAAAGGAACGGTAACAACAAATGAAATTATCATACAACTGGTGCGGTGACTTCACCAAAGTCAGCGACATCAACATAAAGGAATTCGCCGACCGTATGACCGATACGGGAAGCAAGGTTGAATGCTACGAGATCCTTGGCGAGGACATCGAAAACGTCGTCGTTGCCAAGATCGTTTCCATTGAAAAGCACCCCGACTCCGACCATCTTCAGATCTGTATGATGGACTGCGGCGAGGGTCAGCTTCGCCAGATAGTAACAGGCGCACAGAACGTATTCGAAGGCGCCATCGTTCCTGCGGCGAAATCCCCTGCACTTCTCCCCGGCGGCGTTAAGATAAAGTCCGGCAAGCTCCGCGGCGTCCCCTCCGACGGTATGCTCTGCTCCATCGGTGAGCTTAACCTTACAAGCCACGATATGCCCGGCAACGACAACAGCGGGATCTGCATCCTTGGCGAAGAATTTGCCGACAAGATAGGCTGCGACATCCGCGACGCTCTTATGCTCCGCGACACCGTCGTTGAATACGAGATCACTCCCAACCGTCCCGACTGTCTCTCCGTTATCGGACTTGCAAAGGAAGCGGCAGTTTCCTTCGGACGTGAATACTCCATCCCCACACCCGAAGTCAAGCCTCTCGGCGACGGCGACGACGTTAAAAACTACGTCAAGGTAGATATCGAAGCTCCCGATCTTTGCCCTCGCTACTGCGCAAAGGCTGTTAAGAACGTTAAGATCGCACCCTCTCCCCTTTGGCTGAGAATGCGTCTGCGCGCCGAGGGCGTTCGCCCCATCAACAATATCGTTGACATCACCAACTACGTTATGCTCGAATACGGTCAGCCCATGCACGCATTCGATTATAAATGCCTCGACGGCGCACACATTCACGTTCGCCGCGCATTCGACGGCGAGCTTTACAAATCCCTCGATATCAACGACGAGGACCGTCCGCTGAAGTCCTCAATGCTCGTTATCGCAGACGATAATAAACCCGTTGCGCTTGCCGGCGTTATGGGCGGCGCAAACAGCGAAATCACCGACGACACCACTACCGTTATCTTCGAATCTGCAAACTTTGAGGGCGTTTCCGTTCGCCGCGCAGCTAAGGCGATGAACATCCGCACCGAATCCAGCGCACGCTTCGAAAAGGGTATGGACCCCGAAAACGCAATGCCTGCTCTTATGCGCGCCTGCGAGCTTGTTCAGCTTCTCGGTGCCGGCGATGTTGTTGACGGCGTTATCGACGAATATCCCGGAAAGTCCTCCCTCCGCACCGTCCCCTTCGACTACGAGCGCATCAACCGTTTCCTCGGAACTCACCTCACCCGTGAATACATGGTGGACATTCTCGAAAAGCTCTCCTTCAAGGTTGAAGGCGACACCGTTATCGTCCCCTCCTTTAGAGCAGATGTTGAATGCATGAACGACCTTGCTGAGGAAGTCATCCGTATGTATGGCTACAATGAGGTTGAAACGACGCTTCCCATCATCAGAATGACCGAAGGCGGACGCACCGAGCGTCAGGCATTTGAAGAATCCCTCCACGCAATTCTCAACGGAATGGGCGTTTGGGAAGCAACCACCTTCTCCTTCATCGGCCCCAAGTTCTACGATATGATCCGTCTTCCCGAAAATGATGAGAAACGCCGTTCCGTCGTTATCTCCAATCCTCTCGGCGAGGACACCAGCGTTATGAGAACCACCGCAATCCCCTCCATTCTTGAGGTGCTCTCTCACAACCAGAACCATAAAAACGAAGCGGCTTCCATGTACGAGCTTGCAACCGTTTACGTTCCCACCACGCCCGACGCGCTTCCCACAGAAAAGAAGACTCTCGTTGTCGGCTCCTACGGCAAGGGCGACTTCTATTCCCTTAAGGGCATCTGCGAGCGCGTTCTCGGTCTTGCAGGCATCAGCGGCTATAAGGTAGTCACCGAGCGCGAAAACGCAACCTTCCACCCCGGCAGATGCGCGCGCATTACTCTCGGCGACGCCACTATCGCAACTCTCGGTCAGATCCATCCCGAAGCTGCCGATGCTTTCGATCTCTCCGGCGAGATCTACGTAGCTGAGATCGATATGGAGACCGTTTACGAAAACCGCAATCTCTATCGCGAGTTCCGTCATCTGCCCAAGTATCCCTCCACGTCCCGCGACTTCTCCTTCGTTTGCGACGAGGAGCTTGAAGCAGGACGCATTGAAGATATCTGCCTCCGCGCAGGCGGAAAGCTCACCGAATCTGCCGTTGTATTCGACGTTTACCGCGGCACGCAGATCGGCGAAGGCAAGAAGAGCGTTTCCATCAGAGTTACTCTCCGCGCCGCCGACAGAACTCTCACCGACGAGGAAGCCGACAAGGCGGCAGAAAAAATTCTCCGCACACTCGGAAATGAGCTCGGTATTTCGCTCCGCGACCGTTAATTTTTCAAAAATACCGTTGCATATAGCACAAAATGTGTTATAATAATATCATAAAGTTATGAAAGGAGGCGGTTTGAAATGGAAGAAAAGAAAAACTGCCCGCACAAAGGTTTACTCCGCGCGCTCATTATCGTATCTGCAGTTATCGGCACTATCGTAGCCGTTGAAGTTGTGCTTGAACGCGTATTCAAGAAGTATCTTAAGGTTACTATCGAACTTGACGATATCGAGAATCTCGATGATGATTGCGATTGCTGCGACTGCGAATTCGACGACGATTGCATCTGCGATTGCGAAGAATGCGAAGATGATGAAGTTGTATGCGCTTGCGCTTGCGACGAATGCTGCCCCGCAGAAGAGGCTGACGCTGAATAATTCTTTACACGAGCAAAACCCCGCGCCGTAGCGCGGGGCTTTTCTTTTATTCTTGCGGTTGCTTGCGAGGGATTATTTTTCGAAGCGAGATGATGTTGAACCCAAGCATCGCCACAGATAATACCATGAGAATCGGATATGAGTACAATACAGCATTCATCAAGTATGCTAATGGCAAAAGAATGTTAGCTACCGCCTGACACCATTTAATTTTCTTACACAGAATAGTAACAACCACGGTGATGATTATAAATAGTATAATACAAAAGTCTATAATTGGCGTGGTAGCGAACCAGTATCCAAACTCATCCAGAACTATCGGTTTACCTATAGGTATTATTGTTACGATCGTGATAATTCCGAGCAGAATATATTTTAATATTATTTCAATTTTGCTGAAATTATCTTTTGTGTAATTTAGAAGCAGAAGCGAGAGAAGTCCGAACAGAATACCGCCTCCGATAAAATCTATTGCGACATTTATACCGCTATATCCCAAAAGTTGACTTACATATACAAAAAATAGTGCCATCAAATAACCTCTCATTCTTTTGGTATTACAGATGAATATGTGCTATATGCACCATATGTAGATGAACCATATGCTCGCACTTTATAATAATAAGTAGTACCTGATGTTAAACCTGTGTTTGTGTATAACGGGATGGTTGTTGTCGCCACCAAAGTATACGTGCCTGACGCAGACGTTGATCTATATAAATAGTATGCTGTAGCATCGGGTACATTCGACCATTTTACCGTTACACTTGTTGGGCTTTCTATTACGGTTTTATAAATATAAGGATCTCCGACAACGCATGGTCTTGAGGTTCTATAGGCGCTTGTCGCTGTAGAGCTTGAGGAACAAGCTTCAACTTTGTAATAATAGAGCGTTCCAGTTGTAAGCCCCGAATCGGTGTAGTGTTTACTTGTCGTTGTCTTTACTAATTCATAAGTTCCAGAGGCAGAAGTTGATCTATAAACTTTATAACTTGTAGCACCATATACTGTTGTCCACTGCATATAATTGCTTGTACTTGTCGATGGGTATAAAACCGTTATAATAGGAGTAGCAAAAGATAATCGTGCGCCTTTCACACCACTACTGTTACCTAAATGTCCGGAAGAAGTAGAAGAATAATATGCTGCTACGCGGTAATAGTATGTAGCTCCAGAAGTTAATCCTGTATTAGTATAGGATGTGTTTGTGGTCGATCCTATAAGTGAATATGTTCCGTTTACCGATGTTGATCTAAAAACTCTGTATGAACTTGCATCAGCTACTCCACTCCACGAAACAGTAACGCTCGTTGCACTGTTCGCCGTTATGTTGGAAATTGTGGGAGTTCCCGTATATGATGTTGTAACAGCTAATACTTCAGAGGAATCTAGTATCTCTTTTGGAGTTACATATGCCCCTCTAGTTTCTAATCCCTGTAAATCTTCTATATCAATCCCTTGATTATAATATGCAGCCCATACTAGTTCAGAACAATACCAATCTGAAGCAGTCGACGATGTTTCATGTCCCCAAAGATAATAGTCTTTGCCAATTTGGCTAGAACAAAACGACAACGCAGCATCAATTTGATCACTTGTAGCGTCCTTAACTCTTAAAATAGTTCCTGCTCGCAAATCAAGTCTGTCGTCATCAAGGACGCTTTTAACAACGCCGTCCCCATCGCCAACACCGCTTGAAATCCCGATTGCTTCTATTAATCCTATATAATATTGTCCGTATACCGAACTATAATAGATGCCTTGTACAATAGCAATGTGTCCAGTAATTCCGAATCCGCCCTCGGCTTCGTATACAATGTCTCCCGCTTTTACCACATTTAGTAAATTGTAATTTTTGTAATTCGGTTTTTTATGTATTTTCGTCCATGTGTTGAAAAACCAAGTTTCATCTGATGGGGACGTTGTTGCATATAAACCTATATCACTATCATTCGAAGTTGTGTCAAACAATTGCGAAATTTCTTGAATACTTTTTTCTACAAATGCTTCTACGGACGCATATTCATCGTTTTGGTATTCGGCATAGAACTGGTCTATTGATAAATTTAAATCAATGTTATTTTGATATATATAATCACACAATGCTTCATAAGCGGATAAAATTTCCGGGTCGTATTGTGTCAGAGTTTCGTCAGAAGTGCCGATCTCGGATGTAGCAAAACACGTAGTGATGAAACTACTTGTTATCATGAAGAGCACAATGACAAATGAAAAAACGATTTGAAGCTATACTTAATATTTTGCATTTTTTACTCCTTTCACTTTAAATGTGTAAAATAGACGGATAATTTATATTCAGTTAGTCACTTAACAAATCATATTCATCACCCTTGCTTTCCGCATAATACACATTTTAACAGCACAGTATAACATACATCGTATTTACATTATATATTTTATCACCATGTTTACATATTGTCAATATATCGCGCGCGACAATGGTAAATATTGTCGCAACGAACAGAAAATTTGAATGCCATACTTTTTGCCAAGCGTTATTTTTATGCAATGTGTGCAAATTTCTCGCTTTCCCCCCGCGCCGTAGCGCGGGGCTTTTCTTTTTTGTTATATCACACCTCTCTCAAAGCCACCATTTTATCTTTATAATTGTAAAATACAGTCATTTTACCGTTGACAAACAACATGCAGTGCCTTATAATGGAATTGTAAGTAAACCAAGCCTCTGTTGATATAGGAATGCGAGGTCCATTTATGAAGGGAAAGCTTATCTTAATTAAACAACGCGCACGAGCCATAGGTGCTTTGTGCGCTTTTTTGATTCGAAACAAACTTAATTTTATAGGAGAAATATATGAAAAAAATATTAGCACTCACCCTTGCAGTGCTGATGCTCTTGCCCTGCCTTGCCGCGTGCGCGGAGGAGGAACCTATACTGCCGCCCGTTCGTGAATCGGAGAATCCTGCAAAGGCAAGATACACACTCGGAAATGAAAATCTGTCAACGCTGTTTGAAGAAGCAGAGATCATCGTCAGATTGCGCGTCGGAGATTGGATTAGTGATGCTTATTTTGACAATTTCACATGCTTCAAAGCAAGCGTATTGGAAGTGTATAAAGGAAGCGTCGGTTCAGAGATCGTACTTGTCCAAAGTGGCACGACCAAACGCACCTATCAGGAATATCCGTTATTCACATACGGTGAAGAGTTACTGCTGTTTCTGAAAAGCATGGAGACTCACATAGCAGAGGACAAACTTAATAATCCTGACTTCGATTATCCTGATTTTGAATACAAAAACGCATATTCCATTGTTGGCGGTCCGCTTAACGTGTGGAATATCGCAACCCTTAAGACGGGAGACACATACATTGTTCCTCAATTATCTTTCACACCTTTATGCGAAGATATAATGAACATTGCAAATTGCGACAACCACGGTTCTTCAAATACGAAAGGAATGTCGGAGGCTGCAGCTTCGGCTTCATTGTTATTAATGGAGATCGATCCCTATTATAACCCGGGACCGTCGCCGGAATACGTTTTCAAGCTTGATGATATTAAAGCGTATTTCATCAGCGTTCAAGAAAATACGAGGGAGATAAAATGATATTATTAAAATCATAATATTCATAATTGTTGTCATAGCATCAGTAACAAGCATTTGTGCTCATTATACCACCCAAATCGGAATTATTGATAGTCTAACATCTTCCATGGTAGGTGATGAGGATATTGGATGGATAATTATCGAATCCAATCATACAGATGGAGACGAGCTTTTCTATAAATACAAAGTTGGTCCTTTTGAATTAACTAACGATATGAAGAATGCTTTTGAATCAGCTACAGAAACATGGAGCAGAGTAGTTGACATTAAAGCTGCAGGTGATGAAAATAAAAGCTACGGCACAATCAGGCGAATGCTATCAAATCATCAGGGAATTGGAGCAAGTTTTTGTGAGTGGAAAGCAGATAGTTCAGGTCATCTAACAAGTTGGATCATTGAGGTCAATGGATACTGTTGGTCCGATTATACATCTAGTGAAAAGGTTGCTTTACTCTCTCATGAATTAGGACACGCAATCGGACTTTATGATTTATATGAAGAACAAAATTACAATAAAATAATGTTTGGAAACGATGTTTATTGTACCGTGTATGCACCAACCACTCATGACATCTACGGTGGATTGGTAATAACTGGCCAGCACATATCACATAGTTGGAGAAAAACAATGAACAATCACACTTGTACCATATGCTATGGTGTTGGCACCCATTCGAATGATGTTTATGCGTGCCAACCAACCAATGCATCGGTCCACACCATAAACGTATGTAGCGTGTGCAATTATACCTATACCGAACCCCACGGTGCTTATTATAATCAGCTTTTGGGCAGATGCTCAAAGTGCGGTTTCACTGGTTCAACAGTCTTAGGCTTAGGCGACGAGATCGAATAAAGAATCAAATACACATGAAAAACCACCGTCCGATGGCGGTGGTTTTCTTTTTTTATATCGTTTCTAAAAACTCGTAAAGCTTTTCAGCGATGATGGCGTGGCCTGCGTCGTTGGGGTGGAGTCCGTCGGGCACGTACTTCGCCTTCACGTCGGGGTCGTTGGGGTCTATGCCAAGCTCGCGGTAAAGGTCGAGGACGTGGATACCGTGGCGCTCGCCTGCCTCGATGATGGCGTCAACGTACTCAATGAGATTGCATCCGGTAAGGGGCGAGGGATTCTCGTCTCCCTCGCGGCGCATAGGCGTCATAAATACTATCTTTGCCATAGGGTACGCCTGCTTCAGATACGTCATAAGCCAATTCACGGCGCCGCAGAAGGTGTCGGGGGTTTCGTCAGCTTTCGTTCCCATAGGCGCGTTGCCATGACCATAGTCGTTCGTGCCGCCGAAAACGACCACGAGATCAGCGCCCGTCTCCATTCTCGTGGCTCGTGCGCAGAAATAGAGATCCCACACGGGCCAGGCACTTGCCGTTGCATTATAGGCAATTCGCGTGCCGCCGATGCCGTAGTTCAGATGCTCACCGAAGCCTGCGCAGCCTGCAACCACCGTGTCGTATCTGTAGTCGGCGCTGCTGGTGCCGTGGCCTTCCGTTATGCTGTCGCCCAGGAATATTGCCTTTTTCACTGCTTTAACGTTCATCGTCCGATTCCTTTCGATTTTCAGCGGCGCAGAAGCGCTCAAAATTCGGGGTATTCATAATATATCTGAGGAGATTTCCGGCACATCTGCAAAGCTCCCCTCTCGTGAGGATGTCATCTTCAACGGCAGAAAGCACGTTATCCTTGCCGTTTTCAGCCTTGGTGTCGCCAACGATCATATAGATATCGTTCTGTGCTCTCACCATACGTGCGCGGTCTTTGGGGTTGCTCTTGCCGCCCACCTCGTTCATGTGAGCGCCCCAGTCCGTCATAACGAAGCCGTCATATCCCCACTCGCCACGGAGGATAGTGGTGGTCAGGTCGTAATTCGACGAACTCTGAATACCGTTTATGGGGTTATAGGAGGTCATTATCGCTTTCGCGCCCCCCTCGGTGACAGCGATCTCGAAGCCGCGCAGATATATCTCGCGGGCGGCGCGCTCGCTCATCACCGCGTCGCAGCCGAAGCGGTTCGTTTCCTGACTGTTTGCGGCGAAGTGCTTCAGCGTACCGTACGTGCCCGATGCGGAGAATCCTCTCGATTCCGCCGCCGCCATTTTCCCTGTGAGAAGAGGATCCTCGGAGAAATATTCAAAGTTTCTGCCGTTGCAGGGGTGGCGGTGCAGGTTCATTCCCGGTCCCAGAAGCGCGTCAAGCTCGTGAACATAAAGCTCAACGCCCTCGTAAACGAAGAGATCCTCAACCGCCTCGTCGTTGAAGGTGGATGCCAGGAGCGTACCGTTGGGCATCAGCGTCATCTTCTCTTCCCAGTCGGAACGGATGCCGGAGGGGCCGTCGGAATTCGTTGTTATGGAGATGCCGAAGCTTTTCAGCTCGTCGGTGACACCGCCGAAGATGGCGGTGGTGAACACCCCTACCTTGCGGCTTCCCATCCCCTCACCGCGCACGAGAGAAGCAAGATCTTCATTGCGAAGCTGGGCAAGAAAATCCGCCATTTCGCATCTGCCAAGCTTAACATCAGCGAGCTTCAATCCAACGTCGCCCGTATAGGCGCCCGTATAGGGCTCGCATTCAGGGCGATTTTCAATGATCCTTGCAACGGGATCATAGGTGCGCATAGGTACGCGCTCGTATGTGAGACTGCCGTCTTTTGCAGGCTTCATACGCATAAACTCACGAACCGGTGAAAGCGCCTCCGTGCATTTTTTGATAACGACCGTCTTTTTCTGCCCGTAGATGAGAACGGGCACGGCGCTTCTCACATCGGTGCCACAGTATATAACATAATCCCCTGCTTCCATAACGTACGCGGATCTGTGTCCCGTTACGCCACTATCGTCGTAGGACGCCATAAGCTTAACGGGATAGGATATCTTCAAGGTCTCGCTTTTGCCGGGGGCAAGGGTGCGTGTCTTTTTGTACGCTGCAAGCTGACGGGAAGGCTGACCGAGTCTGCCCTGAGGCGCGGAATAATAGACCTCCACAACCTCTCTGCCTCTGTACGTGCCCGTGTTCGTGACTTTGACAGTAAGAAATACTCGCCCGTTTGCCAGGTGAGCGTCGGTAATGTTAACGTCGAAGGTGGTGTAGGAAAGACCGAAGCCGAAGGGATAAAGAACCCTGTCCTTTGCAAAGGTCTCAAAGTATCTGTAGCCAACGTATATATCCTCGACATAAACGTTACCGTTTCTGTTGCCGAAATTTTTATCAGAAGGATAGTCGGCAAGTGTTTTCGCCACCGTATCGGGAAGCTTACCTGCAGGGGATGCCTTGCCCGTCAGCACGTCAACGGCGGCATAGCCGCCCTCCTGACCGCCCTGCCAGAGATAGAGTACGGCACCAACACCGTATTCCTCCACAAAACTCATATCGATGATATTGCCCACGTTCAATAAAACGGCAACTCGCTCGAAGTGTTTAGTTACACGTGAGATAAGCTCTTTCTCGTCAGCGGTAAGAAAATAGCTTCCTTCAGCACTGCCGTTGTCCTTATCCTCGCCCGCAAGTCGTCCGAGAACGATGATCGCGCCGTCAGAAGCCGAAGCCGCCTCTGCGACGACGTCATCCTCGGGCACGTATTCCTTCTGGAACCAAGGCTCGGTCGCCCATCCGTGTCCCGTATCGAAGGGGTTGTCACGGAGCCATTTTTCATAGGCACGAAGAAGCTTGCCGTTCAGCTTGACGGAACGCTGTGCCTTGAAGCCGTCGATTATGCTTGATCTGTATTCCGTTCTTACAAGACCGCCGGAGCCCGTACCGCTGGCAAGATAATCAAATGCAGTGCGTCCGAAAACGGATACGGTCTCTCCCTTTTTGTATGGCAATACTTCGTCGTTTTTCAGCATTACTATGCCGTCTGACGCGATCTTGCGGCATCTTTCGCGAAGCTCCGCCACAGGCTCACGCTTTCTTTCATCAAGCTTAAGATCGTATTTTTTCATATAATTCTCCGCCCTTTCTTATATTACGTTCAGCGTGTAGCGAACGCTGTCGTCGTTTGCTGTCACCACCACCGTGCCATTTAGGTTTTCCGCTGTGAATACTACTTTTCTGCCGTCACGTCCGCGAACACTTGCAGACGCCTTTTTTCCTGCTCCGAGTCCGTATACGTTGACGGTGACGGACTCAAGATAATCGTAATCGAAATCATCCTCGAAATCTCCCGTCACAAGCACCGTCCCCTCGCGTACGAGAACAGGAATCTCCATATATGAGCAGGTCTTTTCGTGCCAGCAGCCCGCGCGGAAGCGCTCGTTCGTGATGATATCGTACCACCATTCACCGCTGCACACGGGTGTGTAAAACTCAGCTATGCTCCTGTCGTTCAAAACGGGAGCAACGAGAATTTCGTCACCGAGCATATACTGTCTGTCGAGAGGCAGGCAGTTTTTGTCCTTGGGAAATGAGAACGCCATTGCGCGCATCACGGGGACGCCCTCCTCGTGCGCCTTATACGCCATCGTCCAGATATACGGCATAAGCCGCCCCTTCAGCTCCACGAAGGATCGTGCAACGTCGCAAGCTTCCTCGCCAAAATTCCACGGCACGCGGTAAGAAGAACTTCCGTGCAGACGGCTGTGTGTGGAGAGCATACCGAAAGCAAGCCACCGCTTATATATATCGGGCGGCGCCGTGTCCTCAAAGCCGCTTATATCGTGAGAAACGAACCCAAATCCCGACGCTGAAAGCGAGAGGCATCCGCGAAGCACCTCCGCCATCGAGTCGTAATTTGCACTGCAGTCTCCACCCCAATGAAGGGGGAACGCCTGAGAGCCTGCCGTTCCCGAACGGGCGAAAAGGCACGCCTCGCCCTCTCCGCGCACGTCGCTTAACACCTCGAAAACGGCTTTATTATATAAATATGAATAGTAGTTGTGCATCGTTATTCCGTCAGCTCCGCTATAGTAAACGGCGTCGTCGGGGATACGCTCGCCAAAATCAGTCTTAAAAGCGTCAACGCCCGCTTGACAAAGCTTATAAAGGTAGGATTTATACCACTCCACGGCATCAGGGTTCGTGAAGTCCACCATCGCCATTCCCGGCTGCCACATATCCACCTGATACACTCCACCGTCCCGTCGTTTCAGAAAATAGCCTTTATCTCTTCCCTCGGAATAAAGCTCCGATAGCGACGAAATGTAGGGATTTATCCACACACAAATGTGAAGTCCCTTTTCTTTAAGTCTTGAGAGCATCCCCTCGGGATCAGGGAACATTTCTTTATCCCACTTGAAATTGCACCATTTCATAGCTTCCATCCAGAAGCAATCGAAATGGAACACCTGAAGCGGGATTTTCCGCAACTGCATACCGTCAACGAAACAGTTCACCGTTTCCTCGTCGTATTGCGTCGTAAAGGAGGTTGTGAGCCAGAGACCGAAGCTCCATGCCGGAGGCATTGCGGGAAGTCCCGTCAGACGGACGTAGTTTCCGATGGCTTCAAGGGGGCCTTCGCCGCCCGTGATAAAATAGTCTAACCTTTCGCAGGGAACGGAAAATGAGCTTTTCGACACCACCTCGGAGCCGATCTCAAAACTTACGGGATCGGGGGTATTGACGAAAACCCCATACCCCCGCGAGGAAACATAAAACGGTACGTTTTTATACGCCTGCTCGGACGAGGTGCCGCCGTCTGCGTTCCACATATTGAAGCTCTGTCCGTTTTTTACGAGAGGCGTGAATCTCTCACCAAGGCCGTACACGTATTCGCCCACGGAAAGGGTAAGCATCTCGCGTAAATACGAGGTGCGCTTATCAAAGTGGGGTGAGAAAAATTCCGAGTCCGCAGATGCGCGCCTCTCATCGGTGCGGCGGCTGTCCTCGGTTATATAGGAAAGCGCCTTTCCGCGGCTGGACGTGAGGAATCTGTCGCCATAATAAAAATCTATAGCGTAGCGGTTTTTATCTATAACAGCTTTTGTTTCGCCGGAGGTGAGGATGATCTCCCCGTCAGTTTCCGTAATATCGGGTGTAAACCCTTCCTCTTCATATATCGGGAAGGAGATATGCTCTTTCCCGTCATCATAATGTGATGCTGTGACACGGATAACATCCTTTCTCTGAGAAGAAACGGCAACCTTTATGATAGGTCCGCCGAGAGTCTGACCTCTATTATATATTTTCCCGTTTGTATAAACAACGGAGACCTCCCCGTCCTTTACGCTTATCTTATACGGAAATCCTGCATAAGTAACCTGATACCCTTCGCGGGTAAGCCAGTAACCGTTATTGAATTTCATAACACCACCACAAAACGCGAGATCTTTGAATATATTTTCACACAAAATACGATAAAGTGCAAGATAATCGGTAAATTTCACTTGATTATTTCATAAAAAAATGTATAATAGTATTAGGATTTATTCTTATTCTTAAATGGAGTATCTATGACACGGCAACGACAGCTTATTTACGAAATAATAAAGCACTCCGACCGTCACATGTCGGCGGAAGAGATCTTCCACGATGCAAAAGCGCAGTTACCGTCCATCGCATACGGCACCGTATATCGCAATCTTTCCCTTATGCTTGAAGCCGGTGAGATACGGCTCGTAGAGGTAGTGGGAGGTTCAAACAGATACGACAAAAACGTTGAGCCCCACGATCATATCATCTGTCCCGTTTGCGGCGCCGTCAAGGACGTTTTCTGGGGCGATCTGACACCGTGGTTTGCAAAAAATTCAGGGGAACAGATCATTTCCTACGACCTTCACCTCCGCGCCCTTTGCGATAATTGCAAAAAGTAAAACAGCAAAAACTCTCTTGGGGCACCCTCCGTAAGGAAGGTGCCCCAAGGCGGCTCTTGTATCTAAACTG